>DASZZU010000342.1:0-55104 GCA_035544855.1 Gemmatimonadaceae bacterium | reverse complement strand
GCCTCGTTCCGCATGATTGATTGCTTCCTTGTACATCCCCTTTGCGGCGTACGACAGAGTCATTGCCAGCAGAGCGAGGAAAGATGTGCGGTCCCGCTCGAGGGCTCGCTGGCATTCGGTGATCGCCTGGTCGTACTGTCGTGCATGGTACGAGACGAGCGCGGCTATTCCATTCGTTGCCGGAGATAGCGGATCAAGCTCCTGTCCCAGACGGGCGGCCTCCGCGGCCTCGCGCTGTCTGTCCACGATGCTGAGAAGCCACGCATGAAAGCTGTGTGCGAGCCCATGTCGCGGGTTCAGGTCAATCGCATGGAGCAGCGAAGATTCTGCCGCTTCCCAATCCAGGCTCAGGAGCTGCACGAAGCCGAGAGAAGTGCGCGATTCCGCCAGCTCAGGGGCCAACTCTACCGAACGCGTTGCGGCTGCCAGTGCCTTGGGAAGAACCGTTGAAGGGGGGAGGAATCCCCAGAGTCCCGGCAAGCTGTACGCATCGGCGAGTCCATGATATGCGAGGGCGTAATCAGGATCTTTGGCAAGCGCATGCTCGTAATGACGGATCGCCTTTTCCAGCATTCCCTTCATGTTCCATCGATACCAGCAATGCCGGCCCCGCAGATAGAGCTCGTACGCCTTAACGTTTTCAGTGTGCCGCTTGCCGAGAGCTTCATCCTGCGCCGCAGTCAGCTTGACCTTTAGCCGGTCGACGATGGTTCGCGCGATCTCGTCCTGAATTTCAAAGACATCCTCGATCTCTCGATCGTATCGTTCCGACCAGATGTGGTATCCGTCGCGCGCATTGATGAGTTGAGCGCTAATGCGCACGCGCTGACCCATTCGACGCACACTTCCTTCGAGGATGGTCTTCACATTCAGGAGCTGCCCGATCTCGGTGATGCCAAGTGACCTTCCCTTGAGAGCGAAAGTGGAAGTGCGGGCGGCGACTTTGAGGGTGGGAATTCGCGAAAGCGCATTTAGAATCTCCTCCGTTATGCCGTCGGAGAAATATTCGTTGTCGCGATTCTCACTCATGTTCGCGAACGGCAGAACACCAATGGATGGCTGCTCCGTCTCGCGGAGGCGATTAGCCGCGGTTGGGGTCAAGCGATATGCGATCGTTTCCACTGGACGGGGAGAATCGCTGCTTTTAACAGTCGCTGAAGTGGTCGACGGATGTGGATCTATCGCCGCGTGATCGGATAGCGCGCGAACGAGATCCTCCGCGCGCCCATAACGCTCCTCCGGATCCCGGGCCAGCGTTTTCATTACTACGTCGTCGAGCCATCGAGGAACCTCTTTCCGAACGCTCGAGGGTTGCGGAGGAGGCTCGGTGAATCGCTTGACGAACCCTTCCTTTCCGGCGAATGGCGGCTTCCCGGTCAACATCTCGTACAGAACGCAACCGAGGCTGTAAATGTCGCTGCGGCCATCGAGTTGACGGTCTCCCATCAACTGCTCGGGACTCATATACGCCGGGGTGCCGGGGCCGCCCATACCGGTGCGGGTCAGCTGTTGTACTCCGGCCACGTCGATTGCGCGCGCGATGCCGAAGTCGGCGACGATCGCATGTCCGCCGGAAATCAGAATATTCTCCGGCTTGATGTCGCGGTGAATGATGCCTTGACCGTGGGCATAGGACAGAGCATCGGCCGCTTCGCAAGAGATCCGCGTAGCGGCATCGATTGGCAGGTGCCGTTCCCGGGTCATCCTCGCCCGCAGGGTCTCCCCGCTGACGTAAGGCATGAGATAGTAGAGAAGCGCTTCCACATGACCTGAATCGTGGAGAGGCAGGATATTCGGATGCTGCAGGCGGGCCAGCATCCTAATTTCCCGGATGAATCGCAATTCGCCGGTTTCGGAGCTCGGATCTGCGTTGAGAACTTTGATCGCCAGCTGGCGCTCGTGCCTCGAATCCTTTGCGAGATAGACCGTTGCGAACGCGCCTTGGCCGATCTCGCGCTCGATTTCGTATCGTCCGGCGAGCGCAACCCGTAGCGGCCCGATGGGGTCGTGAGGAATGAGCGGAATAGTCACGCCGTCTCCTCCCTCTTCAGTCCGGTCGGATCTCGTCTCACAGCGGTAGCCGCGAGAGAGCTCCACGAATTTGCCATGAGGCCTTTGGACAGAGCCCGGCAAACATAGGGTGCAATGATGGTGAGAGCCAGAGGCCGGTAAGGACGGGTCAATTTGTTCCGGTTCCGGCTGTTGTGCACGGTAGTAGCAACGGAGCGCGGCGATCGACCGGCTCCAATCAGGCCTAGCACCGCGCGGCTGGCCGGTACCGCCTCGCTTCTGCATTTTCCTGATCGGTCATTCCTCGTTCCGTAAACCAACCCGATCAGCGATGCCCGCCACTCGTCCAGTACTCCTTTTACTCACTCTCGCCACCGGCGCCCTCTCTTCTCCGGGTGCGGCGCAGAAAGTCGACCCCTCACTCTACTCCAGCCTCGAATGGCGAATGATCGGCCCGTTTCGCGCGGGGCGGACAATCGGCGCCACCGGAGTGCGAGGACAGCCCAACGTTTTCTACGTCGGCGTCAACAATGGCGGTGTCTGGAAGACAACCGATTACGGACGTGTGTGGACCCCCATCTTCGACGCGCAGCCCACCGGCTCTATCGGTGATCTCGCTGTCGCTCCATCCAATCCGAATGTGGTTTACGTCGGAAGCGGCGAAGGAGTGCAGCGCCCCGATCTGTCGACGGGAGATGGCATCTACAAATCAACCGACGCAGGCAAGACATGGCGTCATCTCGGCTTGCGCGATGGACAACAGATCGGCGGAGTGATCGTCGACCCGCGCGACGAGAACCGCATCTTCGTCGCTGTACTCGGGCATCCCTACGGTCCGAATCTGGAGCGCGGAGTGTACCGGTCGACCAATGGCGGCGAAACATTCAAGCGCGTTCTGTACAAGGACGGGAATACCGGCGCAATTCAGGTCGGATTCGATCCGACCAATCCCCAGATCGTTTACGCGGCTCTTTGGGCGGGCCGTCAGGGACCATGGGAGAATGCGTCGTGGAATGGACCGCTCAGTGGACTCTTCAAGTCAATCGATGGCGGCACTACGTGGCGTCAGTTGACCAGCGGGCTTCCGACCACCGCTCAAGGTTTGGGGAGGATTGGATTCACCATCGCACCGAGCGACCCCCGACGCATGTACGCCACGGTCGACGCTCCGACCCTCGGCGGGATCTATCGTTCCGACGACGCGGGTGAAAGTTGGCGGCGGACCAACTCCGAGGTCCGCGTTTGGGGTCGCGCATCTGACTTCGCCGAGGTCAAGGTGGATCCGCGCAATCCGGATGTGATGTACTCGGCCAACACCTCGACTTATCGGTCAACCGACGGCGGGAAAACTTTTACTGCGATCAAGGGAGCGCCCGGAGGCGACGACTACCATCGCATCTGGATCAATCCGGACAATCCGGACATCATGCTGATCGCGAGCGATCAGGGCGCCACGATCACCGTGAACGGCGGCAAGACCTGGAGCTCATGGTACAATCAGCCAACCGCGCAGTTCTATCACGTCATCACGGACAACCGGGTCCCGTACTGGGTTTACGGCGGCCAGCAGGAGAGCGGGTCTGTCGGCACGACGAGTCGCGGAGATTACGGCGCGATCACATTCCGCGAGTGGAATCCCGTCGGAGCGGAAGAATACGGATACGTCGCGCCCGATCCGCTCGACCCGAACATCATCTACGGCGGCAAGATCAGCCGGTTCGATCAGCGCTCGCGCGAGGTTCAGAACATCAGCCCCGAGGCAGTACGGTCCGGGAAATACAGATTCCTCAGAACAGCTCCGATCATCTTCTCAACGGTCGATCCGCATGCTCTCTACTACGGTTCGAACGTTCTGTTCAAGACGGTCAACGGAGGTCACAGCTGGGACATCGTCAGTCCTGATCTCACGCGCCAGAATTACGACGTACCGTCCAGCTACGGGATGTACACCGACGGCAATCTCGACCGCGCGAAGAATCGGGGCGTGATCTACACCATCGCCCCATCATTCCGGAATGCGAACACTATCTGGACTGGCTCGGACGATGGATTCATCCAGCTCACCCGCGATGGGGGGAAGAGCTGGACCAACGTGACGCCAGGCGCACTTACTCCATGGAGCAAGGTCTCGCTGATGGAGGCGTCGCACTTCGACGATCAGTCCGCGTACGCAGCAATCAACCGATTCAAGCTGGACGATCTACATCCGCACATCTATCGCACCCACGATGGCGGCGTGAGATGGAAGGAGATCGTCAACGGAATTCCGGATAACGAGGTCGTGAACTCAGTCCGCGAGGATCCTCTCCGTCCCGGCCTGTTGTTCGCGGGCACTGAGCGCGCGGTTTACTTCTCTCTCGACGATGGCGAACAATGGCAGCCACTTCGCCTCAACATGCCGGCGACCTCGATTCGCGATCTGGTGATCCACGACGACGACATCGTTGTCGGCACGCACGGACGGTCGTTCTGGATTCTGGACGACATGACGCCGCTCCGTCAGCTGGCCGCGAAGACCGCGGTCTCTGAAACTTTCCTTTTCAAACCGAAGCTCACCTACCGTTTCCGCCGCAACAAGAACACCGACACTCCGTTGCCGCCCGAGGAGCCGGCGGGAAAGAATCCGCCTGACGGGGCGATCATCAACTATCGCCTCGCGTCGGATGCACGGGCGCCGGTGGTGCTGGAAATCCTCAACAGCTCCGGTGGCGTTGTGCGCAGCTTCTCGAGCGCGGATTCGGTCGAGCCCGTAGAAGCGGACCTCAATGTTCCTACCTATTGGCTCCGCCCTCCTCAACCATTGGCAAGCACCGCCGGCACGCATCGATTTGTCTGGGACCTCCACTACCCGCCGCCCAAGGTTCTCGGGTACGGATACCCCATCTCGGCCATCTACGGCGACACGCCGCGCCATCCGCTCGGCCCCGCTGTTCTGCCCGGCGACTACACCGTTCGGCTTACGGTCAGCGGGCGAACCTACTCGCAGCCGCTCACGATAAAGATGGATCCTCGCGCGCCGATCACCGATACCGGCCTCAGACTGCAGCACGACATTGGGGTCCGGATGAACGACGCCATCAGCCGTGACTTCGCCGCGCTCGGCGAAGTGCGGCGCCAGCGCGCGCTCCTGAAAACCCAGCGCGAAGGGGCGAAGGCGGGTGAGGTTGCAGATTCACTAACCGCCCTCGACAGTGCCCTGGTAGCGATCGAATCCGGTCCACGCATTGGAATCGCCGAAAATCTCGTGCGTTTGAATGGAGAGCTCGCCGGAGTACTCGACGCGGTGGAGGGGGCGGACATGGACCCCACCACACAGGTAGTTGCCGCGGCGGCCGATCTCGAGCGGTCCCTGGCCTCGGTACTCGCCCAGTGGACGGAAATTCAACGTACGCGACTTCACCGCAATTCGCGATAGATTACACCTGCGCGTGCACTCGCCGCTAACGGAGAGATAAATGACAACGAGCAAGGAAACGGAATGGATGAATCACCCGCGGCTGCGGAAGCTCGTAACCGCGGTCAACGAGCTGACTCTGGCCGAGCGCATCACGTTGGTAAAGGGACTGGTGCCAGCAATCGCGGACGAGTTATCCGACACCGAATACGAAAAATTCGTGGACGCTATTCGCCTCAAGGGCGAGCGGTTTCATGAGGCGCAGGCGCATCCCGGCGAGGGCAGGTCCGAGCGAAAGATCAAGGGCGACCGCGACATCGAAGGACGATAGCGAAGCCTTGAGCTAGATCCCCAGCGCGAGTTGACCCGGCGCGTCGATCGACGCTGGCGCGGCTCCAGTGCAAAACGGCCCAACCACGCTGTGTTGCGACGACGCCGTCAGCCGTCCTTTGAACCGTGCGCGGCGCAGTGCATCTCCCACCGTGCCAAGGGCCGTGCGGGGATTGTTGCACTTCTCGCTCAGATGAGCGAGCACAATGTTGTTGAGTCCCGAATGGATGCTTTGGCTCGCGGTCTGCGCGGCGACGCGATTGCTCAGGTGTCCAAAGTTGCCGCCGATTCGCCGCTGCAGCGAAGGCGGATAGGGTCCGGCACGCAGCATCCCTTCATCGTGATTTGCCTCTATCACGAGAATGTCGAGCTTATCGAGAGCGCGCGCCACGCTTTCAGTAACGTGCCCGAGATCGTATACGATTCCCGCACGCGACCCTTCGCTGAGCGACGTCACAATGACCGCAATCGGCTCGTTGGCGTCGTGCGAGACTGGAACTGTCTCGAGGTGAAAATCACCGACGACCACGCTGCTTTTTCGAGGAGTGATAATCGCGCGGAGTCCCGCCCACTCCGGACACATCATCCGCGTGCCTGCGGTTGACACTATCGTCCAACCCCATTTCTTTGCCGCGGCGGCAACGCCCCTCATGTGATCGGTGTGCTCGTGCGTGACGACCACAGCCTCGATCGACTCGGGAGCCACGCCTGCGACCGCAAGCCGGTGCTTCAGAACTCTCGGCGCGAATCCCGCATCGATGAGGATGCGCGAGCGCTCCGTCTGCACGAGAACGGCATTACCACTGCTTCCGCTGCCAAGGACCCACAAATTCATCAAGTACTCCAACGCCTCTTGTGCGCTTCAGCGAGCTGCTTCCGTGCGTTATCGCTCAACTGTACATGCCGGCGTGACATCACACGCTCCGCTACCGAAAGAAATCTAGTGACGTCATACGTGTCGTAAGGCTCCCCGTCGCCCCACGCAAAAGGCGGAACGGCCTTGGGCGGAATTTTCGCGCCGAACACATTCGCGCCCGCTCCGATCACGGTGCCGGTACTCAGCATCGTTCCAATCCCCGTCTTCGCGTGATCGCCGAAGAGCGTCCCGAGGAACTGCTGTCCGGTGTCTCTCAGGCCGGTCGGAGTCCAGAGCTGAACCGGACCGTAGGTGTTCTTGAGATTGCTCGTCGTCGTCATCGCGCCGAGGTTGACCCAGCGGCCCAGGTAGGAGTGCCCTACGAAGCCGGCGTGTCCCTTGTTGCTATGGCCGAGGACCACGGAGTTGCTGAACTCTCCCCGGACCTTGCAGTGGTCACCAATCGACGAAGTTGCTACACGATCACCCAGTACCTGAGAGTCCCGTCCGATGGCGATCGGACCGATGAGGTGGGTGAAAGGGGCGATCACCGCGCCCCGCCGAATGAGGATGGGACCCGCTGAAGCATCGAGCACGACCTGCGGTCCAATCTCCGCGCCTTCTTCGATGAAGACCTTCTCCTTCCCGACGATTGTCGTATCGAGCGGAGTCTTCAGGTCGAGTGAGCCCGCTCGGTGTGGAATGTCCTCCACGAGCTGCTCGGTCAATGATCCGATGAAATCCCAGACTTCATTGATCCAGCGTCCCTTGATTTTCTTGCCGCCAAGGCTCGTTTGAATCGAACCAATATCGATCGACCCGTCCGCGAACTGTGAGACCGGCATCGATCTCGCGAGCCGCACGGCGCACGCCCTTCCTTCGCACATCAGCAGGTCGAATCTGTCCAGTGTCACGTCGAGCGGAATCACGCAGCGGGAATTCACGATTATGGAGCCCGCTGGAATCTCCGAGTTGGGCGCGACGGCCGGTGGCGCGGTCCCTTCCTCGAAGTGCGCGAGATGAGGTGAGCTGACGAATCCGGCGCTCGAGAAAGACGTCGCTCGCTCCCACCGCTTGCGGATGAGCGAAGTCCCTGCGCGCAGCTCTGACACCGGCCGCGTTAGCGCGAACGGCTCGAAGTGCCGGGCTCGCACGTCGTCGTAGAAGTAGAGCGCGCTCATGCGTGTTCTAGGTCAGCCGCGGCGAAAGACTCGATCAATCTTTTCAAATCCGAGGCCTTGTCGATCGTAGTGACCATTGTCAGCCCCTTCTTCGTCACGACGACCAGATCGTTCACGCCGTACATCACGACCTGACCGGAGTCGGCGTGAACGACGTTGTCAGCGCAATCGAGGAGGTGTGCGTCGCCCGTGGTTACGTTGCCGAACTCGTCCTTGCTTCGAACCCGACTGAGAGCGGCCCAGGTCCCGACGTCGTCCCAGCCGAAATCTCCAGGTACAACCATGACTTTGCTGCTGCGCTCCAGGATTCCGACGTCCACTGACACCGGCATGATGACGCTCTCAAAGAACTGTGCGGCATCACCCTTTCTGCCGTGGCGAAGAGCTGCCGCAAGCTCGGGAGTGTGCTCGTCTACTTCGTCCAGAAAATCGCCGACGCGCCAGACGAAAATTCCCGAGTTCCAGAGATAACCGTCGTTCCGCATTTCTTCGGCGCGCGCGCGATCCGGCTTTTCCACGAAGCGTTTCACCACGGATGGTTTTCCGGTGGCCGCGTCGGTTGGCTGGATATACCCGAATCCCGGATCGGGCCGAGTGGGAACGATTCCCACCGTCACCAAAGACTCAGTCTTGAGAGCAACCCTCTCCGCCTCGAGCAGGGTCTCTCTGAATCGCTTGTCGTCGGCGATGGCCCAGTCGGCGTGAACGCAGATCATGACAGCGTTCCGTCCATCGCGGCGCTCGATCGAGAGCGCGGCCCAGGTGAGTGCGGCGGCGGTACCGGCTGGTTGTGGCTCTGCGATGATGTTACCGCGAGGAAGTTCGCTGAGCAGCTTACCGATCGCCTTTGTCAGACTGGCGTTGGTGAGTACGATAGTGTGCTCCGGGTCTACGATCGGCCGAAGCCTGGCCACCGCGTCGTGGAGCAACGGCTTCTCCGTAACCAAAGGGAGAAGCTGCTTGGGCATCTCGGGAGTACTCAGCGGCCAGAATCGCGAACCGGTACCACCCGCCAGAACCACCGCCCAGCGGCTCACTCGCTGCTTATTCCCGCTTCGTCAGGGGCTCCCGTGAGACGCGCGACGAGCGCGTAGAGTTTTTTTGGGCTGAATGGCTTGGTGAGAAACTGAGTCGCACCGAGCGCGAGCGCATCCCGCTCGTGCTTGGCGTCACCGCCAGCCGTGAGAATGATGCATGGGAGCGAGTTGAAGCGCTCCTGCGCCCGAATCTGCCTCAGCACGTCGAGTCCGCTCAACCTGGGCATCATGAGGTCGAGCAGCACGAGGTCGAGATGTTCGTCGGCGTTGATGAAGTCGATCGCTTCTTGTCCATCGTAGGCGAGACTCACTCTGAACGGACCTTGTTCGAGCTTCATCTTGATGATGCGACCGATGTGCGGTTCATCATCGGCGACGAGGATATGGGAAGGTCGGGTCGTCGGGTCAGTCATGAATCAGATCAGCGAAGCAATGTTGCCGCGATAGCGTCGGACGTCGAATAGTAATCCCCCGAGGTCGGCCGAAGGCCTCAGCAGCACGAGCAGTAATGTTTCGTCGGCCAGTGCCGCAATGATCGCGTATCCTTTCTGGTGCTCCAGAATGGCGGTGTTCATCTGGCCCTGTAGCGTCGCCCTTCCCAGACTCTCCGCCTCTGACACCAGCGCCGGCACCCGGGCGGCGAGATCTTCGGTGTTGAGACCCGGAGCGGCGAATCCTTCTATCAAAAGACCGTCTTTACCCAGTACCAGAACGGCGTCAACGCCGGGACGTTGTCGAAGCGCGCTCGTGAAATCTCTGATGTTGGGCATTGGTGGGGGGAGAAGTTGCGAAGCTAGGAAGCTGAAACAGTGAAGTCAAGCAGGGCAATCGCTTGAACTGTCATAAGTTACGGGGTATTATCGAGAAGCAACCCCTCCAGTCTCCCATCTGTCTCATAATCTGCATGAAAGCTCGCCTCGCCTTCCTCGCGACGATGTGTGTCGTGATAGTTCTAAATGCCTGCGGAAATGTCACCAACCTCAAGGCGTCTCTGCCGACATTTGTCGACACTTTGTCCGTGTGGGCGTTGTCCGGAACTCCACCCTCATATCCGAGCGCAATCTCGATCGCCGCGAGGCAGGTAGTGCGGGTCGATGGATTTGCGGCGTTCGATGTCGCTCTTGATATCGACGGTAACGGGAACGCGGTGATCTATCCCGTGAAGCTGGTGGTCGCCACGCCCGGAGGATCGCGTGCTGTCGGCATGCTGAAGGTCCCCGGCACCTTCGAGACCGTGGTGGAAGCCCCGAAAACCGGTTTCGAGACCGACTCGGCGCTCGTGATGACGCCAGGCGAAGTCGTCGTCGTGCAGTCGCCGCACAATGAGCGGGGTGACATCTGCCAGTTCGCAATCTCGCCCGATCTGTACGCGAAGATCGCGGTGGACAGCGTCAATCTCGCATCGAGAACTCTTTTTCTCCGAATGGGATTCGATCCGAATTGCGGATTCCGCTCCTTCGCCACCGGCATACCGACGAGCTGACTCGTGCACGACCTGAGGATGGTGCGCGAGCAAATCGACGCACTTCGCGCAGGCATGCGCCGGCGCGGGGCTCTCGACACTCTCTCGCCGACCATCGAGCGCGCCGTCACTCTGGACAAGAGCCGGCGCGACACCATTCAGGCGGTCGAGGAGCGCAAAGCCGCGCGCAACGCCGTCAGTCAGCAGGTTGGCCAGCGTAAGCGTGCCGGCGAATCCGCCGACGATCTCCAGCAACGCTCTCGCGAGCTCGGCGAAGAAATCGCGCGCCTCGATCGGGAGCTCGCGGAGACGGAGAGCGAGCTCTCAGCGATTCTCCTCGAATTGCCCAACATTACGCTCGATCAGGTGCCGGCGGGCGGAGAAGAGAGCAACGCGGTCGTTCGGAGCTGGGGCACGCCGCGAGAAGGAGCCCGGGTCCAGCCTCACTGGGAAATCGGAACCAGGCTTGGACTGATCGACTTCGAGCGCGGAGCAAAAATAAGCGGGACGGGATTCATCGTGTTTCGTCGCGCGGGCGCGCGTCTCGTGCGGTCTCTGATGAACTTCGCGCTCGACGTACAGACCCGCGAGCACGGCTACGAGGAGACATGGATCCCGGTAGTGGTGAATCGCACCAGCATGATCGGCACGGCGCAGCTCCCAAAGTTCGAGGAGGACATGTACGCGTTGAAGGATGACGACGCGTTTCTGATCCCGACCGCGGAGGTACCGCTCACGAATCTGTACCGCGACGAGATCCTGTCCGAGTCGGAGCTGCCGAAGGCGCTCACTGCGTATTCACCGTGCTTCCGCCGTGAGGCGGGTGCTGCGGGCAAGGACACTCGAGGCTTGCTGCGGGTGCACGAGTTCGACAAGATCGAGTTGGTGCGCTACGTCACACCCGAAACCTCAGGAGAGCAACTCGAGCTGCTGACCGCTCACGCCGAAAAGATGCTCCAGCTGCTCGAGCTGCCATATCGGGTAGTGCGGCTGGCGTCGGGGGACACCGGGTTTGCAAGCGCACACACCTACGACCTCGAAGTCTACGCGCCGGGCGTAGGGAAGTGGCTCGAGGTCTCCTCGTGCAGCAACTTCACGGATTTCCAGGCGCGCCGCGCCAACATTCGTTACAAGCCTGCCGACGGCGGCAAGCCACGCTTCGTTCACACGCTCAACGGCTCCGGCCTCGCCTTTCCACGGATCATCGCATCAATTCTCGAGCACCATCAGCAGGAGGATGGCAGTGTGCGCGTCCCCGCTGCGCTCAGCACGTATCTTGGCGCCGAGCGCCTCACCTAAGCGATGCGCCGGCTCGCTCCGGTAACGCTCATCACCATCGGCGTTCTCGCGCTCCTCACGTGGTACGTGATCTACACCCGGGGAGTGGTGAGAGAGCTGCGCCAGGAAGCTTCGCGCGTCGGGTTGATGTACGCGCGAGTCTACAAGGGGCTTACCGATCCAAACCCGGACGCCGCCAACGCCGCCTTGTTCGATCTCTCGAGACAGATTCGCGAGTCTGGCGTTCCCATGATCCTCACCGACGAGCAGGGGAAACCGACGGACAATGCGAATCTTCCATTCACGGCCTCCGTCAGCTCGAAGCAGACCCGCGACTACATACTGGAGCTGGATAGGCAGAACGCTCCGATTGTCGAGCCAGGCGTCGGAGCCGTTCATTACGGGAACACGCCGCTCGTCCGCGGGCTCATCCTGATTCCGGTCCTGCAGTCGATCCTTATCGCCATGGTCTTGCTCGCCGGCGCGTACGCGCTGCGCACGCGCGGCCGAGCGGATCGGGAGCAGATCTGGGCAGGTATGGCGCGCGAATCCGCGCATCAGCTCGGAACACCGCTCTCGAGCATCAGCGGGTGGATCGAGCTCCTCCGAGAATCGGAGGCGGAACCGATGACGTCGGCGGCGCTGGATCATATGGAGACGGACCTCGAGCGTCTCAAGCGGGTGGCGCACCGCTTCGAGAGAATCGGCCGTCCGCCGCGGCAGGAGCCGGTGGATCTCGGAAATCTCGTGGATCGCGTGGCGACTTATTTCCGTGCTCGCGTACCGACACTTGCGCAGCGTGTGACCGTGGCGTCGTCACATCAGGGAGATCTCGTGGTTCAGGGGGACGCGGTGCTCCTCGAATGGGCGCTCGAGTCGCTCACCAAGAACGCGATCGACGCGCTGGCTGGCCGAGATGGCAAAGTAGAGATCTCCGCCGAGCCTCTGCCCGAGGGAAGGGTAAGGGTTCGAGTCTCCGACGATGGCCCCGGAGTGCCGCGCGAGATCCGTCATCAGATTTTCGATCCCGGCTTCTCGACCAAGGAGAAGGGATGGGGGATCGGACTTTCCCTGGCGCGTCGCATCGTCCGCGACAGCCATGGCGGAGAGCTTCTGCTCGTGCCGTCGGAGCGGGGAGCCACGTTCGACATGGTCCTCGGCTGATCGCGTTATCTTCAGTCGATGCCTGAATCGACAAACGTCGCCACCGTCGAGCGCGCCGAGCCTCTCGCGGGCCTCAACCCCGCCCAGCGCGAGGCGGTTCTCCACTTCGAAGGACCCATGTTGGTTCTCGCGGGAGCGGGGTCGGGCAAGACCCGCGTTCTCACGACGCGCATCGCGCGCCTCATCGAGCATCACGGTGTCGATCCGTCGCGCATCCTCTCCGTTACGTTCACCAACAAAGCGGCCGGTGAGATGAGGGAGCGAATCGCGCGCTTGCTGGGAGAAGAGCCGAAGGGCATGTGGAGCGGCACCTTCCACGCGATTGGCGCGCGCATTCTTCGCAGCTCGGCGAAACACGTCGGCAGAACCTCCAGCTTCACGATCTACGACGAGGACGACACGCTCGGCGTCGTAAAACGGATCATGGAGAGGCAGGGAATTTCGCCCAAGCAGTGGAGTCCCAAGGTAATTTCCTCGCTCATCTCCGATGCCAAGAACGCGCTGGTCCCACCCGCCGAATACGAGTCGCTTGCAATGGATCCGGTCTCTCGGGCAGCCGCCAAGGTCTATCGCGAGATGGAGCCGACGCTCCGCGCCGCGAATGCCGTGAGCTTCGACGATCTACTCGTCCTTCCGGTCGAAATCTTCCGCAAGGACGAAGCAGCCCTCGCCCGCTATCGGGATCGCTTCCAGTTCATTCTCGTCGACGAGTACCAGGACACCAACCGCGCGCAGTTTCAGTTCATCAAGCTCCTTGGCAGCGCGCACGGCAACGTCGTCGTAGTGGGTGACGACGACCAGTCGATTTACGGCTGGCGCGGCGCCGACATCCGAAACATTCTCGACTTCGAGAAGGAATTCGCCTCGGCAAAGCTGGTGCGCCTCGAGGATAACTATCGGTCGACGCCCGACATTCTGCACGTAGCCAACGCCGCGATCACCCAAAACGTTGGGCGCAAGGGAAAGACCCTCCGCGCCACTCGCGGGTCGGGCGAGCCGGTTACTGTGGTTGCGGCCCTGGACGAGCGCGACGAGGCTGACTGGGTACTCGAGGAGATCAAGTCGCGCCGCAATCAGGAGAATCGCGGGCTCAACGAGTTCGCGGTGTTGTACCGGACCAACGCCCAGAGCAGGGCGCTCGAAGATGCGCTCCGCCGTGAAGCGATCCCATATCGCCTCGTTGGATCGGTTCGCTTCTATGATCGGCGTGAGATACGCGACCTGATGTCGTACCTGAAGCTCATCGCGAACCCATCCGACGAAGAGGCGTTCCGCCGCGCCATCGCGGTACCCAAACGGGGGATCGGTGACGCGACGGTCGACTTACTGGCCGCCAGCGCCCGAGAATCAGGCTTCCAGCTCTTCGAGATTGCGTCGCGCGCGGAGCTTCAGGAATCGCTGCGACCCGCGGCACGCAATGCGCTGGCGGAGTTCAGCCGAATCATCTCCAGTTTGCGTGAGCGCGCAAAGGATACGAGCGTCGACGTGCTGATCCAGGAGCTCATTACCGAGATCAGTTACATCGACTATCTACAGGCCGAAGGGCCGGAGTCCGCGCGCGATCGCATCGAGAATGTCAGCGCGCTGGTCAACGGTGCCGCGGAAACGGTCATCGACGACGGCGGTGAGGTCGGTCTCACTCCCCTCGACCACTTCCTCCAACGGGCAATGCTCGTCGCCGGCGCGGATGCACTGGATCCGTCAGCCGATGCGGTCACTCTCATGACGCTGCACAACGCGAAGGGACTGGAGTATCCAGTGGTTTTTCTCACCGGGCTCGAGGACGGCCTCTTTCCGCTTTCGCAGTCGTTCGATGACCCTCCCAAGCTGGAGGAGGAGCGGCGCCTCTTCTACGTCGGGATCACTCGCGCCGAGGAGAAGCTCTTTCTCTCCTTTACGGAGATGCGCCGCAGAAACGGGGAGCTCCTGCCTTCGATCAAATCCCGATTTCTCCGCGAGATCGCGGAAGCCAAGCTCGAGGAGAGAAAAACTCTGCGCGTCAGCGCAATGGGACGCGGCACGTCCCCGCGCGGAGGAGCGTTCCACAGCGACTCCTATCCGGCGCGCCGCACCCACGATGTCCCGTCGTGGCGGAAGCCGGCCATAGCTGAAGCCGAGGTTTCGCAGGACGAGCCGCGCTATGTGAAAGGAGAACGGGTGAAGCACAAGCTGTTCGGAGATGGATCGATCGCGGAGCTGTCTGGAGTCGGGCGTGAAGTGAAAGCAGTGATCGATTTTGACGACGAGAGCGTCGGAAGAAAGACCATCAAGCTGGCGTACACCACTTTGGAACGCGGCCAGGAATAGTGTCGGTCACGCGTGAGGATGTGCTCCACATCGCCGAGCTCGCGCGGCTCGGCATCGACGTTGCTCGCGCCGACGAGTTGACGAAAGAGCTGAGCGCAATTCTCTCCCACATGGAAGTGCTGTCACAGGTGGATACCGCAACCCTTCCGACGGCGGCGGGAGTCGGCGCTGTTGGCACGCCGCTCCGTGCTGACGTTGGCGTGCCGCCCCTCATGTCGGGAACGCTGGCGTCCTTCGCTCCCAAGGTGCGCGATGGCTTTTTCGTCGTTCCCCGGCTTGCGACTCACGAGGATTCCAGCGAGAGCGGAGCTTGAGCGTCGATAACTACACTCAACTAGGCGCGGCCGCGATCGCGTCGAGTGTTCGCGCGGGCAAGATATCGCCGGCGGAGATGATCCGCGCCTCGTTCAAACGCGCGGCCGACATCGGCGCCGGTCCGGACGAGCTCAACATCATCCTGCACGCTGACGAGAAGGCGAGCGTAGAGGAAGCCGAACGGATGCAGGCGCGGATCCAGACCGCGACGGACATCGGTGTTCTCGCGGGAGTTCCCGTCGCGATAAAGGACAACATCGCGTCGCTCGGTTTGCCGACGACCTGCGCCTCGAAGATTCTCAAGGGATACGTCAGTCCGTTCGAAGCAACCGCGGTCGCGCGGCTCCGCGCCAACGGCGCGATGATCGTCGCGAAAACGAACATGGACGAATTCGCGATGGGATCGTCGACCGAGAACAGCGCTTACGGCCCGACAAGAAATCCAATGGATGTGCGATGTGTACCGGGCGGATCGTCAGGCGGGTCCGCTGCCGCTGTCGCCGCGGGAATCACTCCGATAGCCCTCGGCTCAGAGACCGGCGGTTCAGTTCGGCAGCCCGCGGCTTTTTGCGGCGTGGTCGGAGTGAAGCCTACCTACGGGCGTGTGAGTCGGTACGGACTCGTGGCGTTCGCGTCTTCGCTCGACCAGATCGGAGTGCTGGGTCGCACGGTAGACGACGCGGCTCTTGGCCTCGAGAGCATCGCCGGATTCGACAAGATGGATTCGACGAGCTCGGACGCCGATGTTCCGATCTATCGCCTGGCCGCGCTGGGCAAGCCGGCACCGGAGGCGCGAAACCCCGACACCGAAGCGATCCGCATTGGACGCAGTCCGGTTCCGCTGCCACCTCCGCCCGGTCCGACCACGCTCGACGGAGTCGTGATCGGCAAGCCAAAGGAGTATTTCCCGGAGTCCCTCGATCCCGACATCAGAAAGCTCTGTGATCGCGCGCTGGATCGGTTTCGATCGATGGGGGCAACCATTAGAGACATTTCGCTGCCGCGATCCCCGCTGGCGATTCCTGTCTACTACATCCTCGCGCCCGCCGAGGCGTCGTCCAACCTCGCGCGTTTCGATGGCGTGCGTTACGGGCTGCGCGTCGATCCCGGCAAAGGTCTCAAGACCATGTACGAGGCCACTCGCTCGGAAGGATTCGGACCCGAGGTCACGCGCCGAATCCTGCTCGGCACCTACGTTCTCTCCGCCGGCTACTACGACGCGTATTACAAGAAGGCGCAAGCGGTGCGGACTCTCATCGCCGACGACTTTCGCGCCGTCTTCACGAGTGGGGTGCACGCGATCTTCACTCCCACGACACCGACGACAGCGTTCCCGATTGGCGCGATAAGCGACCCTTACGAGATGTATCTGAACGACATCTTTACCGTAACGGCGAACCTCGCCGGCGTTCCGGCGATCTCAGTGCCGATTGGCAGAGTCCGCAGGCTTCCCGTTGGGGGCCAGATAATCACCGCGCACTTCGATGAATACGCAATGTTCCGCCTTGCGTACGCGCTCGAGGCTGGCCTGGGCGCGGAGGCTCACCAGTGAATCAGGACCGATACGAGATGGTGGTAGGACTCGAAGTTCACGTGCAGCTCAAGACGCGAACCAAAGCGTTCTGCGGATGCTCCACCGATTTCGGCGCGCCCCCCAATGTGAACACCTGCCCGGTCTGTCTGGCGCTTCCGGGAGCGCTGCCGGTGCTCAACGAGCACGCCGTCGAGCTCGCGGTACGCGCGGCGCTGGGACTCGGGTGCAAGATCGATCCGATCTCTGTTTTCGCGCGCAAGAACTATTTCTATCCGGACCTTCCGAAGGGCTATCAGATCTCGCAGTTCGATCTGCCGGTTGCAACCGGAGGATCGGTCGTTGTCGGAAAGACAGATAAAGGAGCGGATCACCGGATTGGGATCACCCGTCTCCACATGGAAGAAGACGCCGGGAAATCGATCCACGATCGCTATCCCGGCGAAACGGCGATCGATCTCAATCGCGCGGGTGTGCCGCTGATCGAGATAGTGAGCGAGCCCGATATTCGTACGTCTGCGGGCGCAGGCGCATATCTGCGGACGTTGAAGCAGATCCTGCAATACCTCGACGTGAGCGACGTGAGCATGGAGGAGGGAAGCCTCCGTGTCGATGCGAACATCAGCGTGCGTCCGCCGGGCCAGGTGAAGCTGGGAACGAAAACGGAAGTGAAGAACATGAACTCCTTCTCAGCGGTCGAGAAAGCGCTCGAGTCCGAGTTCGCGCGTCAGTGCGCGCTGCTCGATTCCGGCGGTGGGGTCGAGCAGCAGACGCTTTTGTGGGACGGCGCGCGGGAGACGGTAAGACCGAGTCGCACGAAGGAGGGAAGCCACGACTACCGCTATTTCCCCGAGCCCGACCTCCGTCCGCTCATGCTCGACCCGAAGTGGATCGAGCACATGCGAAAAGATCTTCCCGAGCTTCCCGACGCGAGAAAAACACGACTCGCAACGGAATACGGACTCTCCGCGGTCGAAGTGGAGCAACTCACCGCCCATCCTGCGCTGGCTGAATACTTCGAGGCGGCAGCGCGCGCATCCGGAGACGGAAAGTCCGCCTACAATTGGGTGATGGGCGAGGTACAGGCGGCTCTCCGTGGCGCGGGCGAAGACATCAGTCGCTTCCGGGTGCGACCCGCGGATCTGGCGCAGCTAATCAACCTGGTGCGGGGGGGCACGATCAGTCACACCGCAGCGAAGCGCGTTTTCGCTCAGATGGTGGAGACTGGCAAGCCCGCTGCTCAGGTGGCCGCCGACGAAGGATTGGTTCAGGTCGGCGATGAAAGCGCGATTGCGACGTGGGTGGACGAAGTGCTAAAGGAGCATCCGGAGGAAGCCACGCGTTATCTGGCCGGCGAAAAGAAGCTCCAAGGAGTGCTGGTCGGGTTCGTGATGAAAAAGTCCAAAGGCCGCGCCGACCCCAAGCGCGTCAATCAGCTGCTCTCGAGCCGAGGCGGATAAAGCGGCTCCGGTAGCTTCACTGCGAACTCCAGCTTCGTCGGAGGCATTCCGAAGTGGTTCTGGGCCTGCTCGAGAACGTGTTCCTCACCGCCTCGCCTCAGGGCCGCGCGCCTGACTTTCTTCGCTTCGCGCAAAGCATCGGTCCCGGCCGGATCGAGCTTGTAGGGCTCGGCGCGGTCCAGTCGGGTCATGAGATCGATGATGTAATCGAACGCGCGGGCCATGTACGTCTCTATTTCCCGCTCGCTCAAATCCCAACGGCTCTTCTCCTCGACGAGGTGGAAGATCCGCTGCCACGACTCCGTGTCGGCCACGTACACCATTCCGCGAAAAATTCGCCGATTGGTGGAAGTGCTGAAGATCGTCGGACTCAGTATCCGATCGAGGTGTTCGTCGGAGTGGGAGTGGTCGCGTAGAATCAGCTGCTTCGCCGTGCGGCTGAATCTCTCGCCAATGTGCATGTCGAAGCGGCTCTCCCAATAGCTATGGCCCAGAGCCGCGGTCGACGATGTGATTGTCAGCTGGTGGGGCACGAAGTAGTTGTGCGCAACCGAATCAGCCGCGAGGTGCGCGAGGTAGCCGAGGCCGAACGCGCGCAGAGGCTCGGATTCGGCGTTGTTGTGGATCTCGAATCCGACGTTCCACGAGTGGCTGTGTCTGCCCGCCGCGGCGTATTTCTTGGCGATGCTGGTGTCCGCTGCGATCGACCCGTACAGGAAGTCGTAGGGGAAGGCCGCCAGCAGCTCGGAGATGCTCGATGGCAGGAGCGGCAGCGAGCGCATCACTGCTTCGCCCAGAAAGATGTGGGTTCCGGGAGTCCACGCGTGCGCGACTGCCGGCGTCAGCATCAGCGCGAGCAGAACCGCGAGTGCCAGGCCACCGGCCGAGACCGCGCGCGGCGTGGCGCGCCGCATTGCGCCCGCCCTAGATCCCGATGCGCTTACGCTGCCGGCGAACGGCTTTCCGAAGATCGGTTAGCTCGTCCTTCACGACATCGTTGATTGCGTCGCGCGCGGTATCGACGTATTCGCGTACCTGCTCCACGACATCGTCAACGGGGATGCGGTCGATCAGCTCCTCTCCGCGCTCCACTGCCGTCCTGAAGCCGCGCTTCGCCCGCGGTCCCGCCCAACGCGCACCTTCAGCCGCCCGGTCGCCAGCCCATCGGGCCCCTTCAAGTCCGCGACCGCCTGCCCACTTCGCTCCTTCGAATCCCGCCAAGCCAGCGAGCGCGGCTCCGCGCCCCGCGTACCGGACGAGAGGTCCGACCGGACGGCTTCCCGATGGGCCCCGTCTCAGCAGGAGCGTGATGCCGGCGCCTACCGCCGCGCCAATGAGAGCCGCGGTGAGAAGGTCGTATTGCTGCTCACGCTCCTCGTCCACTTCCATTTCTGGGTCGGACCCGGGGGCGCGGTTTCTCCCAGCCGTCGGCTCCGCTTTCGTCGTAGTCCCCATCGAACAAATCCTCCTGGTCAAATGCCTGATTGATTCCCGTCTGCACTCCGCGAATGGTCGACGCAGTCGTCACGAACGCCGACTCCGCTTCTTCCTGCACCACGTCCAGCAGCGCATTGAGTTGTTTCATGCGATTCTCTGCCCCTGAAACCGCATCCTGCAGTCGCTGATTCACCGCGGCCACAGTCTGACTCACCTGCTGGACATCGACGCGAATCGAAGTCGTGATGTAGTCGACGTTGTCCGCGATTGCGCTCGCGTGTCGCATCAGCGGATTGACGTCACCGTAAATCTTGTCGAGCATGTCGCTGATCTTCTTGTAGCTCTTTCTGAAATTCCACGCGGCGGGAACAAGTGCGACCGTCAGGATGATCACCGTGATGGTCATCACGCCGCTGGCAATGCTGATGATCTTTTCCCACAGTCCCGGCTCCGCCACCACCTGCTTCGTGTAGATCGTATCCGGTAGCGTGCGAGCAACCTGCTGAAGGAGCTCGGCGCCGCTAATGATCCATCCTGACATGCGCGGTCAAGTGTGCAAGGGAGAGGCCAGTTACCGACGTGTTTTGCCCTACGGTACAAAGAGTGCTCTCTACTATATATTTTCGCAACACGATATCTGCCACCGTCCGCCCGGTTCAGGAGCAAAATGCCCGCAGTACAGTTCGTCGTTGAGGGAGGAAGAACTCTCAGCGGCTCGATTCGCCCCTCTGGAAACAAGAACGCGGCGCTGCCGATTGTCGCCGCTGCCCTCATCTCCGAGAAACCGGTTCACCTCGAGAACGTACCACGTATTCGGGACATCGAGACATTGGTCGAGCTCATTCGCTCGGTCGGCGCGTCAATGGAGTGGGTTGGACAGAACTCTCTCGACGTTCACGCCAAGGATCTGCGCCCGGCCGACCTCAACCCGACGCTTTGCGCCAAGATCCGTGCATCCATTCTGCTCGCGGCACCGCTCCTCGCCCGCTGTGGTCAGGTGACTCTTCCTCCGCCCGGCGGCGACGTCATCGGGCGCAGACGACTGGACACGCACTTTCTCGCGCTCGAGCAGCTGGGCGCGCAGTTCACGCACGGCAAAATGATCGAGATGCGCGTCAACGGGTTCCGTGGCGCCGACGTGTTCCTCGACGAGCCGAGCGTGACGGCAACCGAGAACGCTCTGGTCGCTGCATCCACTGCCACCGGGACTACCGTGCTGCGGAACGCGGCGAGCGAGCCCCACGTCCAGGATCTGGCACATTTTCTCATCGCGTTGGGAGCGCAAATCGAAGGCGTCGGAACCAACACCATGACCATCCACGGCAGCCGCAGTCTCGGTAGCAAGACCGTGACGCATCGGATCGGCCCCGATCACATCGAAGTCGGCTCCTTTATCGGCCTCGCGGCAGTCACGAAGTCGGAGCTGAGAATCGAGAACGCCGGCATCGAGCACCTGCGCTCGACCCGCATGGGGTTCTCGCGACTCGGCATCGAGTGCGTCGAGGACGGCCAGGACCTGATCGTCCCAGCGAAGCAGTCGCGGCAGATCCAGGCCGACATGGGCGGTCACGTTCCCAAGCTGGAGGACCAGCCGTGGCCGGCGTTCCCTGCCGATACCATGTCGATCGCGATCGTGACGGCGACGCAGTGCGAGGGGCTCATCCTCATGCACGAAAAAATGTTTGAGTCGCGCATGTTCTTCGTTGACAAGCTGTCGACCATGGGCGCCCGCATCGTGCTCTGCGACCCGCACCGGGCGTTGGTTCACGGCCCATCGCGTCTTCGCGGCGCGTTCCTCGAATCTCCCGACATCAGAGCGGGAATGGCGCTGCTCCTTGCTGCCCTCTGTGCCGAAGGAACCAGCTTCATCAACAACGTCGGACAGATCGAGCGCGGCTACGAGCGCATAGATGAGCGCCTGAATGCCCTCGGCGCTTCGATCACTCGCGTTGACGATCGGCGCCAGTAAGAGTGAGTGATGTACCGAAGGAGGTAATCCCCGACTTCGAGACTTGGGGGATTCGCGCATTCACCACCACCCGCGACGCCGGGACCTTCAGCCTCTCTAGCACCGAGCCTGTCAACGACGTCATGGGCCGCTGGACTACCGTGCAGCGCGAGCTGTCGGAGACCGCTCGCAGACTCGTGTCGATCAGGCAGGTTCACGGAACGCGCGTTCTCGTCCACACCGGGGGATGGGAGGGTTGGCTGCGCGCGGCAGAAGAGGCGGACGGACACATCGCGGCCGAGAGGGGAATCGCGCTCGCAGTCGGAATAGCCGACTGTGTCCCGGTCTTTATCGCGCATCCATCGGGCGTTGTGGCACTCCTTCATTCCGGCTGGCGAGGGACTGCGGCGCGCATCACCACCGAAGCGATTGCGGCCCTCGCTCGCTATGGTCTCCCACCTGACGAGCTTGCGATGCATCTGGGACCCGCGATCTGCGGCAGATGTTACGAGGTGAGTATCGAGGTGCGTGAGCAGCTGACCGGCGAGGCGGCGACGAGGCCAGGTAAAGTCGATCTGCGATCACTGATAGCCGAGCACGCCACCGAGACGGGAGTACAGAAAATCACGGTCAGCCCGTTCTGCACCCGCTGCGACAACGATCGTTTCTTCTCTCACCGGGCTGGCGACGCCGGCCGCCAGATCGGAGTGATTGCAGCTCAGGCCTAGGGCCGGTCAGCTTGACTCGTATCAGCTACCTTTCTACATTGTATAGGGCGTTCAACTCGGCGGCCAACCGGAATGTGGGGATACCCCCACATTTTTTTGTCCTCAGAATGGACCTCGAAGCTAGATGAAGGGAACGCTGGAAAACATTGTGGCGTCGGAAATTAAGCCACTTGGGCTAGAGCTTTTCGAGCTCAAGCTCGGTGGGAGCAACGGTCGGCCTGTGATCGACGTTCGAGTCGAGCGCGAGGACGGCGAGAAGGTGACGGTCGAAAATTGCGCGGCAGCATCGCGCGCAATCGAGACCAAGCTCGATGAGGAAGATTTCGGCGGCAGGCGATACGTCCTGGAGGTGTCATCGCCGGGCGTGGAGCGGCCGCTGAGAAATGCAAAAGACTGGCGTCGTTTCGTGGGCAGGCCTGCCGTGGTGACGACGAACGTGCCCGGCGATCCCGCCGGACGCAGAACGGACGAAGTTGAGATCGTGGGCGTCGAAGGAGATGCCGGCGAAGAAATCATAAGCGTGCACGATGAGCGCGGCCACGAGCGGCGCTTTCCGCTCGCCGCCGTAGAGAAGGCGCGGTTGGCGTTTCACTGGAAAAGGTAGAGGTATAGGACATGGCGGCTTCAGTAGAGATCCTGACGGCGATCCGCGAGTTGACCAACTCGAAGCAGATCGATCGCGCCGAATTGCATGGGCTTCTCCAGGACGGAATCAACGCCGCCCTCGCCAAGAAGCACGGGCCTACGGTGCAGGCTGAAGTCGACATCGACGAGGACAAGGGCGCGATTCGCATCGTTCTCTTGAAGACGGTAGTCGAAGAGGTGACCGACCCGGCGAGCCAGATCTCGCTCGAGGAGGCTCGCTTCGAGGACGCGGAGTTCCAGGTCGGCGACCAGATGGAGATTCCGGTCGACTTCGCCGAATTCGGCAGAACCGCGGTGCAGGCCGCAAAGCAGCGCATCATCCAGCGCGTGCGGGAAGGCGAGCGCTCCAAGATCCGTGACGAGTTCTCCAGCAGAGTCGGCGATCTACTCTCGGGGGAAGTCCAGCAGATCGAGCGCGGCAAGCTGGTAATCATGCTCAACAAGTTCCGCGAGGCGGAAGCGATCATTCCTTACCGCGAACAGAATCATCGCGAGCACTTCCACCAAGGTGATCCGATCCGCGCCGTTCTGAAGCGCGTCGAGGAGACTCCAAAGGGACCGCGCCTCGTGCTGAGCCGTGCCGATGCTCTTTTCGTGAAGGCTCTGTTCAAGCTCGAAGTGCCGGAGATACAGCAGAATCTGGTCGAGATTCGCGCGAGCGCGCGCGAGGTCGGCAGCCGCACCAAAATCGCCGTGTTTTCGCGCGACGACTCGGTCGATCCCGTTGGCGCGTGCGTTGGCCTCAAGGGCTCGCGGGTGCAGGCTGTCGTCAACGAGCTGGGTGGAGAGCGGATCGACATTGTTCCGTGGTCCGCTGATCCGGAGCGGTTTGCCAAACTCGCACTGGCACCCGCGCGGGTGGCTCGCGTGTTCAGCGATCCGGCCACGAAAACGATTCAGGCGATCGTGGACGAGGATCAGCTGTCCCTGGCGATCGGCCGCAATGGCCAGAATGTGCGTCTCGCCTCCGAGCTCACCGAGTGGAAGATCGAGCTCTACTCGAGTCGCGAGTGGATGGAGCGCGGCACCGATCAACCGATTTTCGCTCCGCTTCCGACGGACGAGCCCGTGTCGGGCGTGAATCCGCGTCTGGCCGACATCGAGGGAATGCAGCCGGCAACAGTCGCGGTTCTCGAGGAGGCGGGCTATCGCACTCTCGACGACATCATCGATCTCGAGCGCGAGGATTTCCTGCGTCTCCCGGGAATCGCGCCGGAAGAAGCAGACCGGCTGATGGCGATCATTAACGAGCTCACCACCGACGAATCACCGGAGACAGGTGAGGAAGCAGTGGTGGTCACCGCGGCGGATGCTGAAGCGAGCAGTGAGATGGCTTCCGAGGGCGGAACCCCGGCCGCGGAAGCGAGCCCGGAAGGTACGAAGACGGAGTAGGCGGATGGAACCCGCTCTGACGCGCAAGCTTCTTGGCCTCATCGGTCTTGGCGTTCGCGGACGCGGGGCGATAGTAGGTGTTCAGCAGGTTCGGGAGGCGGCGCGGCGCGGCAAGTTGCAACTCGCTATTGCGGCGCCTGACGCTTCGAGCAACAGTTTGAATAAAGTGCTGCCGCTCTTGCGGGCTCGCGGAATACTGGTTCTCGCGGGACCGTCGGCAATCGAGCTCGGCTCGGCTGCTGGCCGGGAGTCAACGGCGGTGATAGGAATTGTAGACAGAGGTCTGGCAAAGGGAATTCGGGCGCTCAGCTCGACGCCGATGCCGGACGGCCGTAAGGAGGAGTTGGATTGAGCAAGCTTCGAGTACATGACCTGGCGGGCGAATTCGGGGTTCCCAGCGACGAGGTGATGAATCTCCTTCGTCAGATGGACGTTCCCGTTCGCAGCCATCTCAGTCCCCTCAGCGACGACCAGGTCGCTCGCCTTCGCGCTCGTTGGGAGCGCGAGAAGCGCGCGCGCGTCGCCGCGCCCCCAGCCGCCACTCGTCGTCGTCGTGGCACTGCTGCCGCGCCTCCGGCTCCGGTAGTGAAGCCGGAACCTGCTGCTGCGTCAGAAGGTCCCGCGCGCCGCCGTCGCCGTGCTGCGACAGAAACTGTTTCGGAACTTGCTGCAGCGGAAACGCCAACAGCCCCGGAAATCAGAGTGCCGTCGCCCTCGGCAGTCGCGACGCCTGCAGCGGCTCCAATCGCGGCGTCTGCCAATGATGCCGCGGTCGCGGACCGTCCCCGAACCGCACCCGCGCCTGCCAGACAGACTGCTACGCCGACTCAGTCTCCTCAACCCACTACGCACAGTACGCATAGTACCGAGCGCACGGATGGGCGCGATCGTCAGCGTCCGCAGCCAGTAGTCCCGGGTGCGCCGCGTCCGCGACCGATAGCTACTGGCGCGCCGTACACACCGCCTCGTCCGGTTGCATCAGCCGCGCCGGGCGCCAACACTGCTCCGCCTCGCCGCGAAGATCGAGGCCCGGGTCGCGGTGAGGATCGCGGCGCACGTCGTGGAAAAAAGGGAAAGCGTGGAGTCGATCAGGAAGCGGTGTCGGCGAACATCGGCAAGACGATGGCGTCGATGCGCGGTCCGATTCGTCGCGGTGGCGCTCGCCGAGCGGAAGATGGCACCTATCGCGAAGAGCTCGCCGCACAGCGTCAGGCCGAGGTCGAGCGCGAGAAGAAGACCGTGCGCGTCAACGAGTTCATCACCGTCAGCGAGTTGGCGCAGATCCTCAAGACGCCCGCGGTTCAGATCGTCGGATTCGCGTTCAAGAATCTCGGACTCATGGTGACCATCAACCAGCGCCTCGACTTCGATCAGATCGAGCTGATTGCCGGCGAGTTCGGATTCCAGGCCGTGAAAGAGGAAGAATACGCCGCCGATCTAAAGACGGCAGCGGTCGCCGACGACACCGCGGAACAGCTCGAGCCGCGCCCTCCAGTCGTGACCATCATGGGTCACGTCGACCATGGAAAGACGTCGCTGCTCGACTACATCCGCAAATCGAACGTCGTCGCCGGTGAGTCGGGCGGGATCACGCAGCACATCGGTGCGTACCACGTCTCGTTTCCGGGTGGAAAGGCAATCACTTTCCTCGACACGCCGGGCCACGAGGCGTTCACCGCAATGCGCGCTCGCGGTGCCCAGGTGACGGACATCGTCGTGCTCGTCGTCGCCTCGGACGATCAGGTGATGCCGCAGACAATTGAAGCCATCTCGCACGCCAAGAACGCTGGCGTGCCGATGATAGTTGCGATCAACAAGATCGACCTACCGGGCGCGAACCCCATGAAGGTGAAGCAGGATCTTCTCCAGCACGGCGTCGTGCTGGAGGAGTTTGGCGGAACCGTCCTTTCGAGCGAAGTATCGGCGAAGAAGGGGACGAACATCGATTCGCTCCTCGACCAGATTCTGCTGCAGGCGGAAATCCTCGATCTGAGGGCCAACCCTAACAGGAGCGCACAGGGCGCGGTGATCGAGGCCCAGCTCGATCCGGGCAAAGGTCCCGTCGCCACGATGCTCGTGAGCAACGGAACTCTCCACATTGGCGACGACTTCATCTGCGGCATGTATTCCGGTCGTGTGAGAGCGCTCCTCGACG
This sequence comes from Gemmatimonadaceae bacterium, assembly GCA_035544855.1. Lineage (GTDB taxonomy): Bacteria > Gemmatimonadota > Gemmatimonadetes > Gemmatimonadales > Gemmatimonadaceae > UBA4720. The sequence continues at coordinate 28,474 of DASZZU010000342.1, read as the reverse complement.
AGCGCGGTCGCCCTGTGAAGGAAGCCGGCCCCGCCATTCCTGTGCAGATCCTCGGCATCGGCGGGGTTCCGATGGCGGGGGATCAGTTCGTCGTCGTGGAGGATGCGATGGAGTCGCGCGAGATCGCGCAGCGCCGTCAGCGTCTCGACCGCGAGGCGAAGAGCCGTCGCACGGCGAAGGGCGTTGTCTCGCTCGAAGACTTCATGTCGCAGACCGCGCCCGGCCAGGCGCGCACTCTCCGCATCGTGATCAAGGCCGATCAGGGTGGTCCCGCCGAAGCCCTTGCGGATGCGCTCGCCCAGTTGTCGAACGAGGAAGTGTCCGTCGAGGTCATCCACCGTGGTGTGGGCGCGATCACCGAGAGCGATATTCTCCTCGCGCGAGCTTCGGGCGCCATCATCGTCGGGTTCCACGTCCGTCCCGACAACAACGCGCGTTCGGCTGCCGAGCGTGAAGGCGTAGAGATCAAGCTGTACAAGATCATCTACGAAGCTGTTGAAGACGTGCGCGCCGCTCTCGAGGGAATGCTCCGTCCGGAAGAGCGCGAGGTCGTCCTCGGCGAAGCCGAGGTGCGCGAGCTGTTCAAGGTCCCCAAGATGGGCGTCATCGCCGGCTGCTCGGTGCGGAGCGGCGTCATCAACCGTCAGGGTCGGGTCCGCGTGATTCGCGACGGGTCCGAAGTTTACGACGGAAACATCTCGTCGCTGCGCCGATTCAAGGACGACGTCAAGGAAGTGCGCGAGGGATTCGAGTGCGGCATCGGCGTCGAGAACTTCAACGACATCAAAGTCGGTGACGTGCTCGAGTGCTACCGGAAGGAGCAAGTGGCTCGGACACTTACTTCGGCGGCGGGTGCTTCTGCGTAATACGCGTCGAGCGGACCGCGTCGCCGAAGCGGTCCGCGTCGAGGTAGCCACTTTCCTCACTGAATCGGCAAAGGATCCCCGCATCGTCGGCTTCGTTACGGTCACTGGCGCGGAGGTCAGCCCCGATCTTCGCCACGCACGCGTGTACGTGAGCGTTCTCGGAAGCGATACCGAGAAACAGGCCACCTTCGACGGCCTCGACAGCGTGGCGTCGCATCTCCGCTCGCGCGTGGCGCGTCAGCTCCAGCTGCGGGTCGCGCCCGAGATTCAGTTCAAGGAAGACGACACCATCGCGCGTGCCGCCCGAATCGAGTCGCTCCTCGCCGACGTCAAGAAGCAGGACGCTGCCGTAGCGCGGGGAAGAAAAGACGACTGATCGCTCCGGCGCAGGCGGTTCCCCAGTCGAGGGGCTGCTGCTCGTAGATAAGCCCGCCGGCATGACTTCACACGATGTCGTGCAGCGAGTACGACGCATTTATGCCGAGCGTAGCATTGGACATCTCGGCACGCTGGACCCGTTTGCCACCGGGTTGTTGGTATTGCTTCTCGGACGTGCCACACGTCTCGCCAATTTCCTCGACATGGAGCCCAAGGTGTACGAAGCGACGATCGCCTTCGGCGCCGAAACGGACACCGACGACTCTACGGGGACCGTGATTCGGACGGCGTCACCGCCCGTGGAAGCCGCTGTTCGAACAGCGGTGCGGTTACTCACGGGCACGATATCTCAGGTTCCGCCTGCCTACTCGGCCAAGAGCGTCGACGGTACCCGGGCCTACGATGCGGCCCGGCGGGGCGAGCCGCTCGATCTTCAGCCGGTGGACGTGACCGTGCACGGCTGGGAAATCCGTGGGCTCGATGCAGATTCTCTCTCCGCAACCGTGACGTGCAGCGGAGGAACGTACATTCGCGCCCTCGCGCGGGATCTCGGCCGCCTCACGTCATCCGCCGCACACCTCAGCGCGTTGCGACGAACACGAGTGGGCTCGTTCGATGTGGCTGACGCGGCGACGCTCGAAAGACTCGCCGATGCTCCCGCGCGGGTGAGGACGCTTCGGGTAGTGGCCGATGCATAGCCCGGCGAGCGGGGCGGAGGAGTCCGGACTCCCGCCTCACGTAAAGAGCACCGTGATCACGGTTGGCACCTTTGACGGCGTTCATCGCGGTCACCGCGACGTCATCGAGCGACTCGTCGCTCGGTCGCGTGCACTCAAGATCCCGAGCGTGCTCGTCACGTTCGAGCCTCACCCGCTCGAGATCGTGAATCCGTCCGCGGCGCCGTTGCTCCTCACCACCCATGACGAGAAGCTCGAGGTGATCGCCGAGACCGGGATCGATTACATGGCTATCCTACCGTTCACCCCACAGTTGGCGTCCTTTTCTGCCGAGGATTTCGTCGAGCTTATGCTGCGCCGGTGCTTCAGGATGCGCGAGCTGCTCATCGGGTATGACCACGGATTCGGGCGACAGAGGGCGGGGAACGTGAACGTGCTCCGCAGCCTTGGTGAGCGGGACGGCTTCCGGGTGGAGGTCGTCGATCCGGTCTCAACGCCTGACGGACACTCGGTGTCGTCGACCTCCATCCGACGTGCCATTGCGGGCGGCGATCTGGATCGCGCCTCCGCCAGCCTGGGACGGTTGTACTCTGTAAGCGGGCGCGTGATCGAGGGCGCACAACGCGGACGCACAATTGGATTCCCCACGTTGAACCTCGGACCCCCGCCTCCGAGGAAGCTTCTCCCGCCCGAAGGTGTATATGCCGTTCGGGTCCAGACTCCAGTTGGGCCCGTTGGAGGCATGATGAATCTCGGTCCTCGCCCTACATTCGGCGATTCGGCGACATCGCTCGAAGCGCATCTGTTCGACACTGCCGGCAGTTTTTATGGTGCGCACGTGCGCGTCGATTTCGTCGCCAGGCTTCGTGAGACGCGCAAATTCGCCTCGGCGGAGCAGCTCTCCGCACAGCTACGACACGACGCTCGCGAAGCCAGGAATGCGTTGACTCTCTTGAGTGTTCCCGGTAACCTTAAAGGCTAGTCTCGAAGTGCAACTCTTTCCCCTTTCAGCAGCATGAGTCTGAAGTATCGTGTTCTCTGCATAGTCGCTCTTATCGCGGCGTCCATCTGGGCGCTGTTTCCTCGCACCGTCGTCGAGCGCGTGAAGCGCAATGGCGAGTTCGTCTACGACACCGTCAGGCGGGTTCCGCTCAAGCGCGGACTCGATCTCCAGGGCGGGATGCACCTGGCCCTGGAAGTCGATGAGTCGAAAGGCCCCGTTCCGGACAAGAGCAAGGCAATCGACAACGCTCTCAAGGTTGTGCGCAATCGAATCGACGAGTTCGGCGTCTCCGAGCCGATGGTTCAGAAGGCCGGTAGCGACCGAATCATCGTCGAGCTGCCAGGCATCGACGATCCGCGTCGCGCGCAGGACGTCGTTCAGAAGTCGGCGTTTCTGGAGTTCCAGATCACCGACAAGACTCAAGCGCTCGAGAAATCCTTGCCTCGCCTCGACGCGGTGCTGAAGGACAAGAAGCTCGCGGTGGCGTCGACTGGAACCGCCGCAAAGACCGACACCGCGACGACTGCGGGACTGCAATCCCTCTTTACCGCCGATACATCAAAGAAAGCGGACAGCTCGAAAACCGACAGCGCGAAAGCAGCCGCGGCAACTGTAGGCGGCCCGGGCGCCTTCTCCAAGCTCGTGCAGCAGGGGCAGATGGCTGGAGAGTACTACGTCGCGCAGACCGATGTCGGCACTATGTCGCAGTTTCTCGCGCTGCCAGAGGTGGCCGCCGCGCTTCCGCCCGGAAAGGTCCTTCGCTGGAGTAGCGACACGGTGTCGCTCGGGAATCGCGTTTATCGGGCTCTCTATGTTCTCGACGCGAAGCCGATCATCACGGGAGAGTTCCTCACCGACGCCAAGCCAAACACCTCGCCAACCGAGGGAAACCTCGTCCAGTTCACCATGAACAACGAGGGCGCGCGCCGCTTCCGCACCGAGACATCGCGGCACATCGGCGATTTCATGGCGATTGTTCTGGACCAGCGTGTGATGGGTCGGCCGCCGGTGATTCAAAGCTCCATCGGCGGCAACGGACAGATCACGATGGGCGGCAAGGATCTCCAGGCCGCGCAGGATCTCGCGCTGGTGCTGCGCGCCGGATCGCTGCCAGTTCCGCTCAAGGTCGTCGAGGTAGTTCAGATCGGAGCGAGTCTTGGCCAGGATTCGATTCATAAAGCCACTACCGCCGGTGTGATTGCGATCGCTCTCGTGGTGATTATCATGCTTGGCTATTATCGGTTCTCCGGAGCGCTCGCTGTCGCGGGACTCGCGCTCTACATCCTGTATACGCTCGCGGCGCTCGCCGGCTTCAGTGCCGTGCTCACTCTGCCGGGCCTCGCTGGATTCGTTCTCTCCATCGGAATTGCCGTCGACGCCAACGTGCTCATCTTCGAGCGAATTAGAGAAGAGCTGGTTCACGGCAAGACGGTTCGCACCGCGATTGATGAAGGATTCCGTCACGCGATGAGCGCCATCGTCGACTCGAACGTATCGACGGCGCTTACCGCCGCGGTGCTTTATCAATATGGGACCGGTCCGGTGCGTGGCTTTGCCGTGACGCTGCTTGCTGGTATCGCCGCTTCGATGATCACCTCGATCTTCGTGGTACGCACGTTCTACATGCTGTGGCTCAATCGCTCCAGCGAGGCCCAGACAACACTGAGCATTTGATGCTTCGAATTCTTCACGACACCACATACGATTTCATCCGCTGGTGGAAGGTCATGGCGGGTATCACCATTGCCTTCATCCTCCTCGGCCTCGGCTCGCTCGCGATCAAGCCACCCAACTACAGCATCGAGTTCACTGGCGGCACGCTGATGCAGCTCGAGTTCACCCAGCCGCCCGATGTCGGTGAGATTCGCTCGACACTCGATCAGGCCGGAATCCACGGCGCCGAGATCCAGCAGTTCGGCAGCAATCGTGAATTCACCGTGCGCGCGCAGAACGCGGGGGCAGTCGCCGCTCAGGCAACCGCGGGCGCCGAGAACATCGCGGTGCGGATCGAACAAGTGCTGAAGCAGAAGTTTGGCGAGAACAGCCTCAAGGTCATGCGGAGGCAAGGCGTCGGTCCGCGCGTGGGTAGCGAGCTTCGCAGGGGCGCGATCATCGCCATCCTGCTCTCGTTCCTCATCACGCTGATCTACCTGTCGATCCGTTTCGAGTGGCGGTTCGCGACAGCGGCGGTGATCGCGACGAGCCACGACGTCTTCACCACGATCGCGTTCCTCAAGCTGATGCACCTCGAGATCTCTCTGACGGTGGTGGCGGGACTTCTTACAGTGCTCGGCTATTCACTCAACGACACGATCATCATCTTCGATCGCGTGAGAGAAAATCTGAGGAAGGGCAGGAAGGAAACACTCTATGAGACTCTCAACCGGTCGATCAATGAAACGCTGCCACGGTCGGTCCTGACCCACGCCACGGCGTTCGCGGCGACGCTGGCGCTTCTCATCTTCGCGGGTGAAGTGATCCGGCCCTTCGCCTGGGTGATGGCCTTCGGAATCGTCACCGGAACTTTCAGCTCGATTTACGTAGCAGCTCCGGTTCTCCTTTGGATCGAGCGCAAATGGCCTCGCAAGACGGGCGCGCGTCAAACTTCATCGACAGCCACGCCCACCTCGCGGACGCAGCGTTCGCCGGCGACCGCGACGCGGTAATCTCCCGCGCCCGCGATGCGGGCGCGGCGGCGATCGTCTGCATCGGCGAGTCTATCGACGCCGCCGCGATCGCCGCTGAGTGCGCCGCGGAAAATGCGGGCTTCGTTTTCGCGACGGCGGGCGTCCACCCGCACGACGCCGCGGCGTTCGACGCTCAGCGTGACATCCCAAAGCTGCGCGCGTTTCTTGAGGACGGCGCGGTCGCGGTGGGTGAGTGCGGCCTCGACTATCACTACGACAACTCTCCTCGCGACGCGCAGCGCGCCGCTTTCTCGGCGCAGATTGCGCTCGCTCGTGAAACGAACCATCCGGTAATCGTCCACACTCGTGACGCCGAGGACGATACGCGAGCGATCATCGGTGAGGCACGCGCTGCCGGAGTTACGGGAGTCTTACACTGCTACACAGGCACGCATTCCCTGGCAGAATTCGCGATCGAAGCAGGCTGGTATGTGTCATTCAGCGGGATCGTGACGTTCAAGAAGTGGACGGACGACGATCTCCTTCGGCTGGTGCCGGGGGATCGTCTCCTTGTTGAGTCCGATTCCCCTTACCTCGCGCCAGTGCCATACCGCGGGAAGCGCAACGAGCCGGCGTGGGTCGCGCACACTCTCGCGAAGCTCGCCATCGTTCGCGGCGACGATCCACAAGAGCTTGGTCGGGCGACCGCGGCCAATGCCGAGTGTCTCTTCGGTCTGGCCTTACAAGCAGCCTAGCGAGTAACATTCGCACTTCACGCGAACTCTGCCCGCTTTCTCGCGGGCACCCGACCGGAGCTCTTAAATGGCACTGAAGCAGATAAGCACCGACAAGGCACCGTCAGCAATTGGCCCGTACTCGCAGGGAATCGTGGCGAACGGTTTTCTTTTCACCGCCGGTCAGATCGCGCTCGACCCGGTAGCGGGGAAGATCGTCGAGGGCGGAATAGTGGAACAGACAGAGCGGGTGATGCAGAATCTGCAGGAAGTGCTGCGCGCGGCGGGCGCGTCGTGGGGCGATGTCGTAAAGACTACGGTCTACCTGCATGACCTTGCTCACTTTCCGACTGTGAACGAGATCTACGGCAAGTGGCTTGGGCAGGCGCGGCCAGCGAGATCGACGGTACAAGTTCCCGGATTGCCGCGCGGCGCCCTGGTCGAGATCGACGCGATCGCGGTCGTGTCTTCGAAGTAACGCTGACCGAGCAAATGAGCACATCCAGAACGCGCGAAGAGCTCTTTCGCCTGACCGAATTCGCGAGCTGCGCCGGTTGAGCGTCAAAAATGGGTCCGGGTGACCTATCCCGCGCGCTGGCCGCGCTTCCACTGAAATCCGATCCACGTCTGCTCGTCGGTCGAGAGACCTTCGACGACGCGGGGGTCTTCCGCGTGTCCGACGATCTCGCGCTGGTTCAGACAGTGGACTTTTTCGCGCCGATTGTCGACGACCCATACGACTTCGGTCAGATCGCTGCCGCCAACGCGCTCTCCGATGTCTACGCGATGGGCGGCCAGCCGCTCACCGCGCTGAATATCGTCGCATTCCCAACGAAAGATCTCCCGCTCGAGGTGCTCACACGCATTCTCGCTGGTGGCCAGGACAAAGTCCACGAGGCCGGGGCGCTCGTTGTCGGGGGACACACGGTCATCGACACAGAGCTCAAATACGGACTCGCGGTTACCGGCCGCGCTCATCCCGATTTTCTTCTGACAAACGCGGGGGCAAAACCGGGTGATCAGCTCATTCTCACGAAGCCAATTGGAAACGGGATTCTCGCGACAGCGGCGAAGCGCGGTCAGCTGCCGGCTGAAGAACAGACTCCAATGCTCGAAGCGATGAAAACGCTGAATGGAGTGGCGAGCCGGGCCGCGCTTGCCCTTGGGGTCCGGTGCGCAACGGACATCACCGGCTTCGGATTGCTCGGCCACATGTCGCACATCGCGCGGGCCAGCAAGGTCACGCTGCGCATCGAGCTTGACTCAATTCCAATCTTTCCCCGCGTGCGCGAGGCCGTGCGCGCCGGTTTCGTCACCGATGGCTCGAAGAGGAACGCCGAGTACCTGCGTGATCTGGTGCTCTGGAAAAAGGGAAGCGATGAGGACCGCGCAATCCTCTTTGATCCCCAGACTTCGGGCGGACTTCTGGTTTGCATCAGTAGCGCCCGTACCGCTGACTATCTTTCACGCGTCGCTGGATCAGTGGCGATTGGCGAGGTCATCGACCGGGGAGAAGTTGCGATCGAAGTCGACTGAGACAAAATGGGGGTGGATGGGGCCTGGTGGCTTCCGTGATCTTCAAAATCACTGTGACCTTACTCCGTAGGGTCGGGTGGGTTCGATTCCCACACTCTCCCGCCACCTCACTCGCAGTCCTGCTCTTCGGCGCAGTCTCGCTCGTACCGCGCTCCAGCCACGCGCAGCAGCGGGACAGTGCACGGGCGGGCGTCACCCCGCAAAAAACGCAGGCGCAGCCGACCGCGCGGCCCGATACGACTCCAGGTCCGCCGATGAGTCCGCGCCGCGCGTTCCTTACTTCGCTCATCCTGCCGGGATACGCCCAAAGCGTCTTTGGACGCGACCGTGCCGCCATGCTTTTCACGATCATCGAGGTCGGGTCTATCGGCATGGCTCGCAAATCGGCGCAGGATCTCGCCGAGGCGAAAGCGCTCGCCCACGACAGCGTCGTCGCGACCTATAAGATTGATCCCACAACCGGAGTCGCAGTCATAGATCCAAAGACCGGACTTCCCGTTCCAGATACCTGGATCTCGAGCCGCTACACGCCCGACCGCATCAAGGCGCGCAGGACTCACTACGAAGACTGGATCGCCGCGATCATCTTCAATCATCTCTTTTCCGGCGCGGACGCCTACGTCGCGGCTAACCTGTGGGATTTCAAGACGAACATCGGAGCCGTGTCGAGCGCCCGGTCGTTAACGGTGTACGCCAGCGTTCGACTCCGGTGAGCAATGCCGCACCAATCGGCGTCTTCGATTCCGGAATGGGAGGGCTCACCGTAGTCCATGAGTTAATCAGCCAGCTCCCGAACGAGAGCATCATCTACTTCGGCGACACCGCGCGCGTACCTTACGGCCCGAAGAGTCCCGATACGGTGCTTCGTTACAGCCGCGAGATAACATCCTATCTCCGCGGCGAAGGCATCAAGGCGCTCGTCATCGCCTGCAACACCGCCACCGCACACGCTCTTCCGGCGCTGCGCGAAGAGTATGATCTCCCGATCGTCGGCGTGATCGAGCCCGGTGCTCGGGCCGCAGCTTTCGCGACGAAGACGAGACATGTTGGCGTGATTGGCACAGCCGGCACAATCAACTCCCGCGCCTACGAAAAGGAAATCAAGAAGCTCTTGCCCGACGCGCAGGTTACCGCACAGGCGTGCGCTCTCTTTGTGCCGCTGGTGGAAGAGGGATGGGTGGACACCGAGCCGACACGCGCGATTGCGCGGAACTACCTGGCTCCGCTCGTATCAGCCCAGATAGACACTCTCGTTCTCGGCTGTACCCACTACCCGCTCATGAAAACGGTGATCGGCAATGTCGTGGGACGGGAGGTGAGGCTCATCGACAGTGCTTACGAGACAGCGCGGGAAGCGGGCGCACTGTTGCGGGCGAGCGGACTCGAGAACACCACCCCCAACGAGGCTCGCTATCGGTTCATCGCCTCCGACGCGCCAGATACTTTCCTCAGCCTCGGCCAGCGATTCCTTGGGTCATCGATTGACCGAGTTGAGACACTTACCCTGGGATGATCCGTCCCACTCGATCAGGTCTACCGCTTCGTCCGTCACTCTGAGAAACGTGGGCGCGTCGAGCCAGGATCCTGCGTTCGCGAATACTCCGCCGCTCTCCATCTTTTCCAGCGCGGCAACGTGCGAATGACCGTACACGAGTAGCTCGAGGTTTTTCGACTTGGCCAATTGCTCCGCGGCGTAGCCGCGTAGGCCACGGCCTTCGTCCCTGGCTCTGTATGTTCTGCTCGCGTTCGAGCTGCTGTGTGCCAGACCGCTTGCCCAATCCGGATGCAGCATCCGGAACGCCTTGATCGCCAGCGGATGTCGCATGATCGGGCGAATCATCCTGTAGCCGCGATCTTCCTTGTCTCGTAAGCCGTCGCCGTGCTCGACTCGTGCCTTCCAACCAGCAATCGCGCCTTCCCACGGACCCACTATGTAGGAGATGCCAACGTCGTCGCGCAGTATTTCTCCACCCCAGCAATCGTGATTGCCCGCGACCCACAGTATTTCGACGCCGGCGTCCTTGAGCTCCGCGAGGGCCGCGAGGGCGCGAAAGCTCCTTCGCGGGATCACGGTCTTCCACTCGAACCAGAAGTCGAACAGGTCGCCGTTTATCACGAGCGATCTCGCCTCGCCTGCGAGCCCGCGGAGAAAGGCGACGAACGAGCGCTCTGTCTGCGGACTGGCAACTCCGAGGTGCGCGTCCGATACGATGTAACAGGGGCCGTTGAGCACGGCACAAGTTAGCCTCTTGGCGGAGCCTTTACAAAGCAGTCCCAGAGGGGCATTTTCGGATTTCCCCCGCACATGACATCCGAATCCCATCGTGGTACGGCTCACACCGTCGAGTTCCGGGTACGGTACGCCGAGACCGATCAGATGCAGGTGGTGTATCACTCCAACTATCTGATCTGGTGCGAGATCGGACGAACAGAGCTCATTCGCGCTTTAGGCACTCCGTACGCCGAGCTCGAGCGCCAGAATGTCACCCTCGCGGTGGTTGAAGCAAGCCTCCGGTTTCATTCTGCCGCGCGGTATGACAACCTGATTCGAGTCACCACGACTATCAGTGATGTGCGATCGCGCACTTTGACCTTCGACTACGTGATAACGAACGCGGAAACAGGAGAACGGTTTGTGACGGCATCTACCAAGCTTGCTTCACTCACTCGGGATTCCCGTCTGACGACGTTGCCAGAATCCCTTCGCAAATTGTTGCAGAATGCGGCTTCCTGAGAAAACGCTCGTCGGCGTTCTGATTCTCGCTCTCGCTGCTCGGGCGAGCGCGCAGAGCCTGCCGCCTTCCATTGGAGCGCGTGAGGTCAATCTCTACGCTCGGCTTCTCGCCATGACGGATACGCGACAGCTCGATATGCCGCTCGTCGAGCGTGCGCTATCGAGCAAGTGGCGGCCACTCCGCGCGGCAGCGACAATCTCTATCGGTCAGGTGGGACCGGAGCACGGAAGGCCGGGATCCGCGCGACTGCGGAGCTTGCTTACGGATCGCGACCCCACCGTCGGAGGGAACGCCGCCTACGCGCTGGGACTTCTGCACGACACGGCCGCAATCGCTGATTTGAGCGCGGCACTCGGCGCGAAACACGAAGTCGCGCGCGAAGCGGCCTGGGCGCTTGGTGAGATTGGCGCTCCTGCCCAAGCAGCAATTGTTGCAGGACTCAAAGCGCAGCGCGATCACGATACATCAATCCAGTTATTGCTGGCTGCGGCGAAATTGCGGCCGGTGCCTATCACGGACCTGGAGCCGTACCTGCACGAGCGTCACCCGTCGGTAGCGTGGGCGGCGGCTTACGCCATTGCGCGAACTCGCGCGCCGGCAGGCGCGCGAGTTCTCATCGATCTCGAAGCTTCACCTCTCCTGAGCGCCAGACCACAAAGTCCCGATCGCTCGGCGGAGATATCGGCGCCTTATACGGACGCCCTCAGCGGGAATCAGCGCGCACGAGGTGAGATCGCGCGCGGTCTCGGAAAATCCGCTGCCGGCGATTCACTCGGGGTCAAAGCGTTCGCTGTTCTCTCCCGCCTCGTCGGCGACGTCGATCCGCACGTTCGCATCAATGCGGTTCGCTCGCTTGGTACGTACGGACCACCGGCTAAGCCGGCGCTGGTCTATGCGACGCGCGACTATGACCCGAACGTGAGGATTGCGGCGGCTCAAAGCCTTGGGACAGTACTTACAAAGGATGCGACCGATTTCGCCGCTTTGTGGGCAGCCGACACGTCGATCGTGTATCGGTCATCGCTGCTCGCTTCGGCTGCACGAGCCGGACTAAGACCGGCGGAGCTGACCTCATGGGCATCGAGCCCCGACTGGCGATTGAGGGCTGCGGTAGCATCTGCCTCAGGAGACACTCTTGACCGAGCGTTCGCCTTTGCGCGAGCGACGCCGCTCACCCGTGATCCCGACCCGCGAGTTCGGGAGCCCGCATACCGAGCAATCACACCGACCGCGGGCCTGCCACTCGAGGACACCGTGCATGCGCTTCTCATCGGCGGGCTTCGTGATCCCGATTTCTACGTCAGAGCCACGGTGATCGGAGCATTGGCGGACAGACCTTCGGCCGGCGACCTCTCCGCCGTGCTCGCGAGTTACAACCTGGCGGGGCGCGATTCGGCCAACGACGCGAGGCTCGCCGCAATTCGATACGTCGGCGCCCTTTGGAAAAAAGACAGCGCGTCGCTGAATGCGACGTGGCTCCAGCACCTCGTGCAGACCCCCGTACCGGCCGACCCCTTGGAGCGCGCCGCAGGTAAGGACCTTCCGATTTGGGCAAAATGGTCTGGGGTACCTGCCACTCCGAAATCGATCGGATGGTACGAGGGAGTGGTCAGGGCGATCGTGATGCCGGCCTATACAGGCAAGACTCTGAACGCGACGATTTACACCGTGCGCGGGCCGATCCGCCTGGAGCTCTTTGGAACCGATGCGCCGATTACCGTCTGGAATTTCCTTTCGCTTGCACGCTCGGGATACTATCGCAATACGCGCTTCCATCGCGTAGTCCCAAACTTCGTTGCGCAGGACGGTGATCCCCGCGACGATGGAAACGGCGGACCCGGATACTCCATACGCGACGAGATGAACCGTCGGCGCTACGAGCGCGGAGCGGTAGGGATGGCCCTCTCCGGTCCCAATACCGATACTGGCGGAAGCCAGTATTTCATCGCGCATTCTCCGCAGCCACACCTGGACGGGCACTACACTGTATTCGGTCGCGTCATAGGAGGGCTTGATGTACTCGACAAGATCGTGCAGGGCGACCAGATCACGAGGGTCGACCCGCGATGAGAAATCTCGCTGCTCTCCTGTTGATAATCATGGGTTGCGCGCCTCGCGCGGCTCCACTCAAAGGCGTGCTCGCGCCCGATCGCGCGCTTCCGCCGATCTCCATGGCGAGCGGGCATCGACACATCGTTTTCAAATGGGATTATCAGGAAGGTGACATCGCGGCCCGCGGCGACGGTTCCATTCGGACGGCTGCTCCCGACAGCGCCCGACTCGACTTCTTCCTCGGCGGCGGACTCGGCGCAGGCGGAGCAATTTTGATCGGTGACTCGTTGCGCGCGCCTCATGCCGACCTCGCGCGCCGTTACATACCTCCCGCGCCTCTCATGTGGGCAGCGCTGGGTCGTCTCGCGATTCCACCTCTGGCGGACACTGTTGTGCGAGTCGATGGTGACTTTACACGCGCCGACATCGGGCGTCCATTACAATGGAGAGTCGCGATCAAGGGCGACACTCTGGTTGAGCTCGCTCACATCTCCGATGGCAAGATCACCGAGAGCCTGACCCGCGGCGCGAATGGAACTATGACGTTTCAGGCGCCCGGAGCCCGGCGAACCTTGCGTCTAACTGTCATTCGCGAGGAACCTGGATCTTTCGATGCGTCCATCTGGAGCTTATAGTCTTGTCCTGTTGCTGCTGACTGCCTGCATCCCGTATGGCTTCACGGGCGGTGGGCTGCCCTCTCATATAAGGACGGTCGCCATCGTTCCGTTCGACAACCAGACTGCGACACCAGAGCTGCCGCGCGAGCTCACCGATGCGCTTCGAACCCGGTTGCACGACCGGCTCGGGCTTCGCGACGCGTCCGAAGCGAAGGCCAATGCAATCGTTAGGGGAACAATCCAGCGCTACGAAATCGACATTCCGATCGGCTACAGCGCGAACAACAAGCAGGCGACGACTGCCAGTCGGATGTTGCAGCTCGTCGTGGACATTGAAATGATCGATCAGGTGACCGGCAAGACTCTCTGGCAACGGAAGGGACTCCTCGCCGAAGGGCAGTACCAGGAGCGAGGGGAAGCTACCGGGAGAAAGCTGGCAATAGACCGGATCGTGAACGACGTCATCGAGGGAGCACAGTCGCAGTGGTAGCCCGTCGCGGCGCGAGTACGATTGGCTGCCTCTTCCCGCTCCTTATTCTGGTGGTTGGGATTTATTTCGCGATTGATTTTGGCGAAGCCTACTTCCGCGCTTATCAGTTCAAGGATGCCATGGATCAGGAAGCGCGATTCGCCACTACGCGTACCGACGCTCAAATCACCAGTCATCTCTTGGCGCTGGCAGATTCACTCCAACTGCCTCCGGGCGCGGAGCTGATCACCATTTCGCGGTCGCCGAGAACGATTAGTATCTCCAGCGACTACGACGAAGTCATCAAGCTCCCGCTGAAGAAGGAGCATGTCCTCCATTTCCACCCGACGGCGGTGAGTTCACTCCAGTGAGCAGACTCTGAAGCCTCGGATTCCCGCGACGAAGGTTGCAACGTGGGCGGAGGCAAAGCGGTGGAGAGCCGGAAGAAAGGGTCGAGTGGCGTTCACCAACGGTGTCTTCGACCTGCTCCATTCCGGCCACATGGATCTCCTCTTCGCCGCCAGAGAAATCGCCGACGCGCTCATCGTCGGCATCAATAGCGACGCGTCGGTGCGGCGTCTCAAGGGTCCCGATCGACCCATTCGGAGCGAGAGCGAGCGAGCGTACGTGCTTGCGGGAGTCGAAGCTGTCGATCTCGTCGTCATATTTTCCGAGGACACGCCACTCGAGCTCGTGAAGCTGCTCGAGCCGGACATCATCGTGAAGGGCGGGGACTATAACGAGTCGACGATCGTTGGCGCCTCCGAAGTGAGAAGTCGCGGGGGCCAGGTCGTTGTCGTGCCACTCACACCCGGTCAGTCGACGACCGCTATCTTGGGAAAGCTCGGTGAAAGAAAGTAGTACAGTGCGGAAAGACCGCGGTGCCTCGGCGCTACGGCCAATCACGTTCGAGCGCGGCGTGGCCCCGTATGCGGAAGGCTCGTGCCTCATCACGTTCGGCGCGACGCGCGTGCTATGCACTGCTTCCGTGGAAGACGGCGTCCCCGGGTGGCGTCGCGGTACCGGAGAAGGGTGGCTCACCGCGGAGTACGCGATGTTGCCGCGTGCTACGCGAACCCGCACAACGAGAGAGCGGTCACAGCTGGGCGGGCGCACGCAGGAGATACAGCGCCTGATCGGGCGGAGCGTCCGCGCGATGCTCGACGATTTCAAGTTCGGCGAGTTCACTGTGAAGCTCGATTGTGATGTCCTGGTCGCCGACGGCGGCACCCGCACTGCGGCGATAACAGGCGCCTGCGTCGCGATCGTCGACGCGTTCGACTGGATGGTCGCCAGCGGAAAGCTCTCACGCACGCCGGTCAAGCGTCGCGTCGCGGCGGTGAGTGTCGGCGTAATCGACGGCGAGCCGCGGCTGGATCTCGACTATGAGGAGGATATGGGAGCCGAGGTGGACATGAATGTCGTCATGAGCAGCGAAGGAGAATTCGTGGAAGTGCAGGGAACGGGCGAGCACGGGACCTTCGATCGAGTCCAGCTCGACCAGCTGCTCGAGCTCGCGATCTCGGGGATTCGGGAGCTCGACACCGCACAGACGAAAGCGCTATCGAAGTGAGCGGCCAGGTCTTTCTTCTCGCCACGCGCAGCGCTGGCAAGTTGCGCGAGTTGCGCGAGATCTTCGCCGAGCTCGGTCTCGAAATCACTGATGTATCGGGTGTAGGCATCCCGGAAAGCGCGGCGGAAGAACAGCTGGAATGCCACGAGACTTTCGAAGAGAATGCGCTTGCGAAAGTGCGTTACTTCTTTGAGATCTCCGGTGGCCTTCCAACATTTGGCGACGACTCAGGGATGTGCGTAGACGTTTTGGGCCGAGAGCCTGGTGTCTACAGCAAGCGATGGTCTGCTCGCGATGACCTCGATGGTGAGGCGCTGGATGCCGCGAACAATGCCGAGCTTGTCGCGCGGATGGCCGCGGCTCGACGGAACAATGAGAAGGGATTTACGGACAGCGCCCGGTATGTGTGTGTTGCCGCGTTCAAGGACGCTGCCGGCGAAGAGATGCGCCGCGGAGAGATTGAAGGTCGCGTACTCGAGAATCCGCGGGGCAGCGCCGGCTTCGGTTACGACCCGTACTTCGAGGCACCGGATCTGGGCGGGACGTTCGCGGAATCGAGCATGGAGAACACGGCGCGCAACAGCCATCGGAGCCGCGCTTTTCGTGCGCTGTTAAGCGCGTTGCGCGCTCAAGGCAGGATATAGTAACTTGCGCACACCTCGGGGCGTAGCGTAGCCCGGTATCGCGCCTGCTTTGGGAGCAGGAGGTCCCCGGTTCAAATCCGGGCGCCCCGACTGAGTTAACCATTGCCCCGACAGAGAGTTGCGCTGTCGGGGTTTTTCTTTCCGCGAGAGAGTGCGTCTCTTTCTGTGTCTCTAGGTGTACCGAGCAGTCGCCGGATCAGCGATCCTGCACTCGCTCGCTGATCTTTTTCGGGTGCGACATCACCAGGAGCATCGTGTCGTCGTCGGCCTGCTGGTAGCAGTTGACCAGAGTCTGGATGTCCTTCCACCCGCCGACCGGCCGCGACATCCTTGATCGGTAGGTCCTTTCTCGCCGTGGCCCAGCCACGTCGGTACGCGTGCCAGAGCGAGCCATCCAGCTTCGGAAGCTTCGCCAGTTCCTCGGCCTTCCTCAGCCAGTGTCCGAACGCATCCCGAGTGAGAGCCTTCGATGGATCCGAATGACTCGGAAACATGAGCCCGCCGAAGCTGCCTCCGAGCTTCACTTGAAAAGCCCGAATCTCGTCTCGAAGGGCCGGCGGGATCCGGACTGTCGACCCAACGCCCTTCTTATCCGCCTCAGCGCGCCAGCGGATCGTGCTTGCTTTGTAGTCGAAGTCCTCCCAGTGGAGCTGGCGGATCGAGCCGAGCCTTTTGCCCGTTGCTTCCGCCAAGACTAGCGCGAGCTCAAGCTTGAGCCATTTCCGGCGTGACACGTCATTCTTGGCGCTGTTGCTCAACTCCTGCACCTTAGTGCGCGTGACGTGATAGCGCTCCCACGATGCGACTGGCCGTTTGGGGTTTTTCTCCCGCGGTCTCTTCACTCCAGCGAGCGGATGCTGCTCGAGAAGCCGATGCCCGCCACGCACGCGAACAGTTGTTGCCCACCTAAGCATCGTGTTCAATAGTTGAAGATCCACTTCAACGGATCGGGTTCGGACCGCCTCAGTGGTTCGGTCGACCGTGCAGACGATCCCACCAGCGAGACGCTTCTGCGTGAAAGCGATCTGGTCCTGTTCGGTGAGTGTTCTGACGTCGCAATCCTTGCCGAAGAACGCGAGCAGCACCTCGGAGCTTCTCTCGGCGTTCTTCTGCGTGCGCGGGTGATTGTCGAGAAACGAGACGCAGTCTCGCTTGTATCGCGTCCATAGATCGCCCAGTGTGAGAACGCCGGACCGCTCCATCTCTTCGTCCCGAAGCAAAGCGGCCAGCAGGTGTCGCCCCAACCGTTCTGCTTCCGCGCGGTCATTTGTCCCAAGTGACTTGCGGCTCACACGTCCAGACTTGAGTCGTACTGCGCGCTGAAAACCTCCTCCTTCTGACCTCTCAAACAGCCGGACCAGAGTGCCGCGGAATCCTAGAGTGCGACACCACGTTCCGTTTTTCAGCTGATGCCATTCGTGCTTGGGCGGTTTACGAGCCATTTTGATCGCTCCTAACCGCCGGCCCTCGAAGGAATCGAGCGTCGGAAGTGGGAATACTTCTCACCGCTTGCACCAGCAACCTGGACGCCGGGTTTCCTCGGCAGATCGGTAGCGAGAACGCGGGGCGCTCTCCTCTTCCCGACATTGGGGATCGTGCCGTTTCTAATCAGCCGGCGGATATGGTCCTGGCTGTACCCGGAGCGCGCCGCCGCCTCGGCGATCGTCAGCGTCTCTGTCCCGGCGCCATTGACGACAGTCTCCAAGTCAACAAGAGTCTCATCGATCAACTTCGCGCCATCGACGCCCGCATCCAGACTTTCGCGCATCGAGCCTGACTCGTTCGACTACACGCCTGGTCGGGGGGTCGTGGCGCGAGCTGCGGGGAAAATCATTCTCGCCGGGAATCGTGCGCTTTTGGTCGAGCACGGCATCGCAGATGGTGCGCTGAGCGTTGCGACGCTCGTGGACAACCGCGCCGCACTATCGGAAGTGGCAGTGGCCCGAAACGGGCGGTTCCTTGGGAGCATTCTGATCGCAGATGCCCTTCGCCCGGAGGCGGCGGCCGCTGTGCGCACACTCAAGGAAATGAAGATTCGGACTGTGCTACTGACTGGCGACGCTCGTACTGTCGCGGACGCCATTGGCGCCGAAGCTGGCGTGGACGACGTCAAGGCGGAACTGTTGCCGGAGCAGAAAGTGGGTGCAGTCCGCCAACTCGCCTCGAGCGGTCACATCGTTGCGATGGTCGGAGATGGTGTGAACGACGCGCCCGCGTTGATGGAAGCGTCGGTCGGTGTCGCCATGGGATCGGGAACCGACGTCGCTCGCGAAAGCGCGGACGTGGTGCTTCTTGGGAACAACCTCTCCAAGTTCGTGGAGACCGTTAAGATTGCACGGCGTGCGCGAGGCATCATTCGCTTCAACTTTGCTGGGACCCTTGTGGTGGATGCGATCGGAGTCGGACTCGCCGCGTTCGGACTCTTGAACCCGTTGCTCGCCGCGTTCATCCACGTCGCCTCGGAGCTCACCTTTATCCTCAACTCGGCCCGACTGCTTCCTCGACCAGATCGGGCGTCCACTCCCCCGCCGGCAAGCCCGAATGCCTGATAGGCGGAGGATCGGCGGAGTGCGGGTGGGAACAGAACTTACTGGCGCGCCGCCGAGAGAGCAGCCTGAGCGGTAACTTGTGGGCAGTTCGTGGCGGCGTCACCTGCTCTTGGAGCAGGAGATCTCTCACGCTCGATGAGCGTGAGGTACTCGCCTTGAAACGCAGATTTCGCCAGAGCTCCACCTCGATTCGGTAGGTGGCGACTGGTTTTGATGCGGAGACTCCCGCTCACGCGAGACCCCCGCTTGGCTCTTGCAACCTGCAGTCCGTAACATTGGACGGGTGGGTGGGGGATCTGCGTTATGCATGCAACCACTTTTGCGTCGGTCCTTACAAGCTTTGATTTGCAACCATGAAGATTCTGGTGATCGAGGATGAGCCGAAAGCGGCGTCCTACCTGCAACAAGGATTGTCCGAAGCAGGGTACGTCGTTGACGTTGCCAGGGACGGCGACAGCGGTCTTGCCGCCGCGCGGAGCAACGACTATGCCCTACTGGTGTGTGATCTCATGCTGCCACAGCGCGACGGTTTTTCTGTAGTCGCAGAGCTACGCCGTGCCGGGCGCACGACTCCGATACTTCTTGTCACGGCGCGCGAGGAGGTAGACGCTCGTGTGCGCGGTCTCGACTCCGGCGCGGACGACTACCTGATCAAACCGTTTGCATTCGCCGAACTTCTGGCGCGTGTGCGCGCCCTCCTGCGTCGGACGCCCTCGCGCGCTCCCGACATCTTCCGGATCGCAGATCTCGTCTGCGATCCGCGCACCCGGCGTGTGGAACGTGGGGGACGGCGGGTTGACCTTTCACCGAAGGAGTTCTCACTCCTTCAGTTCTTCCTCGAACACACTGGTGAGGTCGTGTCGCGCACTCTGATCGCTTCGCACGTCTGGGACATGAACTTCGACAGCGACACTAATGTGATCGACGTGCAGGTCCGGCGGCTTCGCGCGAAGATCGATCTGGCAGGTGAGGCACCGCTCATCCACACGGTACGCGGTGTCGGTTACGTGTTGGAAGACCGCAAAGGAGCGGCGTAGGTTGCGCTCGACTCGTGGATGGTCACTCGCCGCTCGACTGACGGCGTGGTATGCGACCGCCGCGTTTCTCCTCGTCGCGGCGGCGGCCTTCATTCAGTATCGCACGCTCGTCACGAGTCTGGTAGAAGAGGATGATGAACTGCTTGCCGAGCGACTTGACGCTACGCGAGACGACCAGTTTGCGACGCGGATGTCCGCGACTGCTGCGCGCGAAGCAAACATCAGCGTTCGCCTGCTGGACGAGGGGTGTCATCCGCTGGGGGTAATTTTACCCGCTCTGCCACCACCAATTTGCGCGGAAGGATCTCCTCGAAATAGCGTTCGCTATCGGAGCTGGCGCTCGTCCGATGGAAAGCTCTGGCGGATCGCGTCGGCGCGCGCGCCTGGCTCCCGGCAAGGCTGGCTCGAGATCCTTCTGGATCGTTCGAGAGACGAGGGAGTGCTGCACGATTACCGGGAGGAGCTAACACTTGTGCTCGGAGCCGCACTACTCGCCTCCGGTCTCGTCGGCTACGCGATTGCGCGACGTGGTCTTCGGCCCCTCGCCATTCTTGGCGAGCGCATGAAACGCGTCAACGCGCGCTCGCTCGACAAGCGATTGGGGACTTACCGCGCGCCCGCGGAGATCGAAGCGCTAGTCGGCTCGTTCGACGCCATGCTGGACCGGCTCGAGGCTGCCTTCCGTGCGCTGTCCGAGCTCTCAGCGGAACTGGCGCATGAACTCCGCACGCCGTTACACGTGCTGCGCCAGCAGTCTGAGGTCGCTCTCAGCCGCGCTCGGTCCGCTGAGGAATACCGGGATCTTCTCGTGTCGAGTCATGAGGAGTTGGACCGACTCGGGCGAATGGCCGAAGACATGCTCTTTCTCGCTCGAACCGAAGACCCACGATCGAGCATTGACCGGCAACCGCTGGCGATCGCCGCGGAGCTCAACGACGTGGCGGAGTATCTTGATGCGCTGGCTACCGAAGCTGAGGTCACTCTCGAAGTTGATGCGGCACCGACGTTGCGCGTCGTGGGCGACCGAATGCTTCTGCGGCGCGCGCTAGTCAACGTTGTGACCAACGCGCTTGCCCACACGCCTCCCGGCGGACGCGTTCGCCTCAGTGCCCGCGCTGACGGAACGAGCGTCATTGCCTGCGTTGAGGACAATGGCGCAGGAATTCCACCGGATATCCTCCCAAGGGTATTCGATCGCTACTTCCGCGGACCTGGTGCCACAGGCTCGCCGGAAAACGGCTCTGGGCTCGGGCTGGCGATCGTGCGAGGCATCATGCAATTGCATGGAGGCACGGCTACAATCGCGAGTGCGCCGGGCAAAAGCACCACAGTCAGTCTCGCCTTCCCTCAGGCTCAGGCGTTATGAGCTGATAGAACGCGATTGCAGGTCCTGACGTTGAGGTGGACCAACCCCCATTTGCGTCAGCGGCAAATCATTCTGACAAAACTGTAATCTGGCTGTCACGGTGGTGTTCCCGCTCGCTGTTACCGTACAAGGGATATGGCCCGCGCGCGATCACCACGATGAGGAGAGCACTAACGGGCATTTTAATTGTGCTCGCGATTCAGCCTGCTGCCTGCGCGCGGTATCAACACTACACGGCAACGCCGATCAGTCCCATTGACGAGGCCCGTGAGTACTCCGCGCGTCGCCTGGACGATCCCACGCTGGCGCGGATTCTCGCTGCTCACGGAGTCCCTATCGAGGGCACTGCGTGGGATTCCCGGCAACTCGCGCTCGCCGCGCTGTACTTTCGTCCTGATCTCACGGAGGCGGAGCGCTCGTTGGCGGCTGCGCGCGCTGGCGAGATCACTGCCGGCGTTCGGCCCTATCCCAGTGTAACCGCGACGGCCGACCGAGCGGCGAAGGTCGACGAAGGCCGTTCGACGCCTTGGAGCTTCTCGCTCACTACCGGAATCACGCTGGAGCTGGGTGGCAAACGCGGAGCGCGGATTTCTCGGGCACGCGCGTTCACTCTAGGTGCTCAACTGCGACTTGAAACTGCCGCATGGCAGACGATCAGCGGTACTCGACGTGCAGCTTCGACAGCGCTAGCAACCGAGATCGACCTCGCGGATGCTCGCGCTGAGACCGCCCAACTGCGGTCGTTGCTCGAGCTGCTCCGCAGTCGATACACCGAAGGCCAGATTGCACGCGCGGATCTGGCCCGCTCCGAGATAGATGTGCAAACCGCCGGAGTTGCGGTAACCCAGGCATCGCGTGCCCGAAGTGATGCACGGTCGGTACTCGCTCGCGAACTTGCCGTCCCGCTACGTCGAGTGGATCAATTACCGCTCGCCGCCGATCCTCGCTCGGCTTGTGCCGCTGTCGACTCGCTCCCAGTCGACACGATGGAAACATGGGCGCTCCGGACACTGCCGGTCGTGGGCGCGGCGCTCGCCGATTATACAGTCGCAGATGGAGATCTTAGGCTACAGATCGCGCAGCAGTATCCCGACATTGTGGTCGGGCCGGGGATCGCGTGGGCGCAGGGCGTTCAACGATGGATTGTCTCGCTTGGGCTTCCGAGCCTTCCGACCGATCGCAATCGCGGACCGATCGCGGAAGCAGACGCGCATCGTGCCGTGCGGGCCGCCCGTGTGACCGTAGTGCAGGACTCGATTCTCGCTGCGGTCGACTCTGCCATTGCGTCGTGCCGACATGCGCGTTACGAGATCACCGTCACTGACTCGCTCGTTCGTGCGAGCGCCGAGCAGCTCGGACTTGCGCGAGCCGCTTACCAGCGGGGAGAGACCGGAAAGACGGAAGTCGCATTTGCACTGGTCGCGCTCACGCGCGCCCAGCGTGCGCGGAATCAAGCAGGGCAGCGTGCGTTTCTGGACGGCATTGCGCTCGAGAGCGCAACCGGCGCGTCGCTCTCGGGGCCACCGATCCGGTGGGACGACCTGCTCATCCCACGGGACAGCACTCGGAGAAATACCCACGAATGAGAGCGGACTCATGAATATGAACGTGAGGCGCATCCTGCTGTTTGGCGTCGCGTTGGTCATCGTAGTCGTAATCGCGATTGGCTTTTTGGCAGGCAAAGGCGAACGGGCAAAGGAGGCAGCGCGTGAAGCGCCGGTCAATGCCCCGAGCAGAATGCGCGCTGTCGAAGGCCCGCTGGGTGACGAGGCGGCAGTAGTCCTCGACTCGGCCGCGAAGGTGCGAGCTGGAATTGAAACCGAGGCGCTTCTCGCAGGCTCCGGCGCGGGAGGCGTTCGACTGACGGGAGAGCTGACTGCGGATCCTGCCCGTATCACTACACTGCGAGCGCCTATACCCGGACGCCTCACCGTGCCCGGTGGGCACTGGCCCGCGCTCGGCGAGCGCGTGACACCGGGAAGGTTCCTCGTGCAAGTATCCGACGCGCGTCCGCTTACTGTGCCACGTGGTGGAACCGTTACGAGCGTAAGCGCGCAACCGGGTGAGCTGGTTCAGGCTGGGCAGGAGCTGATGCAGCTCACCGATTTCACGGTGCTGCTAGCGCGCATCGTGTGGCGGCCCGAAGCACCGCGAACACCGCCTGGCAGAATCACCCTCACACCGCTCACCCCTTCGGATGCGTTTGCATCCGCGCGTACACCGTCGTTCGCGCCAGCATATCTCGTCGGTCCGGCCGGTGATGTGGACTCCGTGACTCGGCTTCCGGTATACATATATAGAACGGAAGCGGCATGGGCGGGTGCGCGTCCAGGGACGCCTGTAGAGGCGACACCTGCCGAGCCTGGCGCGGCGGAGTACGGCGTATTCGTGCCGGTAGCCGCAGTGGTGCAGTGGGAGGGTCTGGCGTGGGTCTACGTGCAGCAAGCGGTCCCACGAACCACTAAATCGACAAGTTCGCGATTCGTTCGTCGACGCGTGGACACGAGTCGTCCGGTCCCCGGTGGCTGGTTGGTTACGACGGCTGGCGTTCTAGGCGTGCGCGCGGGTGACAGGGTCGCGGTGAGGGGTGCGCAGGAGCTCCTCTCCGAGGAATTCCGCTCGCGATTGACGGTAGGGGAAGACGAGGCGCGGCGCTGAGTTGGAAATCGCTTAGGGATGCTCAACGCCATCGTCCGATTCTCGGTCCGCTTCAGGGGTGTCGTCATTGCCCTTGCGGGACTGCTTCTCATTTACGGCTTTAGCGTGTTGTCTTCGACACGCTACGATGTGTTTCCGGAGTTCGCTCCGCCCAGGGTTGCGATCCAAACGGAGGCGCCCGGTTTTACGCCCGAGCAGGTCGAGGCGCTCGTAACGACGCCCGTCGAGAACGCCATCAATGGCGTAACGGGCATCGCGAGCATTCGCTCACAATCGATTCAGGGACTCTCGATCATCACCACGACTTTCACGGACGGGACCGACGTTTATCGCGCGAGACAGGCGGTTGCGGAGCGAGTCGCTGAAGTCGGACGCGCGTTGCCGGCAACGGCCAAGGCGCCAGTGATGACGCCCCTCACATCGAGCACTGGCGTCGTTCTCGTGATTGGGCTGACATCGAAAACGCGGTCGCTCGTTGAGGAGCGCACCTTCGCGGACTGGACCCTCAAGCCGAGACTGTTGGCGGTGCGAGGGGTTGCGCGCGTGTCGGTCTTTGGCGGCGAAGTGCGCCAGCTTCAGATTCAGCTCGACCCCCTTCGGCTGCGCGCACTCGGATTGAGCATCGGTGATGTCGCGGCGGCTGCAGCGAGAGTCACCGGTGTGCGCGGCGCTGGCGCGATTGACAACGTGAACCAGCGGATCGTTGTACGCACGGAGGCGCAGCTCACGACTACTGCGCTCCTCTCGCAAAGCGTCATCCGTCCGGGGAACGGTGCCGTGCTCCGCTTGAGCGATGTCGCGCGCGTGGTCGAAGGGGCGGAACCGCGCATCGGAGCCGCTTCGATCGAAGGAGCGCCCGCCGTCATCATGAACGTCGACGCACAGCTCGGCAGCAACATACGCGATGTCTCCGCAGCGGTGGAGCAGGCGCTCGGTGATTTGCGACCGACGATCGCGGCCGAGGGGTACACGCTTCATCCTGCGCTCTTCCGTCCGGCGACGTTCGTCGACGTCGCGTTGAGCAACATCACGCGCTCTCTTCTCTTGGGTGGAATCCTTGTGATCGTGGTGCTTTTCTTATTTCTGGCGGACTTCGGCGCGGCTGCCGTCTCGCTCACGGCGATTCCGCTCTCCCTCCTTAGCGCGATCATCATTTTGAATCGCTTCGGATTGTCGGTGTCGACGATGAGTCTGGCGGGACTTGCGATCGCGATCGGCGAAGTCGTGGACGACGCCATCATTGACGTCGAGAACATCGCGCGGCGTTTGAGGGAAAACCGGTCGCTCGCGACTCCGCAGCCTCCGGCTCAGGTAGTCATCGATGCGTCGCTCGAGGTGAGGACCAGCGTCGTTTATGCCACGTTCATCGTCGCAATTGTCTTCCTCCCGGTCATCGTGCTGAGCGGTGTCCAGGGTGCGCTGTTTCGCCCACTTGGACTGGCTTACATCTTCGCGATCATGGCCTCGCTTGGCGTCGCGCTCTCCGTCACGCCAGCTCTGACATTCGTGCTTCTGGCGCGGCGCGCGCAGCACGCGGGTGAATCGCGATTTCTGAGGCGGCTCAAATCAGCATACACCCGACGGCTCGAGGGATTGCAGAAACATCCCGGAAGAGTGATGCTCGCCACCGGTGCACTTATCGCTGTGGCTATCGGGATGATCCCGTTGTTCGGCGCGACGTTCCTGCCGGACTTCAACGAGGGGCACAACATCGTCCACATGTCCGCCGTGCCTGGTACTTCTCTGGACGAGTCGCTGCGTCTCGGCCGGATCGCCACGTCTGTCATGCGTTCCGACGTGCGCGTGCGCTCCGTCGCACAGCGCGTGGGTCGCGCCGAGTTGGCCGAGGACATATTCGGAACACACTACAGCGAATTCGATGTTGATCTCGTTCCTCTCTCTGGGGAAGACGCGGAATCACTGCAAGCGGATTTGCGCCGCAAGCTCGCCACCATTCCGGGCGTCGTCTTCGCCTTGAAGCCATTTCTGACCGAGCGGATCGAAGAGACGCTCTCGGGGAGCACGGCGCCTGTGACGATAAAGTTGTTCGGCAGCGACCTGGACAGCCTTGACGTTGCCGCACGCGTGGTTGGAGCCGCGGTGCGGGCCATCCCGGGGGCCAGCAGCTTACAGTTGGGTGCGCCAGCCGTCGCGCCCGAAGCCACCGTTCGATTTCAGCCAGATGCACTCACTGCCCTAGGCGTTCCGGCCGGCGATGCGCTCACGGCTGTCGAGACAGCCACGACGGGAACCACCGTCAGCCAGGTTTTCGAGGGCAATCGCTCGACTGACGTGGTGGTGCTCCTCAATCACGCCCAGCTGACGCGCCCCGAGGATCTGGCAGCCGTCCCACTCAGCGGAATCAACGGGCGGCTGGTGGTGCTCGGACAGGTCGCAACGATCGCGCGCACATCCGGCCGCTACGCCATCTCACACGAAGGCGCGCGGCGCGTGCAGCTCGTGACCTCGGATGTCGCGGGGCGCGATGTCGGGTCATTCACTCAAGCGGTCGAAAACCGCCTCGCCAGCACACGATTGCCGCGAGGAGTGTACGCTGAAATCGCTGGTACTGCAGCAGCACAGAAGGCTGCGCAGCGCGAATTGCTTCTCCGCGGTCTCCTCGCCGCCGCGGGGATCGCGATACTCCTATGGATGGCGTTCGCCAACACGCGCCGGATGCTGCTGGTGCTGGCGAACCTGCCGTTCGCGCTCGTGGGTGGCGTCTTCGCTGTTTTTGCAACGGGCGGAGTGTTGTCACTGGGTTCGCTTGTCGGCTTCGTAACGCTCTTCGGTATCTCGACACGTAACGCAATCATGCTCATCTCGCATTACGATCATCTGGTGCGCATGGAGGGAGCGCCTTGGGGAATCGAAACGGCGATCCGGGGCGCGGCAGAGCGACTGGGACCCGTGACGATGACGGCCGCGGTGACCGCGCTCGGCCTCTTGCCGCTCGCGATCGGCAGCGGTGCTCCGGGACGCGAAGTTGAAGGGCCGCTAGCTATAGTAATCCTTGGCGGGCTGCTCACATCGACCGCGCTCACGCTCTTTGTATTGCCGACGCTCGCGCTCAAGTTCGGGCGGTTTGGGAGCGCCGGTGAGGATCAGCCCAACGAGCGTGTGGAATGAACCGGAAGCATCCTCCCGCTGAGGACCTTGTGAGTTCTCATGATGAAACGCCGACAGGGCCCCTCGAGCATCTACGTCTGCTTCAAGTGGGCTGGGTGTTCCTTCGGATCGGGTCAGTTGCGTTCGGCGGCCTGGGCGCGGCGCTGGCGCTCATTCAGCGCGAATTCGTCGAGCGACGTCGCGTGCTGACCGCAGCCGACGTGACCGAGGCGCTCACGTACACGAAGCTCCTGCCCGGCTCGACGGTGGTGCAGGTAGTTTCATACCTCGGATTCCGACTGCATGGGTGGACCGGATCGGCGCTGGCGACAGTTGCGTTCCTCGTCCCGTCTGTGCTTGCGATGCTCGCCCTGGCGGCGCTGTACGTCTCCGCAGCTAGCTTGCCGGGAATCGCTCCAGCAGTGAACGGCCTCACCGCAGCCGTGGCTGGAGTCCTAATGGCGACCACGGTGCGAATCGGCAAGGCCAACATCGGGGACGCCCTCACACTCGCGCTCGCGGTCGCAGCGTTCGGCGCCGTGGTGTTTTTGGGGATCAACGCGGCGCTCATCGTCATAGCGGCCGGAGCAATCGGCATCGTGTTTCTCTCTGGACCGCCTGCCGCTGCCGACGGCACGCGAGTCGGAAGTCGATGATACTAACCCAGCTCTTCTGGCGCTTCGTGGTCGTGAGCCTCCTCGCGTTCGGCGGTGGGCAGGCAGCACTTCCTCTGGTCGAGCGATTGGCGGTCGCCGAGGCCGGTTGGGTGAGTCCAGCAGATTTCTCCGCGGCAGTCGCATTCGGGTACATCACGCCGGGACCTGTCTTGATCACAGCAACTTTCATCGGCTACCGCACTGCTGGCTTCCTTGGCGCACTGTCTGCGACCATTGGAGTATTTGTCGCACCGTGGTTGCTGGCGACGCTCGCTGCATGGCAGGTTCGGCGGTGGCTTACGCGACCGTGGCTCAAAGGCTTCGGTCGTGGTGCAGCTCCGGCTGTAGTCGGGCTGCTTGGCGTCACGGTACTGCACCTGTTGCGGAGCAGTGCGACCCACTGGATCTTTTTCGGCGTCGCAACCGGCGCCGCCGTGCTCACTCTTCGCACGAAATTACATCCAGCGTTCATCCTGGTCGGAGGCACTTTCGCGGGAGCTCTCGCTGGTCTCGCTTCCCTCTAACGCGGAATGAAGAGCGGCTGACACGCCTCTTCCGTGATCGCATCGGAAGTTCTCGCTCGACGGTCACGAGACTCGACGCGATCCGAGGCAGGCCTGCTTTGGAGCAGGTGTCAGTTCGGGTGTCAGTTGGATGCGGACATCCGAGGACAGCGGCTAAGATTGCACAGGACATTTCGCGGTCCGTCAGAGTGAAATGCGGACATCTTGTCCTACTTTAGCGTGTAGTTTTCAAGCCTGATAAGCGTGAGGTCACGATCGGTTCGCGCAAAATTTCTGACCGCACCTGACATATTTGCAATTGCGAGCGCACTGGTCGCTTAACCAGCTCGGCCGTCGAGCGAACGCACTTGCGGGCACGCGCGAAAATGAATCGCCGTGAAAGAGGTGCGTCTGTTGCTGTGTCTGTTGTGATGCCGTTTCGGAGTTATGAGAACCGTCAAGTTGTCGTACGCGATCGGCTCCGACGCTCGATTCGCCTATGATAAGCCGGCAATTTGTTGTAAGTGGTGAGTGAGTGAACCCGCTTGGGAGCAGGAGGTCCCCGGTTCAAATCCGGGCGCCCCGACTGATTAAGTGCAGCCCCTGCAATGCTTTGCGTTGCAGGGGTTTTTTGTTACGCTTTGCCGTGGGTCTGTTTGTGGGTCAGTTTCCGTTCTT
Source organism: Gemmatimonadaceae bacterium (assembly GCA_035544855.1). Classification (GTDB taxonomy): domain Bacteria; phylum Gemmatimonadota; class Gemmatimonadetes; order Gemmatimonadales; family Gemmatimonadaceae; genus UBA4720. Next base: position 8 of record DASZZU010000342.1, on the reverse strand, counting down.
AGCCCACT
>DASZZU010000341.1:0-2674 GCA_035544855.1 Gemmatimonadaceae bacterium | reverse complement strand
TGACTGGCGAGATAGTCGCCGATGGTATTCGGAATTATGAAGTAGCCGTCGGCGAGCCCTTGCATGAGCGCCGAAGCGCCGAGCCGGTTCGCGCCGTGATCTGAGAAGTTCGCTTCCCCGGTGACGTGCAGCCCGTCGATGGTGCTCATCAGGTTGTAGTCGACCCAGAGACCACCCATCGTGTAGTGAACCGCTGGATAAATCCGCATTGGCACCTCGTACGGATTCTCGTCCGTGATGCGCTGATACATCTCGAAGAGGTTGCCGTAGCGCTCCGCGATCATGTCCTTCCCCAGCCGCTTGATCGCGTCGGCAAAATCGAGGTAGACGCCCAGGCCCGTCTCACCAACGCCATGACCTTCGTCGCAAATCTCCTTCGCTGCGCGGGATGCAATGTCTCGCGGCGCGAGGTTGCCGAAGCTCGGATATTTGCGCTCGAGAAAGTAGTCGCGCTCGGGCTCCAGGATCTGCCGCGGGTCGCGCTTGTCGCCTGGTTTCTTCGGAACCCATACCCGTCCGTCGTTCCTCAGCGATTCACTCATCAATGTCAGCTTCGACTGATAGTCTCCGCTGACCGGGATGCAGGTCGGGTGGATCTGGGTGAAGCAAGGATTTGCGAACGCCGCGCCCCGCTTGTACGCGCGCCAGATCGCGGTCGCATTTGAGCCCTGCGCGTTCGTTGAAAGGTAGAAGACATTTCCATATCCTCCCGAAGCAATCACGACCGCGTCGGCGACATGTGATTCGATCGCGCCGGTGACGAGATCACGGGTCACGATACCGCGCGCCTTCCCATCGATGACGACGAGATCGAGCATTTCAGTGCGCGGAAACATCGTCACTCCGCCCTCTGATATCTGCCGCTCCAGAGCCTGGTATGCGCCGAGCAGAAGCTGCTGTCCGGTTTGACCGCGAGCATAGAAGGTTCGTGAGACCTGGGCTCCGCCGAAGGATCTGTTAGCCAGCAGCCCACCATATTCCCGAGCGAATGGAACTCCCTGCGCCACGCACTGATCGATGATGTTGACGCTCACCTCCGCCAACCTGTATACGTTGCCCTCCCGCGAGCGGAAGTCGCCGCCCTTGATGGTATCGTAGAAGAGTCGGTAAACGCTGTCGCCGTCGTTTCTGTAATTCTTGGCGGCGTTGATTCCCCCCTGAGCAGCGATGCTGTGTGCGCGGCGTGGCGAATCCTGAAAGCAGAAGCACTTTACGTTGTAGCCGAGCTCGCTCATGGTTGCGGCAGCGGCGCCGCCAGCGAGTCCCGACCCCACTACTACGACAGTGTATTTCCGCTTGTTCGCCGGACTCACCAGCTTCATCTCGAAGCGGTGCTTGTCCCACTTCTGCGCGAGAGGCCCGCTCGGGATCCTGGCGTCGAGCTGCGGACTCATCGCACGATTCCCGAAAAGACCGCGATGGGAATCGCGGTGAAAGTGGCCCACACGAAAACCGCGATAAGCAGGGAAAGTCTCCTGTGGAGTGGCTGAGGCGACGGCGGGCTCACGCCGATGCTTCTCACAGAGCTCCACGCGCCGTGGAAGAGATGCAGACCCAGCGCGATCATCGCGACTACATAAAAAAGTGCGACCCACCAAATACGAAAACTCGTCACGACGTTCGCGTAAACGTCCTCTCGACTGAATACGCCTGCAGGCCTGATGGCGCCCGTCGTGAAATGAAGGATGTGCACGACGATGAAAACCAGCAGCAGCGCTCCGCCCCAGCGCATCGTTCTCGATGAGATCGTCGCGACCTGGGTTTCTCGTTTCGCGTAGCCGATCGGACGAGCCGCGCGGCTCTGTCGGGTTAGCTGGATCGCCGCGATCACGTGAAGCACTACGGCGACAAGGAGCACGACACGAAGAGTCCACAGCTCGCCCGTGCTCTTCAGAAAATGCGAATACGAGTTGATCGCGGCCGGTCCGCGAAAAACAAGGAGATTGCCGAGCGAGTGGACGATGACGAAACCGATCCCGATGAGGCCGGTGATCCCCATGACGACTTTCTTGCCGACCATGGAGCCATAGAAGGCGCGAACCCTGCCCATCAACGCGTCACAGCTTTACCGCGCCCATCGGCTCGCGCACTGCGTCCGCGCTTTTCGCCAGGGCATCGCGCTCCGCTCGGGTGAGCTCCACTTCGATGATTGACTCCAGCCCGCGCCTTCCAAGCTTGCACGGAACGCCGAGGAAGAGTCCCGACATTCCGTATTCTCCCTCGAGCCATGCAGCGCAGGGAAGAATCCGCTTCTGATCGAGGACGATCGCTTCGCACATCTGCACCGCCGCAGCCGAGGGCGCGTAGTACGCCGAGCCCGTCTTCAGATGCTTGACGATTTCGGCACCGCCGGCGCGGGTGCGCTCGACGATTGCATCGAGCTTCGCCTGCGGCATGAGCTGGGTGATCGGAATGCCGCTCACCGAGGTGTAGGAGATCAGCGGTACCATCGTGTCGCCGTGCCCCCCAAGCACCATCGCCTGTATGTCGCGCACTGAGACATCGAGCGCTTCGGCGATAAAGGCGCGATAGCGGGCCGTGTCCAGGACTCCAGCCATGCCCAGCACCCGCTCGCGTGGAAATCCGGTGACCTTCATGGCGACGTACGACATCACGTCGAGCGGATTCGAGACGACGATCAGAATCGCGTTGGGAGAGGTGCTCTTGATCTGCT
>DASZZU010000340.1:0-3200 GCA_035544855.1 Gemmatimonadaceae bacterium | reverse complement strand
GGCGACGAAGCGCTCGATGAGTGAGCGATCGCCTTCCGGATCCATCGGGGCATCCAGACGCACGTCTCCAGTGTTGAGAGCGGCGAGCGACTGCACGACGTCAACGGACAGACCGGTGAGCTGTGACAGCTCCTCGGGGGTTGGCTCACGCCGCATCTTCTGACGCAAAATCTCCGACGCCTTGATGATGCGCGAGAGATCCGCGGTGCGGTTCAGCGGCACGCGTACGGTGCGGCCCTGACGCGCCAGAGACGACAGAATCGCCTGACGAATCCACCACACGGCGTACGAGATGAACTTCACGCCCTGATCGGGATCGAACTTGCGCGCAGCCGTGAGCAGGCCGACGTTGCCCTCGCCGATCAGATCGATGAGAGGCATGCCGCGGTTCTGGTATTTCTTCGCGACGGAGATCACGAAGCGCAGGTTGCGCTGCACGAGCTCCTGGAGAGCGTCTGGGTCACCGGCTCTGATCCGACGGGCAACGTCGATCTCCTCGGTACCTTTGAGCAGCGGATAAGTGCTGACCTCATAAAGATACTGATCGAGAATGTCCCTTTCGGGCTCGCTGGGAGCGATTCCGGCGACAGCCGTTTTACGGCGACGCTTTACTTCTGCCATTGGTGCACACCTCTTGGTACTGCTGTGATAGTCTATGCGAATGCGGCCTTTGTGGGGCCAGCAATGCGAGCGGATTAGTGTCGTTTCGACAACCTGTGAGCGCGAGAGCGAAAGCGCTGCTGAGTAATCGAAAATCCAGGTTGTAGAAGCGCTGCAAGATACCGGCCGTTGGCGTTTTAGCCAGAGCGAATTTCTTGACTTAGATCATACCCTTGGATATCCTTCGCGGTTCCTGCCGCGCGATTTGGGCGGAAGGAAATGCCGGGGGTGTAGCTCAGTTGGGAGAGCGCTTGAATGGCATTCAAGAGGTCAGGGGTTCGATTCCCCTCACCTCCATGGCTAGCGTGGGGCCTAGGACGGCTGTTTGTTCGCGGGAATAGCTCAGTTGGTAGAGCACAACCTTGCCAAGGTTGGGGTCGCGGGTTCGAGTCCCGTTTCCCGCTCTCTGGTGCGAAGCTTCGCCAGGTTTTGCGTTGTTCTACGCGAGACTGGCGAACAGAGGGGCGGTTAGCTCAGTTGGTTAGAGCGCCACGTTGACATCGTGGAGGTCACAAGTTCGAGTCTTGTACCGCCCATACCTAATACGTTGAAGCGTCTGACCGCGGATCCCGAGTTTGGCTGGACGAGATTCGCGTCGGCGAGCAGGCAAGTGTGGGCGCCCGTAGCTCAATTGGATAGAGCATCTGACTACGGATCAGAAGGTTGGGGGTTCGAGTCCCTCCGGGCGCGTTGAAGGAAGACTTTATCCCTTGGGCGGCAGCCTTGTCGGTGAAGGTGAAGGCTACGATGTTGCGCGGGGCTGCTAGGGAGCGGGAGGAAGCTCGAGCGTCAGAGTGAAAACCGAGCCTTTCCCGACCTCGCTCTCCGCCGTCAGCTCGCCACCCATCGCCCGCGCCAGCTCTCGACTGATTGCGAGCCCCAGGCCCACCCCGTGCTGACTGCCTGGGTTCGCGCTTCGATCGAGCTGCACGAAGGGATCGAAAACGGACTCGAGCTTGGCCGCCGGAATTCCTCGACCGGTGTCGGCAACCTTGATTCTCGCGCGACCGTCACTGGACTCGCAGGAAAGCGTTATCGCGCCACCGGGATCCGTAAACTTGAGCGCGTTGGTGAGCAGGTTCAGTATCACCTGCTCGATCTTCTCGGAATCGCCGACCGCCATGCATGTCGCATCGATCGCCACACAGCGGTATGCAATGTTTCGCGCCTTCATCTGCGGCTCGACGAGCACGTGCGATGTCTCGAGAATCGTGTCGAGCCGCACAGGCGCGCGCTTGATGTCCACGGAGCCGGCGTCGATCTTCGCAAAGTTCAGCACATCGTTAATCAGGCCGAGCAGAAATTTTCCGCTCTTTTTTATTCGCGCGAGATATTCGCGCTGGGCCTCGCTCACCACACCACCGATCTCCATCTCCATGAGCTCGGTGTATCCGTTGATGGCGTTGAGCGGAGTCCTGAGCTCGTGGCTCATCACGGCGAGGAACTCCATCTTCGCATGGTTGGCTTTCTCCGCTTCAGCCTGCGATTGCGCCAGTTCACGGTTCGCGCGCTGGAGCTCGTCCGTCTGCATCTCGAGCTCGGAACTGCTCTCCTGGAGTGCCTCCTGAGAGAGCTCCATCTCCATCGCCTGCTGGTTAAGGATCTCGTTCGCACCCTCGAGCTTCTGCACTACCTGTTCGAGCCGCACCGCCTGCTCCTCCAGCTCGGCGGTCTTCCCCATGAGCTGCGTGTGCATTCGCGCGTTGTCGATGGCAATCGCCGCCTTCCGGCTGAGGTCCATCGCGAGCTCCACGTCGCTCTCGTCGTAGTGCCGGCCCGATTCGGCCATCACTATCGTCAGTGTCCCGAGCTTCGCCTCCCTCGCGATGAGAGGAACGGTGATGAACGAGGTGAGTCCCAAAGCCCGGATGAGGGCCGCGTGTACCGGATCGCGTGCACCGGCGTCGATCATCTCATCGGTGATCTCACGGAAAAGCACTGGCTTTCCGCTCGCCAGAACGTTCCACCGGCTTGTCGGCAATTCCGGGTCTTCCGGATACCGCTCTTCCAGCTCCTTCGCCAGCTCGATCTTTTGAGGATCGGAGTGAACGACCGCGAGCCGGTTGAACCTGCCATCCTCCTCGAGGATGTCGACTGCGCACCAGTCGCCGAGTGTCGGCACCAGGAATTTCGCGAGCTGCACCAGTCGCGACTCGTAGTCCATGGACTCGTACAATCCCAGCGTCGCCTGCCGGAGGAATCCGGCGCGCCGGTTGGCCACTTCCGCCGCCGCGAGGGTCGTGCGCTCCGCTTCGAGAGCGATGCGCTCGGTGACGTCCTGTCCGGTGCCGACCATCCGCACCGGCTTGCCATCCCGGTCGTATATCGCCCGCCCGCGCGCGTGCAGCGTGCGCACCGATCCATCCCGCATGATCAGGCGGTGGTAGTAATCGAAGGGCTTTCGGGAGAGAATTGCGCCCTGCACCGTCTGCTTCATCATCTCGCGGTCGTCGGGATGCAGCCGCTCGGTGTAATTCTCGAATGAGGGGATGAACGAGTGCGGATCCTCGCCGAAATTCCTGAAAGTCTGGGCGGTCCAG
>DASZZU010000339.1:0-6670 GCA_035544855.1 Gemmatimonadaceae bacterium | reverse complement strand
CGACAGAGTCAGGCCAACGTGAGGCGCGCACCGATGCGCACGGGAGAAGGGAGTTCCTCGCGATCCGATCCCACACCGCTTTCGTGTACTTCGCTTCGAGATAGGCCGCGTACAGCTTCGCCGCCTCCGCGCTACGCCCGGAGAACTCGAGACGTTTCCCCATCGACAGATACGTTTCCGGAGCACCTACATATCCGAGCCTGAGTGAGCTCTGGAGCATCGCCAGAGCGGAGTCGCTCCGTCCTGCCCCGATGTAGGCCTGCGCCAGTCCATAGCGCGGCTCGCCAAGCTCCGGATCGCTTCTCACGGCGTCGCTCAACACTACGAGCGCGCGCTCGTAGTCCCGTGCTCCGGTGTAGATGCGGGCGAGAAGCAACCGCTGCTGAATACGATGCGGACTGAGCTCGATCGCCTTGTGAAACGCGTCGATCGCCTGCCGCTGGTAAGATGGTGACCCATAGAATTGCACAGCCTCCACAAGCAGAGCCCCTTCGTGGGTGTAGAGTCTGTCGTTCAAAGTGTCGCGGTGAATTTCGCGCGCAAACACGGCGAAGGATTCTGTGAAGGCGCGGTCGAGCATTCGTCGCTGGCTGGGGTTCGCCCGTATCTCCTTCAGGCGAGGACGCAATGAGCCGATGAATTGGCCCATCACCATCGGCGTATGGGAGGACTGACGCCAACCTCGAGATTCTGGACGTCGCGACCGGGAACGCGACGATCGTGCATCAGTACGGCGGATCATTTCAGGCACCCAACTGGACTCGCGACGGTAAGGCGCTCATCTACGCGCAGGAGGGCCGCCTCTATCGCTTTGACCTCTCGTCACGCTCGGCCGAGGCGATCAACACGGGATTTGCGACGCGCAACAACAACGATCACGTCCTTTCGTTCGACGGCCGGATGATGGCCATCAGCCACCATGCGGTAGAGGACAGCGTCGCCTCGATCATCTACACGCTCCCGACGACCGGCGGCACGCCAAAGCGCGTGACCGCGAAAGGACCCTCGTATCTCCATGGCTGGTCGCCCGATGGCCGCTGGCTGGTGTACACAGGCATTCGAGGCGACGAGTTGGACGTCTACAAGATTCTCGTCACCGGTGGCGACGAGATCCGCCTCACCTCCGCGCCGGGACTGGACGACGGGCCGGAGTTCACGCCGGACGGCGCGTACATCTACTTCAACTCGTCGCGCAGCGGACGGATGCAAATCTGGCGCATGCGACCCGATGGGAGCGGACAACAGCAGATCACGAACGACGGCTTCAACAACTGGTTTCCACACATCTCGCCGGATGGCAAGTGGATCGCGTACATCGCCTTTCCAAGGGACGTTCCCGCGAACGATCATCCGTTCTACAAGCACGTGCTGCTAAAATTGATGCCCGTCGGTGGCGGCCCGGCGCGAGTAATCGCCTATGTGTATGGTGGCCAGGGAACAATCAACGTCCCGTCGTGGTCACCGGATGGAAGCCGACTAGCGTTCGTGAGCAACTCAACGATGCCATAGTCGTGGGTGTCGATGTCGTTCTGGCGGCTCTCGCCTTCGTAACCGATAATCCTCGTTCCTGACCCCCCGATGTTCGTCCACGCTGTGTACTTCTGGCTCCGGGAGGATCTGACGCCCGCGGAGCGCGACAGGTTTGCCGCCGGCCTGCGCGAGCTGCTCGCGATCGAGGGCGTCCGGCACGGCTACATCGGGGCGCCCGCGCCGACGGACCGGCCTGTGATCGAGCGCGGCTACTCCAGGGCGCTGGTGCTAGTCTTCCCGGATCAGGCGGCGCACGACGCCTACCAGGTGCACCCGGTGCACGACCGGTTCCGCTCGGAGTGCGGCGGGTTCTGGACCGCAGTGCGGATCTACGACTCAGTCACCGAGGACGACCCGATCCAGCGGACCGAGTGAGCGCACGCCGCAGGCAGTAGCCGTTACCCGAAGCCGCCAGCTAACATCCATTGCAGCTGACAAACACATTTCGGATGCGGCTACGCCGCTCACTATGACAGGCTTCTCAGGAACTCGACTCCTCGGCGCTACCTATGCGCTCGCTGTTGCCGCTTCGCTCGGGTGCACGTCCGGCACGCCATCCATTGCATCGACTGCTTCTACAACTACGTGGATTCAGGTCTGGAGCGATGAGTTCGATGGGGCAGCTGGCGCGCGCATCGACAGCACGAAATGGAGTTACGAAACGGCGGATGGGTGCCAGAAAGGGATCTGCGGCTGGGGCAACGACGAGAAGGAATACTATACCGACGCAACCGAAAACATCGCGCTCAATGGACAGGGACAATTGATGATCGTTGCCCGGCGCGCTCCGGTGGGCCTCACCTGTTATTACGGTCCGTGTCTGTACACGTCCGCGAAAGTCACGACCCGAGGGAAGATGCTTGTTGCACCCGGCCGTGTGGAAGCACGCATCAAGCTACCCGCGGGACAGGGGCTTTGGCCCGCTTTCTGGATGCTGGGACACAACTCTCCCGCGAAGCCATGGCCGGAGTGCGGAGAGCTCGACGTCATGGAGAACAAGGGGAGCGAGCCGACGACGACGAGCTCGGCGGTGCACGGGCCAGGCTACTCCGGAGCGACGCCGTTCGCTCACGCGCATAGTCTCGCGCGTGGCGCCCTCTCGGACGATTTCCACACGTTCGCCGTCGAATGGGATTCGCTCCACGTCCGATTCTTCGTCGACGATACCGCCCACTATGGGATCACGCGCGACGCAGTGGAGCATTTTGGTAAATCGGTACTCGACCAACCATTCTTCCTGATCCTCAATCTGGCCGTCGGTGGGCACTTCGACGGAGATCCGCAGTCGGGCGCGATCTTCCCGGCGACGATGCTCGTCGACTACGTGCGTGTCTACGCGCGGCAGTGAAGGCCAACTCTCCCGATTTGCAATGAAGAAAAAGCCAGGACGATCAGCGAGAAAACCAGCGACGAAGCGGTCCCCACGGAAGTCTTCGACGTCGTCTACCCAGAGTCATGTGCCGACGCGTGGCCTCTATGGCTGGATCACGCACACGGAGCTCGCGAGCTCCGACCCGATAGCAACCAAGGCTTGGTGCGCCAAGGTTCTGGGCTGGACCTTCAAGCCGAGCTTTGGCATGCCAGGCGGCGGCGAGTACCACCTCTTTGCGTACTCCGACAAAGGCGGTGGGGGAATTCGCCCGACCAGCCCGTCCGAGACGCCGGGCAGCAGCTTCAGCGTACATGTCGCGGACACGCGAGCCGCATTCGAAAAAGCGCTGCGCGAAGGAGCCGAGGAGATGGTCCCGCCCACCCAGGTAATGCCGGGTGTGACCATCGCCGTCGTACGCGCACCTGGTGGAGTCCCGATCGGCTTCTCGGGTCCATAGTCAATGGCGCGCCTCTGTTAGCCAGACAGAGAGGATAGTGCACAATGCCCGATGCTGCAGACCTCGCAGCATCGGGCATCGTACTTTCGGAATTAGGCTCGACTCGCTACGCCCCCGCCGTGGCCGCAAGCTCGTTCGACTCCGCTGTCGTCGGATCGATGGTCGTCGCCACCTCGAGCACCCGATCCGCGGGGAATCCTCCGAGTCTGGCGTGCTCCCGGATTATGTCGGCGTTTGGTGCGATGTACACACAGGTGATCTTGTCCTCGGTCACGAAGCTCTGCACCCACTGAATGCTGGGACCGAGCTGCTGCAGTGCGGCGCAGGAGCGCTGAGAGATGCCCTTCAAGTCCGCGGCAGAAAACGCTGCCGCGTTCGGGATCTCGCGTTCGATGATGTACTTCGGCATTGGAGTTCTCTGTTAAGTGTCGAGTTGATTAGTGCACCATCGTGGACACGGCGGTGGTGTGCTCGCACGTAACCTTCGGGTTCCAGCTGGCGAACATACCGCTCGGGTTCTCCTTCCACACCCACGCGTGGAGCCCCCAGAGCTGAAACGTGTCGTTCTGCTTGAACTCCTGGCCGAACAGTACCGGCGGCGCGGCATCGCGACTGTGGTAGGTATACGGAATGATGTACTCCACGGCTACCAGACGCAGTCGGCCGTTCTTCTCGGGCTCGTAGAGCAGCAGCTCCGGCTCGTTCACCCGCACGGACCCGTCGATAAGGGTGGTGTTGCCGTAATGGAAGCCCATCCCGCCGGCGCCGTTCGGATCCGTCATGCACTGCGTGATTTGCGCCGACCACCCGGCGGCCGTTGCCTTGTCGAACTGCTGGAACGGCGCCGTCACCCGGCGGAGCGTAGCGAGATCCTTTTCCACGGCTGCCCCTAACGCCTGGCTCGCCGCTGCCTGCGGTTGAATGTGGGCGATGGTTTCGGTGGGGATCTGCTCGCCGCGGCATCCGCCCAGCAGTGCGATACCGGCAAGCAGTTGAACAGTTCGTCTCATTGTGGCCTCGTGTGATGGAAGTGATCTTGTACCCACACGTAACATGAGCAGGAGCGATTAGCTGCTCCTTGCACTCGGAGTTAGCCACGAATTAGCTGGCGGACGAGAAACGATGATCACGGTCCAACTGCTCGGGGGCGCGTCCCTGCGTTCCGGAGATGCTCCCCTCAGCGGCCCACCGGCGCAGCGTCACCGCATCGCGCTGTTGACGCTCATCGTCGCTGCATGGCCGCAGGCGCTCTCCCGCGATCGGGCGATGGCGCTGCTCTGGCCCGAGCGAGACATGGCCAACGCGCGTCGCCTGCTCAACCTCGCGGTGCACGTGCTGCGCTCGGCGCTTGGTGAAGACGCGATCGCGTCAACGGGCGACGGACTTCTGCTGAACCCATCCCGCCTGACATGCGACCTGCACGAGTTGCGCACCGCGATCGCGGCGGACGCATCTGAGCGCGTCGTGCAGCTCTACGCCGGTCCGCTGCTGGATGGATTTCACCTGGACGATTCAACCGAGTTCGGATATTGGCTTGATGAACGTCGAAGCGAGCTCACCCACGCGTACATGGGCGCACTGCTCGCGCTCGCCGAGCGGCAGAAGCAGTCCGGGGATGTGCATGGCGGGGTGGGCACGTGCCGTCGGCTGGTGGCCGCCGATCCACACTCGGGCGTGCATGCGCAGGCATTGATGCGGGCGCTCGACGCCGCGGGCGATCGGGCCGGCGCGAAACACCATGCGAGCGAGCATGCGCGCCGCCTGCGTGTGGATCTCGACCTCGAGCCAGATCCGGAAGTGGTTGCGTTGGCGGAACAGCTGCGCGGTGCAGCAACGAGGCGCCACCCCGCTCTGAGTCCCCCTGTCCGCGCTCAATCCTCATCGGTCGCGGTGCTGCCATTCCTCAACCTGAGCGCGGACGCGGAGAACGAGTATTTCGCGGATGGGATCACGGAGGATGTCATTGCGCACCTGTCGAAGATCCGCGCCCTCAAAGTCATCTCCCGCACTTCGGTGATGCCGTTCAAGCAGCGACAACACAGCCTGAAGGAGATCGGCACGACACTCGGCGCCACGACACTCCTCGACGGAAGCGTGCGACATGACGGAGATCGCGTGCGCATCGTGGCGAAACTCATCGATGTCGAGACCGATCAGCATCTGTGGGCGGAGACGTATGACAGGCAGATGACTGACATCTTCTCGATCCAGACCGACGTCGCACTTCACATTGCTGCCGCGCTCAAAGCGGAACTGTCGCGAGACGAACAGGCGCGCGTGCGGAGGGAGCCGACGAAGGACATCCAGGCCTACCAGCTCTTTCTGCAGGGCCGGCAGTGGTTGATCGATTACACGAACGAGGCGCTTGAGCGCGCGATAGAGTACTTCGATCGCGCGATCGCGCGCGACCCGACGTTCGCACTCGCTTGCGCGAATCTGGCTATGGCCTACACCGAATTGGCGGAGATCGGCGGAGTAGCGCCCGACATCGCGTATCGGCGCGCGGCGGAAGCAGCGGCGGACGCGCTGAGACTCGATCCCGAGTTGAGCGCTGCGCACTGCACCATGGGATATCTAAAGGGTGTGCGCGAGTTCGACTGGTCCGGTGCCGAGCAGGGCTTCAAGCGCGCTCTGGAGCTGAGCCCGAGTAACGCTGACGCCTACGATCTGTATGGACGATTGTGCGCGGCGCTCGCGCGATTCGATGAGGCAATTGCGCTTCAGAATCGCGCCCACGAACTGGACCCGCTGGCTCACCGGATGGATTTCGTGACGACGCTCCTGCGCGCCGGACGGTATGACGAGGCTGTACTTCGAGCGCAGGAGGCTGTGGAGCTTGACGACGGGTATGATCGCGCGCGGGCCACGCTCGGGTGGGCGTACTTCCTCAGCGGAAGGCAGGATGAGGGTTTGGCCGAATTGGAGCGAGCGGTTTCGTTCTCTCGGGGAAACACACTGTGGTTGGGCCAGCTGGGAGAGGCCTATGCTATGGCCGGCAACGCGGCGAAGGCGCGAGAGATACTGCGAGAGCTCGAAGAGCGGGCGCGGGGCGCATTCGTCTCGCCCTACCATTTCGCATACGTCTACACCGGCCTCGGCGACTCCGACCGGGCAATGGACTGGCTGGAGCGTGCAGTGGCAGAACGCACCGGGCCAGCATACAGCATCAAGGGCTCGTTCCTGTTAACACCCCTCCACACGCATCCCAGATTTCGCGCGTTGCTCCGACAGATGAAACTGGAGTAATCGTACACACAGCGCTATCCACTGCGATGCTGCTGATCGAGACGTCGTCGCAGTAGACTTACGGC
>DASZZU010000338.1:0-31268 GCA_035544855.1 Gemmatimonadaceae bacterium | reverse complement strand
GGGATCATCTCTTACCGCGGGGATGATCGTTTGTCCCTGCTCGATGGGGACGTTGTCGGCGATCGCGGTCGGTGCGTCGCGTTCGCTGATCGAACGGGCTGCTGATGTCACGCTGAAGGAGCGCCGCAAGCTGATTCTGGTGCCGAGGGAAACTCCTCTGAGCGCGATTCACCTGGGGAACATGCTGAGACTCACACGTGCGGGCGCGGTTGTGATGCCCGCGGCGCCGGGTTTTTATCACCGGCCGAAACAGATAGCTCAGCTCGTGGATTTCATGGTTGCGAGAATGCTCGACCAGCTTGGAATCGAGCAAACACTGGTCAAGCGGTGGGAGGGCGACCGGGTCAGCTGACCTGTTTCGTCCGCTTCATTTCCTTCGGAAATCTCCGGAACCAGGACGAGAGCAACAGCAGCTCGTCAATCTCGTGAGTGGGCACCTGCGCCGTCGGCTTGTCCTCCGGGGAGAAGATGTCCTCCACCAGGTGCTTCATGCCGCGCCGATCCTTGGATGACCTGGGCTTTCCCAGCTCCGCGCGCACCACGCCTCGACGAATGAGATACACGCGATCCTCTCCTTCGTGGCCCGGCACGGTGTACACGAAGGAGAGATTCTCCACCGCGAATCTCAACCGTCCGAACTGTGCGCGAAGCGCCTCGAGCCGCTCCAGCTTATCGCGATAGACACCGGCCCGTTCGTATTCCATCTCCGCGCTGAGCCGCTCCATCTGTACTCGCAGCATGTCGAGGGGCCCGTCGTTGGACCCGTCGAGGAATGCTCTGGCCAGCGTCACGCGCTCGTCGTACTGCGCCGCCGAGCATCCACCCACGCAGGGCCCGAGGCATTTGGTGATCTCGTGACGGATGCAGCCGGGTGTGCGCGGTGAAAGCTGGAACAGCTCTGTCTGATCACTGAAGAACATTTTGAGATCGGTCCGGCAATCGCGGAGCATCAGCGCGTCGTTCAGCTCCCGCACGGCTTCGCCGACTCGCTGTGCGCCGACGAAAGGGCCGTAGTAGATACTTGCGTCTTCACCCGACGCGCAGCGTACCACGATGAGCTTGGGAGCCGGAGTCTTCGTGAGCTTGATGAAGGAGTAGTGCCGCGCGTCACGCTTCATCGCTACGTTGTACCGCGGCCGAAAGCGCTTGATCAGCCTCAGCTCCTGCAGCAGCGCCGCGAACTCACTCGGCGTGTATTCCCATTCTATCTTTTCGGCCGACCGGAGAATGCGCGCGCCCTTGTCCTCAGGATACGCGCAGCAGAAATAGCTGAGCAGCCGCGAGCGCACCCGTTTCGATTTGCCGACGTACAAGACCTCGCCCCCGCTCGACAGCATGCGATAGATGCCGGGCCTATCGGCCGCGCCGTCGCGTACGGTCGACCTCATCAGGGCGAGCTGCGCATCGCTCGTCGGCTGCTGCTCCACGCGCGGAATGCCGCGAATCATTCTAGTGCTGACACCTCACGCACATGGTCGTGGCGCGGCCGTCTATGGCGTGGGTGGAGACGAGTCTCGCCCCGCAGCGGTGGCAGGGGAGCCCTGCTCGGCCATACGCGTCGAGCTTGTCGACGAAAGAGCCGCGCTTGCCACGCGCGTCGCGGTAGTCGCGAAAACTGGTTCCGCGCGCTTCGATCGCCTCACCGAGAACGCCGACGATCGAGTCGCGGAGAAGGTCTGCTTCCTCCAGTGACACCGACGCGGCAGGGCGCGAGGGATCGATACCGGCGCGCCAGAGTGCCTCGTTCGCGTAGATGTTGCCAATGCCTGCGATCTTGCGCTGCTCCATTAATAGTTTTTTCACGGGCTGACTGCTCGCCCGAAGAACTCCCGATAGATGCCTGCCGGTAAATGAACGGTCAAGTGGCTCTATACCGAGCTTCCCCGAGTATTCATCGAAACGTTTTGCACTCATCAGTGCGACTGTACCGAGACGACGGACATCGGCATAGTGCAAAAAGCGGCCGTCATCCAACTCCAGGCGTAGCGTGGAATAGCTGAGCTCCGACCCGGTGAAGCTGCCATCATCTATCAACAGAGCGCCGGTAAAGCGCGGCTGTACCACGAGACGATCGCCGGTGTCGAGGTCGAGCACGACGAGCTTGGCGCGCCGCCAGCTTCGCAGAATCGTCGCGTTGCGCAGTTTTTTTGCGAGCGCCCGCGCCGTTACTTCACGCAAGACGTCAGCTTTGCGGACGGAGACGTTCGTGATCTTCCGTCCCCGGATCGCGCCGTCGAGGTCGCGCGCGATGGTCTCGGTCTCAGGTAATTCGGGCACCGCGAGTCAGCTCACGCCACGCGATGTCGCGCCGCAGCTGCTTCCCCTTGAACGAGACTTCCTCCGCGTGCGCTCGCGACCGATCGGCCGCCTCGAGCAGTTGCTCCGCAACGGCCGTCACGGCGAGCACACGACCACCCGCGGTGACGAGCTCTCCCGACGAATTGCGGACGGTTCCAGAGTGGAATATGTGAACGTTCTCCTCGGGCTCGGGCAAACGGATCACGTCGCCCGTGCGCGGCTTGTCAGGATAACCATCGGCGGCCACTACCGTGGTGACTGCGGCGAGTGGTTTCCAATCAGGCGCGCGCGAGCTGGCGAGGGACCCACCGCCGGCCACTGAGGCAACGAGCTCCAACAATGATGAATCCATCAACGGCATCAGCGCCTCCGTTTCAGGATCACCGAAGCGGCAATTGAATTCGACGACCTTCGGGCCATCCGGCGTCAGCATCAGTCCCGCGTAGAGCAGACCCCTGAACGGACATCCTTCAGTGCGCATCGCCGCCAAAGTCGGCTCGATGATCTCACGCATGACCTGACGAGTGAGATCCGGTGTGGCGACCGATGTCGGTGCGTAGGCCCCCATCCCTCCCGTGTTGGGTCCGAAATCTCCATCGAGAAGCCGCTTGTGGTCTTGCGCGGCGAGAAGTGGAATTGCGCGCTCACCGTCAGTAATGACAAAGAGCGAAAGTTCTTCGCCTTCCATGAACTCTTCGATGAGAATCTCCCCGCCAGCCTCACCGAACACCCGATCGCTCAGCATTGCGTCTATGGCGTGCTCCGCCTCCGCGGCGCTCTGCGCCACGACGACCCCTTTCCCGGCGGCGAGACCCGATGCTTTGATGACCACTGGCGCGGCAAACTCCGACAGCGACAGCTTGGCTTTTCGCTGATCGGTGTGATACGTCGCGCGGGCCGTTGGAACGCCGGCGCGCGTCATCAGCTCTTTCGCAAACCGCTTGGAGGTCTCGATCCGGGCTGCTTCGCGCGTCGGTCCGAAAATCGGCAATCCCCGCGATTGAAAGAGATTGACGATCCCGGCTTCGAGCGGGCTCTCGGGACCCACCACCGTGAGATCGACGCGCTCATTCTCGGCGAAGGCCGCCAGCTCTTCGAGCTTGCCTGGCGCAATCGGTACGCAGCGGGAGATGGTAGCAATCCCCGGATTTCCGGGTGCGGCGATAAGCTCGGAGTCTGGATCGTCGCGGCACAGCTTCCAGGCGAGCGCATGCTCGCGCCCGCCGCCGCCGACGATCAGAATCTTCATCCGAACGCTTGCTCGAGATCGGCGATCAGATCGCCAACGTCCTCCACACCGCAGGAGAGGCGAATGAGATCATCGGTCAATCCCATCTCCGCCCTTCGCTCTGCCGGAACCGAGGCGTGCGTCATCGACGCGGGGTGGCTGATCAGGCTTTCCACCCCACCAAGCGATTCAGCCAGAGAAAAAACGCGCACGCGACCCAGGATCTTCGCCGCTCTCTCCTTGCTGCCCGTGAGAACGGAAATCATTCCGCCAAATCCCTTCATCTGTCGCTTCGCCAGCTCGTGCTGCGGGTGCGACGTAAGCCCGGGATAAATCACGTTCTCATGTCCGATTTTCTCTGCCAGCCACGCCGCGATCTTGCGCCCATTCTCATCGTGACGCGGCATCCGGAGATGGAGCGTCTTGGTCCCACGCAACACGAGCCAGGCGTCGAACGCGCCGGGGACCGCACCGGCCGAATTCAGAATGAACTGCATTCGCTCAGCGAGCGCGTCATCGCGCACCACCGCGATTCCTCCCACCATGTCGCTATGGCCGTTCAGGTACTTCGTCGTCGAGTGATAGACGATGTCCGCGCCGTAGTCGAAGGGCCGTTGGAAGTATGGAGACGCGAAGGTATTGTCGACGATGAAGAGCGCATTCTTGCGCTTTGCGATCTGGCCGACCGCCGCCAGGTCGGTGATGCGCATCAGCGGATTCGTCGGCGTCTCCATCATGATGGCGACCGTGTTCTTGTTGCAGGCGTCTTCCACGCGCTGCGGATCCCTGCTGTCGACGTAGCTAAAGCACAGCCCGAAATTTCTCAGGATCTTGTCGAAGAGCCGAAAGGTTCCGCCATAGCTGCTCTCGCCGGCGACGATGTGGTCGCCGGACTTGAACAGCTTCATGATCGAATCGGTGGCGCCCATTCCACTGCTGTACGCGAAGCCGTGGGTCCCTCCCTCGAGGGCGGCGACGTTCCGCTCGAGCGCCTCGCGAGTGGGGTTCTTACCTCTCGCGTACTCGTAGCCCTTGTTCTTGCCGAGTCCTTCCTGGACGTAGGTGGACGTCGTGTAGATCGGCGTCATGATCGCGCCGGAGAGCAAATCGGGTCGTTGCCCGGCGTGGATGGCGCGGGTGCCGAACTGTGCCTTGAGGTCTTCTTCGAAGATACGGGTCATTCGCCGGTCACGTAGAGGATATTGAGGGGGAAGTTAATCAATCGAGACACTGGCATTCGGCGTCCGATAAATTTCTGTCGGAGTAAATTATGGGCTACTCGACCAGCCCAATAGAAACGAGAGGAAAAAGAACGAATGGCCTATGAAGGATTGATGGTGAGCGTCTCCGGCGTGCGCGGCCGAGTTGGCGAAGCGCTGACGCCTGAGATCATGGCCAAGTTTGCCGCCGGCTTTGGCGCCTGGGCGCTCGCGCGCAGTGGTGGCAAGGCGAGGATCGTCGTCGGCCGGGATAGTCGCGTGTCGGGTCCGATGTTTCAGGCCGTGGTCCACGCGGCTCTCCAGTCCGTTGGCTGCAACGTACTCGATATCGGAATGGTGCCGACGCCGACGGTGCAGCTCGCGGTAGAGCGCCATCACGCGGCGGGCGGTCTCGCCATCACCGCGAGTCACAACCCTATCGAGTGGAACGCTCTCAAGTTCATTGGCCCTTCGGGCCTGTTTCTCGACGGCGCCGAAGCGGCCGACATGCGGAAGGTCGTGGATGGAGAGATTCCGCGCGCGACATGGGACAAGCTCGGCACCGTCACCGCCGACAGGGATGCCGCGCGCGAGCACATCGAAAAGATTCTCGCCCTGCCGTTTCTCGACGTGGAAGGAATAAGGAAGCGGGGGTTCCGGGTTGGCCTGGATTGTGTGCGTGGAGCCGGTGGCGTTTTCATGCCCGTTCTCCTCGAGCTCCTCGGCTGCAAGCTGGCGACGATCAACATGGAGCCTGACGGCAGATTTCCACATCCTCCGGAGCCCGTTGCGGAGAATCTCGGCGAGCTGCAAAAGCTCGTGCAGGATTCCCACTGCGATCTCGGGATGGCGGTCGATCCGGACGTCGATCGCCTGGCACTGGTTTCGGACGAAGGCGTGGCGATCGGGGAGGACTACACTCTGGCGCTGGCGGCCAAAGTCGTCCTGCGACACCGAAAGGGCCCGGTCGTAACCAATCTCTCGACGAGCAGGATCGTCGATGACATCGCAACCGAGGCCGGAACGAGGGTGATTCGCGCCCCGGTTGGCGAGGTAAACGTTGCGACGAGGATGCGCTCAGAAAAGGCGCCGATTGGTGGAGAAGGCAATGGAGGCGTCATTCTCTCCGAGCTTCACCTCGGCCGGGATGCGCCAGTCGGCGCGGCGCTCATCCTACAGCTACTCCTCGAGGAAGGCGAAAAGAGGCCGCTCTCAAAAATCGTTGCCTCGTATCCGCGATACATTATCGTCAAGGACAAGCTGGACCGGCCGAACGCTCCCCTCGACACGGTGTACGAAGCTCTCAAGAGAGCCTTCCCCGACGCCGAAGCGGACACCAAGGACGGTTTAAGGCTCACTTGGCCGGATCGCTGGGTGCACATCCGCCCTTCCGGGACGGAACCAATCGTGCGTGTAATAGCAGAGGCGCCCAGCGCAGCCGAGGCGGAGAAACTGGTCCGCGACTGTCGCAAGCCCGTCGAGGCGCTCAGCAGATAGAATACAGTCAACAAGAGCTCATATGTGCGGAATTATTGGCTACATCGGAACGCGCGGCGCGACACCGCTGCTGCTCGAGGGGTTGAAGCGGATGGAGTATCGCGGCTACGACTCCGCCGGCGTCGCGGTGATGAACGGCTCAGGAGTCGAGACCCGTAAGGCTGCCGGAAAGATCTCCAGACTCGAGGCAGCACTCAAGGCCAGTCCCGTTGACGGCGACATGGGCATCGGCCACACGCGCTGG
The DNA here is from genome assembly GCA_035544855.1 of Gemmatimonadaceae bacterium. Lineage (GTDB taxonomy): Bacteria > Gemmatimonadota > Gemmatimonadetes > Gemmatimonadales > Gemmatimonadaceae > UBA4720. The sequence goes on along the minus strand of DASZZU010000338.1, from coordinate 24,802 downwards.
GCAACCCACGGCGCTCCCAATGAATGCAACGCACACCCGCACATCGACTGCAAGGGGAACATTGCCGTCGTCCACAACGGAATCATCGAGAACTCCGGCACGCTCAAGAAGCAGCTCATCGCGCACGGCCATACCTTCGTCTCCGAGACCGACACTGAAGTCATCGCTCACCTGATAGAGGAAGCCTTTGACGGAAGTCTCGAGGACGCGGTGATCGAGGCGCTCTGGCAGATCGAAGGCACCTACGGAATCGCGGTTGTCTCGAGCAAGGACAAGAACAAGATCGTTGCAGCCAGAAAGGGAAGCCCGCTTCTCATCGGGCTCGGCGACGGCGAGTACTATGTCGCGAGCGACGTCTCGGCGATTCTCGCTCAGACGCGCGAGGTTGTCTATCTCGACGACGGCGACGTCGCGGTGCTGACTCGGGACGGCTACACGATTCTCGATCAGCGGGCGCAGCAGCTCGAGCGCAGAGTCAGCAAGATCGACTGGGATCTGGACCAGATCGAGCGCGGCGGGTTCGACCACTTCATGCTCAAGGAAATCTTCGAGCAGCCCGCGACTATCGAGAACTGCATGCGCGGACGACTTCTGCTCGACCAGGGAACGTCCAAGCTCGGCGGTCTCAACATGACCGACGAGGAGCTGCTCAAGTTCGACAACATTCTGATCACGGCGTGCGGCACGAGCTGGCACTCGGCGTTGATCGGCGAGCACATGCTCGAGAGCCTGGCGCGCATTCCTGTCGAGGTCGAGTACGCCTCCGAGCTGCGCTACCGGAATCCAATCGTTACGGACAAGACTCTCTGCATCGTGATCTCACAGTCGGGCGAGACCGCGGATACACTCGCGGCAATGCGGGAAGCGAAGGCCCGTGGCGCGCGCACCTATGGAATCGTGAACGTTGTCGGCTCCACGATCGCGCGTGAGAGCGACGGCGGCATCTACGTGCACGCTGGTCCGGAGATCGGAGTCGCTTCCACCAAGGCGTTCACGAGTCAGGTGATTGCTCTCCTGCTCTTCACGCTCAAGCTGGCCAGGCTGCGCAATCTCTCCATGGTCGATGGAAGGGAAATCATCGAGGAGATGCTGAAGCTGCCCTCGAAGATTCAAAGTATCCTGGATCGTGCCGGGGAGATCGAGACGATCGCCGAGGAGTTCAAGAACGCGCAGAATTTTCTTTACCTGGGCCGAGGCTACAGCTTCCCGACCGCGCTCGAGGGTGCTCTCAAGCTCAAGGAGATCAGCTATATCCACGCCGAAGGCTATCCAGCGGCCGAGATGAAGCACGGCCCGATAGCGCTGATCGACGAGAAAATGCCGGTGGTCTTCATCACTCCGCACGATTCGGTGTTCGACAAGGTCGTCTCGAACGTGCAGGAAGTGAAAGCGCGCGGCGGTCGGGTGATCGCCATCACCACGCGCGACGAAGAAGTCCTGGCCGGAAAGCTCGATTACGAGTTCCGCATTCCCGAGACGAAGGACATGCTCACGCCGGTGCTGGCGTCCGTGCCTCTCCAGCTTCTCGCGTATTACATCGCGGTCAAGCGCGGCGCGAATGTGGATCAGCCGCGCAATCTCGCCAAGTCCGTCACGGTGGAGTAGTACCTGCGAGTCTTACTCCAGCGGGTCTCGCGGGCAGAAGTCCGCATCGGACAACGGAAAGTCGGAAGCATAGGAAGGGGATTCCTTCTCCTCGTCGGCTTCACGCATGGCGATACTCCGGAGAAGGTCGATTGGATGGCGGAGAAGACAACCGGACTGAGACTGTTCGGGGATTCTGAGGGGAAAATGAACCTCGGTCTGTCGGAGGTCGGCGGCGAATTACTCGTAGTGTCGCAGTTCACGCTCTATGGAAACGCGGAGAAGGGTAAGCGACCGAGCTTTATCGATGCCGCTCGTCCGGAGGAGGCGATCCCTCTCTACGAGCGCCTCCTGTCTGCTCTGCGCAGTCGCGGACTCAAGGTGGAGAGCGGAGAGTTCGGCGCGATGATGGAGGTAGAGCTCGTGAACGACGGTCCAGTGACGCTCTGGCTCGAGCGGTGAGCGAGTGCCGCGTTGTACTCGCGTCTTCTTCACCGCGCCGGCGCCAACTGCTCCACCTGATAGGCATCGCTCACGAAGTCCGTCCGGCCAATGTCGACGAGACCATGCGCCCCCGGGAGACCCCGCGGCGTCACACCGAGCGGCTGGCGCGGGAGAAGGCGAGCGCGATCGCGAAACGTGATCCTCATTTGATCACGATCGGCGCGGATACCGTCGTCGTCGTAAACCGCAAAGTGTTGGGCAAGCCCGCGAACACCGACGACGCCGCACGTATGCTTGCGCTGTTGAGCGGTCGCGAACACTGTGTCACCACCGCCGTCGCCGTTTCCCGCGGGAAGAAGTTACGCTCGGCGGTAGAGGAGGTGCGGGTCAAGTTTCGCCGGCTGCGGGACGACGAGATCGAAGCTTACATCGCCACCGGCGAGCCGATGGACAAGGCAGGAGCGTACGGGATTCAGGGCTACGGTGCCACGATCGTCGAGCGGATCGAAGGCGATTACTTCGCCGTGATGGGCCTGCCGCTCGTCCGGCTGGTTGGTTTGTTGCGCGACGTCGGAGTCAGGTACCGATTCGGCACCCTCACCACGACCCTAACCGATTAGCTCCCGGGCACGCTCCACCACGCGTCGCTCGTTGTCGAATGCGAGCTGACTCTTTGCGTCGTCGATCGGCACCCAGCGGGCTTCGTTGACTTCCCAGTCGTGATTGCCGGTGTCGCCCGATAGATAACGCAGCAGGTAGAAGTGTACCCGCTTGTGAAAGCGAACCCTCTCGCCTCCGTCGAGACCTGCATACCAGTACTCGAGCGTTTCAATGTGCTCGACGACCTCGCTGTCGATACCACCTTCTTCACGCGCCTCGCGCACTGCGGCGATTTCGGGCTTCTCATCCTTCTCGACGAGACCTTTCGGCAGCTGCCATCTGTTCTGACCTCCGACCGCGACAATCACTACGTCGATACGCTCGTTGTCGCGCCGGAACACGACGCCGCCGGCGGACTCCTGATCTCTGACAGGCAACTTCGCCGAGGCCGCCCTGGGCGATGTAGAACTCACGGGCTTGCGTGGTGTCACGCCGTCACGCCTGCGTATCTCCGCTGCCACAGGGCCACTTTTTCCAGAACGTCCCGCGTTTCGATTCGCTTCATTCGTCCTGGTCGATTCTCCATCGAGATCGGATAATCCTCTCCCGGATCACCGTAGGCATCGATTACCAGATCCTTGAATTTCCGATAGGGGCCGGTGCGCTTTGGATTCGTATAGCCCATGAGACTGATGACCGGCCGGTCCAGAGCGACGCTCATGTGAAGTGGTCCGGTGTCGGGTGAAAGCACGAGCGAGGACGCATCGAGGATAGCGACGAGCTTGCGCAGCCCGCTTCCCAGCTCCGAGCGAGGCTTGTGTCTCGTTCGCTCCATCACTATTCGCTCGGCGTTCAGCTCCCGCTCCGATCTGCCGCCAACGAGCACCACCTGCATTCCAAACTTTTCGTGGAGCGCGTCACACACCTCTGCCCAGCGCTCCGGAATCCAGTCTTTCTCCGGCTTGCTCGTCGCAACGACGATGGATGCAATCGGCCGATCGGTCGAAGCGCTGAATTCGCGCTGCCACGCGTGCTCTTTGTGCCATGGTCCGAGATCCCATTCAACAGGCTCGGGCGAAACGCCGAGCGCGGATAGGAACTCGAAATACTGATCCTGAACGTGCTGAACGGGCCGTGCTGGAATCTTGTTATTGGTGAACAACCAGTTGAAGTCCCGAGCACGGGAGCGATCGAACCCCAGCTTCACCGGTGCGTGCGTGAAGGCTGTAACGATCCCTGCCTTGAAGTAAACCTGAAGGTTGATCACGAGGTCGAAGCTCCGCTTCGCCAGCTCGGAGCGCACGTCAGCGAATGCGCGCCAGCCGCGGGCGCGATCGAAGATGATTATCTCGTCGACTGAACGATGCCCGCGCACCAGCGCCGCTGGACCGGGCTGAAGCACCCAGGTTATTCTGGTTTTCGGATTCACTCGCTTGAGAGCGTTCACCACCGGCAGCACGTGCACCGCGTCGCCGACCGCGCTCATCATCACGACGCATATGTTGTCAGGAACGTTCGCCGCCACAGCTGCGCTCACTCGCTGGTCCGCAGACGCAGGTATTCCTCGTCCTCCGCGGAGTAGGGAAGCTCGAAATTGTCGCGCCATTTGCGCAACGAGCGAATGAGCCTGTCCAGATTCGCCTTCGCCACCAGCGGGGAGCCTGGCGAGCTGAATCGAACGCGATCCACATCCAGTACGTGCGCGTCCAGTCCTGTGCCTTCGCCGGCGGTGAGAAGCACGTTTTTCAGGTTGAGATCGGGATGGTGAGCACCCGCGTGTGTCAGCGCGCGCAGCAGTTTCGCAACCGAATCGAGCACCATCACGCGATGATCGTGATCCGTCACCTTGGCGAGTGCCACCGAGAGATCGTGTCCGTTCGCTATCTCCCTGGTTGCGATATCCGACCGCCTGAGGACCCAGTTCTTCGGATACGAAACATAGGCGACTACCTCAGGCGTGCTCACGCCGCTCGCCCGCAACCGTAAAGACGCGATCAGCTCGCGAAACCCGCGCGTTGGCAGAACGAAGAGATCCTTGCTCACCTTTGCCATCCAGCCGCCGCGCATGTTGTGTCGAACCACCACGCGCCCGCACGAGCCAGGCAGGTTGATCGCGAACACCGGCGCCCGCCCCACGAGAGGAACCGCATCCGGCTGCCTCGCGGCGTACTCGTAGAGACGCTCCTGCTCCAGCACGCCACGAATGCTCGCGGCGCAGCTCATCGTAGCGACGACGCGCGCGCCACCGACAGCAAACCGCTCGTACGAGGGAATCGTTATCCCCACCATTATTCGGACGGTTTCCGGAATTGCCGCACAGATGCAATGGCGCTCAGGAGTGCCTGGGCTTTGCTGCGAGTTTCTTCCCACTCGCGCTCGGGCACTGAATCAGCGACGATTCCCGCGCCCGCCTGCACAGACGCTACTCCGTCGGCGATGATGCAGGTGCGAATCGTGATCGCCAGATCCATTCGCTTTCCGCCCGCCGCGATGTATCCAATTGCGCCCGCATATGGGCCGCGCGACACGGGCTCCAGCTCGTCGATGATCTCCATCGCGCGGATCTTCGGCGCGCCAGTCATCGTCCCCGCGGGGAAAGTCGCGCGGAAGACGTCAAGCGCCGAGAGTCCATCATTGAGGTCCCCCTCGACCTGACTGACAATGTGAAGCACGTGTGAATACTTCTCGACCTTCATGAGCTCCGTGACTTTGACGGTCCCGTACTTCGCCACCCGACCCACGTCGTTCCGTCCAAGATCCACCAGCATTATGTGCTCGGCGCGCTCTTTCTCGTCGGCGAGAAGCTCCGCCGAGAGCTCCTCGTCCTGCGCTGGCGTCGCGCCACGCCCGCGGGTGCCCGCGATGGGTCGAAGTGTAATGTGAGAATCCGATACGCGCACGAGCAGCTCCGGCGAGCTGCCGACAATCTCGACGCCGTCCAGCACGAGATGATACATATAGGGCGACGGATTGAGCGCGCGCAGCGCGCGGTAGAGATCGGAAGGGTCGAAGTCGAGAGGGACGTCTATTCGTCGCGACAGCAGCACCTGGAAACAGTCTCCCGCACGGATGTACTCCTTGATCCGCTCGACGTGCGCCATGAAATCAGCGCGGTCGTAGCTCGACCGGCCCTCGACGGCCGGGGCGCTCATGTTCTGCGACATCGATTTGAGACGCGCAGGGGCCCTCAATCGCGCCCGGATGTCCCGGAGCTCTCTGCTCGCACTCTCGTAGAGCGCCTTCAGCTCCGCATCACCCGATCCCTTGGGCACCTGCACCGAGATTACTACTCGCGCCCGGCCATGAAGGTTATCGAGGATCACCAACGAGCGCGTGAAGACGAAAAGCGCGTCTGGTGCCGCGAGGCCAAGTGGCGGGCGATGCGGCAGTTTCTCGATGAGACGCACAATGTCGTAGCTGAAATACCCGACGACACCGCCCCAGAAATCTCCGAGCTCCGGCACGTTGGCCGGTTGGGCGCCGTCAATGAGCACCGCGAGATCAGCGAGCGGATCCGCTGGCCTCCGCGCGTTGTGCCAGCCTCGGTCGTCGGTCCAGTCTTCCACGACGCCGTTCATGAGCCGCCAGGCGCAGCGCGGCTCTGAGCCAAGGTAGGTATAACGCGACCATGTTTCGCCGCCGGCGGGAGCGGACTCGAGAAGGAAAGCAAACGGTCCGCGCCGGATCTTGGCGAACGCCGAGACCGGAGTGTCCGTATCGAGCAGACAATCCTTCCACACCGGAACGAGCGTCGCGTTTTCCGCGCGCTTTTTGAACTCTTCCAGGCTCACTGATGCCCGCGCTTTGAGTCCGCTCGCAATTGCTCCCGCTCAGCCCGCAACTAACTTTCCTCCATGAAGTACCGTGCAGCACTTTTGTTCGCCGCCGTTCTGATCGCGCCTGGCCTCGACGCGCAGACATGGAACGATCCGCGCACCCGCGCGCTTGTCGAGCGCGCAACCGAGCGCAGGACGAATCAGCTCGCCGATACTGCTCTTGTCGATTACAAGGCGACGGCACACGGGTATGTGACCTTCCTCGCACAATTTGGAGAAGGATTCCCCGAGCCGCCAAAGATCGTGAAGGCGGACGAGCTGGGGCTGGAAGTCTATTGGCGTGCTCCCGACTTGAGCAAGCAGCGGATCATGGGCCGTCGCGACACGTTGCTCCTTCCCACCGACATTAACTACCATCGCGACCACCTCGGCATCGTCCAGAACAACTTCAGAAATGTCATCCGGATCGGCGAGGGCGACGAAGTTCAGGATGTTCCGCATCCGCTCTCTCCGGTCGGACTTCAGGAGTACGACTATGCGATTCACGATTCGCTTCAGATTCGTCTCGGTTCGCGAGTGCTCGATGTCTATGAAGTGAGGGTGCGGCCCAAAGACGATCGCAAGCCACGCGCTGTCGGCGCTGTTTATATCGATCGCGAGAGCGGTGAAGTCGTGCGGATGGCGTTCAGCTTCACCCGCGCGGCACTGATCGACAAGGACCTCGAGGATGTCTCGGTCATTCTCGAGAATGCGTTGATCGAAGGCCGCTTCTGGCTGCCGCGTCGACAGGAGATCGAGATCCGCCGCACCGGCTCCTGGCTCGACTACCCCGCCCGCGGAATCATCCGTGGGCGCTGGGAAATTTGCTGCTATGAGGTGAACACCGGAATCCTGCCCAGCTTCTTTGCCGGACCGGAGATCGTGCTCGCCCCGCCTGCGGAGCGCGCGCAGAAGCCATTCCCGTTCACCGGGGGTGTGCTCGATTCGCTGCCTCCCGACGTGCGCGCGGTCACTGACGAGGATGTGAAAAAGGTGCAGGAGGAAGCGCGCGCATTGGTCCGCGCTCAGGCGCTCGCTCGCAGCCGCAGCTTCGCTTTCTCCGCCCGCCACGTGTCTGACATCGTTCGGTTCAATCGGGTCGAAGGGCTCGCGCTCGGGAGCGGTTTTCTGCAACGCGTGGGAGCCGGCTTCGCGGTGGCGGCGTCCGGCCGATACGGGTTCAGCGACCAGGAGCTCAAGGGACGGGGCGCGCTCGAGTACCGAACGGGCGCCGGCTCGTCATTGATCCTGGCCGCCGAGCGGCAATACCGCGACGTGAGCGACGATCAGGAGACTTCGCTCGTGCTCAACAGCATTGCGGCGCAGGAGTTTGGAAGCGACTACACCGACACCTACGACGCGCGCGGGGTCTCTCTCGACTGGTCTCTGGCGCGATTCGGATGGCGCCCGTCACTCAAGGTCGCGTACGAGCGCCACGAGCCACTGTTCGTTCACGCCCGCCCGGCGACGGGAACGTTCGAGCCTACGATCCCCGCTCTCGAGCTTCGGGAGGCTCGAGCGACCCTCGGACTGGACAAGCCCACCGCTCTTGCGTTCGGCGGTTACGAGGTGGGAGCCCACTTCGCTCTGACGGGAATTCGAGTCAATCGCCCGTTGACGATCCAGTCGAAGCTGCTCCGGCCTTCGCTGGTAGTGGATTTGGAAAAACCCTTCGGCTCGAGCCGGCTGCTGCTCCACACGATCGCTGCCGGTGTCCTGAGCCACGACTCTGTTCCCGCGCAGCATCTCGTCTTCCTCGGCGGTCCAACCAGTGGGCCAGGGTACGATTTCCACGAGTTTGTTGGTCGGGCTGGCGTGAGCCAACGCCTGGAATGGCGCTTTCTGGCGCCATTCATCCCGATCCCGCTCGGCAGGTACGGACAAGCACCGGGTACGATCACGCTGGCACCCTTCGCTACCGCCGTCTGGATCGATCGCTCAGCGCCGTTCAAGGCACCCCGGCAAGGCTGGTATCCAGCGCTAGGCCTCGGCGCGCTCACGGTCTTCGATGTCATCAGGCTCGACGTCGCGCGTGGACTCCGGGGGGGAAGGTGGACCTTCTCCGTCGACATCGGGCGCGACTTCTGGAGCGTGCTCTAGCGGGGCTGGCTAGGGCGTTATTGAAGCTCGTGTCGCGTCGTCCTTCATACTGGCGGGCGACACCGGCAACTCCGGGACTCTGCCTCCCCTCGACCCATTTCAGACCCTAGGTAGCTATGCCCCGACTTCTCGATCTCCGCCGGCCGTCGTTGACGCTCGCCGCTCTCGCCATCCTGGCGGGATGCGCGACCGCGACTGGACATACCGCCGTCACAGGCGGCGTTGCCCCTCCACAAGCGAATCACGCGAGCGAGGCGACTAGCCAGAAGGCGTTGCTCGCGCGCGCCGACAGCGCGTGGGACGCCGGCGCATATCTCCTCGCCACCGACTTGTACGAGGCGGCGGTCACACGCGACTCTTCTAACTCGCACGCGATCTTTCGACTCGCGACGCTTCGCGCCTGGGACAACCGGTCCGAGGAGGGCGTTAGACTCTACCGCCGCTATGTGGCGCTCGAGCCGAGGGATACCGAGGGTCGCCTGGCACTGGCTCGCGCACTGGCATGGGGTGGAAAGTATTCGTCGGCGTTGGCCATCTACGATTCAGTAATAACGCAGGATCGGACCTATCGTGACGCGGTTCTGGGACGCGCACAAACGCTCGCCTGGGCGGGCCGGCTCGGTGAGGCTCTCGGTACCTACAAGCGTTGGGTTGCCGATCACCCAACGGACCGCGAAGCATCGCTCGAGTACGCGCGCGCACTATCCTGGAACGGCCAACTTGACGAAGCAGAAACGATGTACACCCAGCTGGCCAAGACCGGTGACGCGAATGCGCAGAAAGGGCTAGCTCGTGTGATCGCGTGGCGGGGTGAGCTGAACCGCAGCGAGGCTGCGTGGCGGCAGGTCCTCGATATCCGGCCGAACGACGCCGAAGCTCTCACCGGTCTCGCGCAGATTCTGAGCTGGCAGGGGCGACAGTCGGATGCTGAGACAGCGCTCCAGCTCGCGTTACGTGCGAATCCCGCTTACGGCGACGCACGGGCTCTTCTGCGGTGGGTCCAAGCTGACCTGAGGCCAAGCGTCACGGTAACGGGACTGGGCACCAACGACAGCGACCACAATCGGGCAACGACCTTCCTCCTGGATTATATGAGGCCCGGATTGTGGAACACCACCGTCGGCGGCAGATACACAGGCCGGAGTGCAAACTTCGCCGCCATCGACTCGCGAACGGACGGGGTCGATGTATTCGCGCGCTGGCAGCCGGGTACGTGGCAGCTGCGCGCAGACGCTGGTGCGTCGCGTCATTCGTCGACGCTGGTCGTCTCGCCGGCCAAGCCGCAGACGATCGGCAGCGGGGCGCTCCATGCATCCGGCAGCGTAGGCCGCGCGCTCACGGTCGGTTTTGGCGCCTCACGAGTGCCATTCGATGAGACTGCGCTTCTGATCGCGAACGGCGTCGTAAGCTCAGAGTACTCGGTGGAGGCAGCGCTCGCACTCCCGGCTCGATTCTCACTCTCTGGCGGAGCCAGCCGCGCGCGCCTCACGGGCGGCACCCGTGAAAATACCCGGGATGCTTTCTCCTCGACGCTGCGCTGGACGCACAATCGACGCTGGAGCCTTGCTGTCGGTGCGCGTCAGTTCGGCTACGACACGACCTCGAGCGACGGCTATTTCGCACCCCGCAAGTACACGCTCGCTGAGGTGAGCGGCCGGGGTAGAGTTGGCGGTGCGCTAGGATGGAACGCGGACGCCGACCTTGGACTCGGCAGGCAGAGCATCGAGTTCTTCGGGTTCAGCGCCGGGTCTCGCCTCGCGGAGCGTGCTGCACTCTCCGCGGGTTACAGATTTGATCCATCGCGCGAGATCACCTTTTCCGGCGGGTACGCAAACGTAGCGGGGCCCGGCCAGACGGGCGGCAGCGAGTACAGGATGTACTCGTTCGCATTGCGCGCGCGGCTTGGGTTATAGCCGCGACGAGCCGATCTCGCTGAGCTAGCCGCTCAGCGAGCGGGCGGATGGTCCGGAATGCTGCCGAACGTCCGCTGCATTGCACCGAACAGGGGCTTAACCTCCGCATGCCATTGCGGACTCTCCCAGTTTGGCCAGGTCCACGTCGGTGGATCCGCAAATCCTGATGGAAGTGTCCCGCGGGGAAAATGGTCTGCACCAGCCTGCGGATTGGCTGGATCATAGCTCTCGACAACGAAGCGAAAGCCATCCGTCGTAGCGCCAATGGCTTCGCCCGCGACAGTATTTCCGAACAGCACGCTCCGCGTGGACGGGTCTACGACTTGTAGCATTCCCCACGGAAGTCGCACTTCGATGACGCCACTCGCCGGGTCGGCAAACCAATCGGCGAGCGAATTCTGCGACTCACGGGAATACAACAGCCGATTCCGGTTGTAGCTGACCGCGGGGTAAATCTGTCCACTGCGTCCGATGCGACGTCTGTTCGGGACAACTACTACCGAATCCCACTGAGCGGCGTCGTTAGCAACAGTTCGCAACGGATGACTGTAGACGTACTGGATCGCCGGCGGCTTGCTTCCCGGGATCAACACCGGGCGATATGGATTGTATGGGTGATCGACTAGTAGCTCCGTTGCGCCTGGTCCTCCGATGTCGAGCACGAACTCGAGTCCGGTGGGCGCGCGTGACCCTGTGTGGGGGAGCCGGGTGTCGCCCAAGTTGCGCCGGTAGGTGTCGATACCAATCTGATAATGGGCGTGTGGCCAGTCGATTTGCCCGACGTCCAACCGCAGATAGAGGTAAGCGTCATCCTGCGCTACACGGAGAGATCTGAGCTGCAGCGACGGCACACCCGCGCGCGGCGGGGCAGGGGCATACAAGACGGGACGTGCGCGCCAATCGGCGGTGTCGCCATCGATGGTGATTCCCGAGCCCTTTCGGCCCGGGCGCATCGCGATCACTCCGTAGTTCTCTTCGGCATCGAGGGGATTCAGCCACAGTCTCTTCCGTTCGGTGGGAACCTCGAAGTCGATGACGATCCAGTTCTTCTTGAACCATTCGTCGATGAGTGAGAATAGGCCGGCGCCCGCCGCACCGGAGGCGTAGATGTCGCGCGTTAGACGCGCATCGGCTGCCGCCTGCTGTTCCTCCGTGAGTCCACCGTGGTTCCATCCCTGCGGCTGAAAGTGTGCGATACCGCGGGAAGACGGCACCCCATACTCGCTGATCACGACCGGCATCTCCCCATGATGAGCAACCAGCTCGCGCAGGTAGCCGAAATAATTGCTCGGGCCTTCCGGTGAGCGCGCCTTCGAGTAAACGGGATCGAAGATGAGAAAATCGGGATAGTAGGGATAGGCGTGGTACGATGCGAACACGCCAGCGGGAAATGCCGCGGTTGCATGCATCTTCACCGCGTCGAGGCCGACGGCGTCGTTGTCGTACTCTTTGGACATCTCCACGATCTTTTCACCACGCGCACGCAAGAGCGCGATCTCCTGCGCCTTGGTTGTCTCGGTCGGGTGAATCAGCGGGTCGAGCGTTGGCCAATTCGTGTAGGCGACGGGACGCTGCGCGTTGTACTGGTCCATCTCGAAGCCCACCAGATAATCGCATTGCTCCGCCAGCCAGGCCTCGAGCGCGTTTCCGCCATGAAGCGTTACGTATTTTCCGCCGAAGCTCGTTCGTGTCGGTCGGGACGCATTGTACGCAACCACTGAATACGGCTCCCATTCCCGGCCGATTATGTAGCCGAGCGTCCATTGGGAGACGTCAGCGCGATACACACCGCTGGCGTGGCCCGGTGAAGGAGGAATGGCGGCGTCTCCGTGAAGGAGGGAGACGACATGCCGCATTTCGCCGCGAAATTGTCCCAGCCATTGTGGATCGTCGTACTTCTCCCGCTTCTTTCCGGGTGGGAGCTCTGTCCACACGCCGTGGATCAGCCAGATCGGGCGCGACGGATGCGCGAGATTCCAGGTCCTCAGCGCGGCGTAGAAGTGGGGTGGATGAATCGTGTATACCCTGACTGCGTTGGCACCCATGTCCGCCAGGAGCGCGATCCACTTCTCGTACGTGCTGTCGTTCGGCGGAAACTCCGATGGATGCTTTCCCGGAAGAGCGGCACCCAGATTCACCGCCTTGATCCACATTGGGGACCAGCGACCCCGAGCGTCCGGGATTTCGAAGATTCTCTTTCCAGTCCTGGCCGCAATGGTAGTCGTGGTGGGGCGCACGTGAATTCGTGGAGCTACATCCACGACCTGCTCGGGAATCTTCGCCAGATAGGACAGCGCCGTAGAATCGCGTGGCACGATCTGAAGCGCCCGCTCGAAGCTACGGCGCGCCGCGACGAGATCTCCCGCCCTGTACGCCGCCATCCCGGATCCCGCTACCGCATCGTACGAGGTCGAGTCTGTCGCGACTGCCAGTCGGAAAAAGGTGCGTGCATCGGTGAGACGTCCGCGTCGCATTGCGGCGTAGCCAGCTCCCGTCAGCGCCCCCGCGTCGTTGGGGCAGAGCGAAAGGGCGCGCTTGAATTCAGCGTCCGCGACGGCAACGTCACCTTTGCGGTAAGCGCTCCAGCCGCGATCTATAGCCTGGCCCGCGGCAAGACGTGACGGACAACCCGGTCGCGACTGCGCCAATCCGGGAGAGACGCACAGAACGAGCGCCAGGCATCCGAGACGCGCGGAAATTCGCCCGCGCCGGGGCTGGTTCGTAGGCCGCATGAGGATGCAACAGATATCACGCGGACGAACGGTTGGCAACGGACAAGCTGGTATCTCGCACTACAAAGATTTCAGATATTGTACGAGATCCGCTTTCTGCTGCGGTGTGAGGTTCAACGCCATTGCGCTGTTGTAGCGTTCCACAACATCTGCGAGAGTAGCCGCGCTTCCATCGTGAAAATACGGCGGATGCTGCCAGGCGCCTCTGAGCGGTGTCGTCCGCCACATTTTTGTTGCCGACCGCAGAGCGTAGGTCGGATCCGTAGGTATCTCGGTCGTCGAGTGCAGGCGCACGTTCGCGTCCGTGCGGATCGCACCAGTGTGGCATGTCGCGCACTTCGCTTGGCCTTCAAAAAGGGCGTCGCCGCGAGCGGCGGCGGCTGCATCAAACGATGCAGCCGGCGGAGCAGGTGGCTGCAAGCTTAGCTCGTACGCCTGCAACCGATCGAGGAGGGGGGCGACCAGGTCTGGCGACTGTTGAACGTTGATTCCGAGCCGGGGCTCGGAGAAGCTGCCTTGGCCGTGCATTTGGGTCACTGCGACATACCTGTTCCAGTATTTCACTTCCGCCCCGTCGGCGGTAAACGTTTCACCGCGAACCCCAGCCAGCCCGAATGCGGGAGGAATTACCGTCGGACCGTTCTTTCCGTCGAAATTGTACCGCGCGTCATATTTTCCGGGGCCCCACGAGTTGTAAACCGCCTTCTGTGCCGCCGTGAGTGCGGGCGAGAGGGCGATTATCGCCCCTGGGTTGAGCTGCCGGTTCGGCCAGCCATCGCGCCTGGATCCGATTCCCGCCGCGATCCGATCATCAACGGTCGAATGGCAGAGCGCGCAAGTAATCCCGAGGCGCGTAATGTTGTTGTTACCGTCGACCGTCGCCTTGATCCCCACAACGGCGCCCAGTTTCAAGAGGGTGACGGTGGTTGCCGGGCTGTGCATGTCGACCTGGCCAGCCTGGATCGCCTGAAGCACGGCAGGCGGAAGTGTGTCGGCGTCGACCTTGAGTCCGACCGAAAGCGCAGTCGTTGGATCCACTGCTGACTGGACCACTGTATTCATGTGCAGCGTGTCGGTCCAGAATTTCTCGTCACCGAAGGTGTTGAAGCGGAAAATGTCCTTGCCGGCCGCAATATCCGTCGCTGACGGGCCACGGGGCCCCTGGTTCTGGCATGAAGCGATCACGAGCGTTGTCGCGAGGATCGCGAAACCGAGTAGTCCGTTCTGACTGATACGAGATGTTGCCGCCTTCACGAACATTGCGGGAGAGAGAGACATGGGACGCGTCCTCGGAAGTAGATACGGTCGTTGGTGATTTCGCTGACTAGATCGTATTTATCCAAGAAAAATTGGACATATCGAGCTTGTTTTGCAAGCATCATGCGGCGAACTGCATCCTGTCGGCGGCGAAAGGAGCTCATTGGAATGTGGGCGCTCGAGCCGTGTGGAGATTCCGGCAGAATTGATTTGACCACGCCGAGCCACCGATGGGCTCGCATATTCGGGCGTGGCTGCTCAACTGACTTCGTCGCCCCGCGATCCTTGGATTCTCACAGCCCTTGCTGATACCATTTCGCAGGATTCGATTCGATCGCTCAGTTCCAAAGGTGTTGCCAGCCTCTGGGAGTCCGCAGTGCGTGACGGATTCACGACTGACGATGAGATCCTCAAGGCGTTGTCCGGGCGCACCCACGTTGGAATAGCGAGCGATCTGCTCGTCAGCTCGGAGGCGCGCGACAAGGTTTCCGAGCGTCTCGCGCGCCGGTTCGCGATTCTCCCACTCTCGGTTTCCGAGTCGACGCTCGAGATCGCCACATCGAATCCGTACGATCTCGATTGCGAGAAGACGCTCGAGTTCGCGACCCGTCGGAGAGTGCGGCTATCGCTAGCCACGCCCGCTCGCATCCAGGAACGGATCGAGGAGGTCTACGCGCCCGTCGAGCGCGTCAACAAATTGATCGGCCGCGCCGACAATTCCCGGATCCAGCCCGTCGTCGAAAGAGCCGACGCCACCGAGAACGGGATAGACGAAAAGCAGGCGGAGCGACCAGTGATAAAGCTGGTCGATCACATCGTGGCTGAGGGAATTGCGGCTGGCGCGAGCGATATCCATCTGGAGGCCGGAGAAAGCGGCATCGCGGTCCGTTATCGCATCGATGGAATGCTGAAGGATGTGATGGTCCTTCCCAAAGCAGTCGGCGTTCCGCTGGTGTCGCGCATCAAAATCATGTCGCAGATGGACATCGCCGATCGGCTGCGGCCCCAGGGTGGACGCGCGCGGGTCGCAATCAACGGTGCGCGCGTAGACTTGCGCGTCTCGACGCTGCCAGCCTCGCACGGAGAGAAAGTCGTGATTCGTATCCTCGATTCCCGTGCTGCCCTCCGGTCGGTCGAATCACTTGGGCTGGATCCTGTCGACGGCCCACGCATGCAGAAGCTGCTCGAAGTACGCGAAGGATTGATTCTGGTCACCGGGCCCACAGGCTCGGGAAAGACCACGACCCTTTATGCCGCGCTCCGGCTCCTCCAGCACCGCGGCGTCAACATCATCACCGTCGAAGACCCGGTGGAGTACCGAATTCCCGGAATAGTTCAGGTGCAAATCCACGAGAAGGCGGGACTCACATTCGCGTCGGCCCTCCGATCGGTTCTGCGTCAGGACCCTGATGTCGTCCTCATCGGAGAGATTCGCGACCGTGAGACCGCCGCGATTGCGCTTCAGGCCTCCCTGACCGGACACCTCGTCTTCGCGACGCTTCACACCAACGACGCGTGCAGCTCGATCACCCGACTCACTGACCTCGGCGTCGACTCGGCGAAGCTGGCCGGTGCGCTCAAGGGAGTAGTCGCGCAGCGGTTGATTCGAAAGCTGTGCCCGGCGTGCAAGCTCGTCGCGAACGCCGGAGTGCCGAGGCGGCTCGTGGACTCAATCCCCGAAGACTCGATGATCTACATGCCGGTCGGATGTCGCGAGTGCTCGATGACGGGGTACTCGGGGAGAGTCGCGGTCACGGAGGTGCTCGTCGCGACACCAGACATCGAGAGGGCAATTGCCGGAAACGCGGCGCCCGATCAGCTGGTCGCCGCGGCGCGGGCGTCGGGCACGAGGTCACTGTGGGGCTGCGGAGCGTCCCAGCTGCTGGCGGGGAGCACGAGCGCACAGGAGCTCGTGCGTGTGCTCGAGCCTGAAACGCGACGCCCTGCCAGTGAGCCCCGCGCAGGATATGATTTACCAAGACCAATCGTGTACGAGAGACCCACCCGAAAAGCCATGACTCAGATCGTACCAGGTGTTGTTGAAGTGTATGTGATTCGTCCCGTCGCGGGCGATTGGCGCGTGCTGGTCCTCCAGCGCGCGGCCGATGCTATCCGACCCGCCTCATGGGAAACGGTTTATGGGAAGATCGATTCAGGAGAACGTCCTGAGCGGGCGGCCGTACGCGAGCTCCGGGAGGAAACCGGTCTCGAGCTGAACGCGCTCTACAACGTGACCGTCTCCAGTTTTTTCCTTCATACGACGCAAACCATTCAGATGGCGATCGTCTTCGCCGCGTTCGTCGCGAGCGATTCGGAAGTCGTTCTCAGCGACGAGCACCAGCGATTCGAGTGGCTCTCCGTAGACGAGGCGTGCGATCGGTTCACCTGGCCTCGCGCGGCGCAGGCGCTGAAGGATGCGCGTCATCTGCTTGCTCGGGGCGATGCCGGGCCGGTGGAGGATGTCCTCCGGGTTATCTAGCGGCGCTTGACCGACGTGAAATTGTCGCCCGCCGGTGCGTTCGGCTTCACACGAACGCTCTTTGCCGGAATGCCAACGTAAACGTGGTAGGGTCGTACGTCCTTGGTCGCGACCGCCATCGCCCCGACCATCGCCTGTTCGCCCACGTGTACGCCAGCCAGTACCGTCGCGTGATAGGTGATGCGCACGCCGTCGTCCAGCCGCGTCATGGCGTCAGTCACGTCACGCTGGTCCACGATGCTGTGCGTGTGGCTGTAGATGTTGGCGTAATCGCTGATCGAGACGTTGTTGCCCAGGGAGATTCCGCCGCGGTCATCCAGCAGAACATACCGGTGAACGACCACGTTGTCGCCCACTTCCATGTTGTAACCGAATGAGAACTCGACGTACTGGAAAGCTTTGAAGTTCTCGCCGCACCGCTTGAAGATGTAGGGAGCTAGAAGCCGCCGTAGCTGCACACCGAGCTCCACGTTCTGACCGCCGGGAACGGTGCGATCGAATGAATACCAGAGCCAGAGCAGCGGCTTCACCTTCTGGAAGCGCGCGTCGTCGCATTCGGCGTAGTACTCGGGCTCGAGCGTGACATTGCGGGGATCGAGGGCAGAGAGTGCCAGCCGGGTCGCAACGGGTAGCTTCGTATCCTCTACCGCTGTCTCCCAGTTCTTGGCGAACTCGGGGTAAGCAATCTCGCAGAGCGTGTGTCGGCAAAGAGTCGCCCGGTCCGCTCCCGAAGCGAGATCAGCGCCGAGCTTCTCCAGCCACTGGGTCTCGATGCCGGCGATGGGTAGAGCAGGAAGCTTGCGAAGCGGATAGATCGCCATGTCTGGAGCCTGAATTAGTGGTCGGCGGGCCGTGACGCCCGCGCGCGGACGAGAGCTCTTTCTCTCTCGACCCGAGTCAATATCTGTTCCCAGTCCTCGTTCCGCACATTCTGAAATGTGACGGTCAACGGCTGATCGAGATCGATTGCGTCGTCGAAAAGATAGATTGCGCTCTGCGTTTCGCGCTGTTTCAACCGCTGCTCGCCGAAGCCGGAGCTGAGTGGCAGCACCTCCAACGCGCGAAAATCGCGGCCGCTGCTCGTGATCACGAGCTCCATCGGGCTGAAGTGGACGTCGGGCTCGACGCCAAAAAACGACACATACCACAGATCCGGTGCGCGCCCACCCGTTCGTCTGGTCACCGCGGCGATCGCCTGCTTGTTGCTCTCCTGCAAATCGCGGAGCGCCCGGTAGGAGTCCGGCGTGAGCAGTCGAATGAGATTTTCGTCCAACGGTATTGCCCGCACTATCAGTCCCTGCAGCTCGAGTCTGATCGCGATGTCATCCTGGCGGAGTGTGCCGAACCCGACTGGTACGTTCGCGCGCCCGATGGTGTCGTCGGATATCGGCGCAAGACCACTCTGCTGCGCGGATGTGCTCCCAGCTCCGGCAGCACAGGCCCCGATTGCGATCATGCACGCTAGCGACAGCCCGTAGCCCAGAGCCGCTCCGCACAAAGCCCCCGGCCGGTAGTCTTCAGTTGCAGCTGTCACGCTTTCTCTACCAACTGCGTAATCGCCTCCAGTAGCTCCAAGCGCCCCTCGCCAGACTGTGCGCTGAACTGAATCACCTGGTCAGCCTCCAACGCCAATGAGCGCGAGATCTCCGTGGTTCTCTCGCGAGCGCCGGCTTTGTTCAGCTTGTCAGCCTTCGTCAAAGCGACGATCGTCGGCACCTCCAGCTCCGCCAGAAAATCCAGCATCGCGCGATCATCTTCGCTTGGTTCGCGCCTGATGTCCAGCAGCAGGACTATACCCCGGAGCTGCGTCGTCCGCCGCAGGTAGCTCTCGATCATCGGACGCCACCCGGCTTTTTTCTCCTTCGAGATGCGCGCGTATCCGTACCCGGGCAAATCCACGAGAACGAAAGTGTTATTGATGCGAAAGAAGTTGATCTCGCGCGTCCGCCCCGGAGTGCGGCTTACCCGCGCGAACGACTTTCGCCGGACGAGCGTGTTGAGGAGAGAGGATTTCCCGACGTTCGAGCGGCCGGCGAACGCAACCTCGGGCAGGGACGACTCCGGGCGCCAGCCGTGCTTCTCCGCCATCCCGCCAATGAACTCCACGTTCCGGATGACGAGCCGATCGGCACCCGGGTCCGGCGGCATCTTAGTGCGTTACGGAATCGTAGAGAGCTTCGCCCGAAGAGGTCGAGGGCTGCGCCTGCGGGCGAAGAGCAAGAGCCAGCACTTCGTCCATCGTCTTCACCGGATGGAAACGGACAGTGGCACGCACCTCTTCCGGCAACTCCTCGATGTCGCGGGCGTTGCCGTGTGGAATTATGACGTCGCTAACCTTGTTCCGGTGCGCCGCAACCGACTTCTCCTTGAGACCGCCGATAGGGAGAACGCGCCCACGGAGCGTGATCTCGCCGGTCATGGCGACATCACCGCGCACGGGCACGCCGGTCAGCGCGCTGATCACCGCCGTCGCGATCGCGATCCCGGCCGAGGGCCCATCCTTCGGCGTGGCGCCGGCGGGCATGTGAATGTGGATGTCCTTCGTGCGATAGAACTCCGACTCGATTCCGAGCGCCCGCGCCCGCGCGCGCGCGTACGAGAGCGCCGCACTCGCCGATTCCTTCATCACATCGCCGAGGGTACCGGTGAGCTGTACCTTGCCACGTCCCTTTACCACGCTCACCTCGATCTCGAGCACTTCGCCGCCCGCTGAGGTGTAGGCCAATCCGGACGCGACCCCGACCTTGTCATCGAGCGATGTGTCGTCGGGGTCGAAAGGCGGAGTCCCCAGCAGCTCCTTGAGATCGTCGACACGAACGGTGTGCTTCCTTCCCTCGCTCACGACTTCGGCCTGCTTGCGCGCAAGCTTTCTCGCCACCCGTGCAATGCGGCGCTCAAGCTCGCGAACGCCGGCCTCGCGTGTGTAACCCCGCATGATCGCGGTCAGAACGTCGGGCTCGAGGACGACCTCGTCCCTCTTCAGCCCATTCGCCTCGATCTGCCTCGGCAGCAGATACTGTCTCGCGATCGCGAGCTTCTCGTGGTCGAGATAGCCGGCGATGCGGAGGATCTCCATTCTGTCGCGGAGCGGCTCTGGAATCCCGGCGAGGCTGTTCGCCGTCGTGATGAACAACACCTGCGACAGGTCGTAGTCGACCTCGAGGTAGTTGTCGTTGAAAGTCGTGTTCTGCTCGGGGTCCAGCACTTCGAGGAGAGCAGCGGCGGGATCGCCACGGAAGTCCTGACCGAGCTTGTCGACTTCGTCGAGCAGGATCACCGGGTTCACGACTTCGGCGCGCCTCATCGCCTGGATTATCCGTCCGGGCATCGACCC
This sequence comes from Gemmatimonadaceae bacterium, assembly GCA_035544855.1. Classification (GTDB taxonomy): domain Bacteria; phylum Gemmatimonadota; class Gemmatimonadetes; order Gemmatimonadales; family Gemmatimonadaceae; genus UBA4720. Next base: position 4,544 of record DASZZU010000338.1, on the reverse strand, counting down.
GATGTAGGTGCGACGATGCCCGCGAATCTCTGCTTCGTCGCGGACGCCGCCCAGCGACATCCTCACGAACCTGCGCCCGAGCGCGCGCGCGATGGAGCGGCCAAGCGATGTCTTGCCCACGCCGGGCGGGCCGACAAGGCAAAGGATCTGGCCGTCGAGACGCCCGACCAGCGAGAGCACAGCGATGAAATCGAGGATGCGATCCTTCACTTCATCGAGCCCGTAGTGGTCGGCGTCGAGAATTGCTCTCGCGTGCGCGATGTCGAGCACTTCGTCGGTGCGTTCGGTCCATGGAATCGAGACGATCCAGTCGACGAAGTTTCGGGCGACCGTGAACTCGGGCGACATTGGCGGCATCCGCCGCAGCTTCCTCAGCTCACGCAATGTCCTCTCTTCAACTACGGGTGGTAGTGCTTTCTTTCTGACCTGCGCATCGAGCTCCGCGAAATCGTCGCTGTCTTCTTCCCCGAGCTCGCGATGAATTACGCGTAGCTGCTCCTGGAGATAGAACTCGCGCTGATTCTGGAACATCGCTCCACGGACGTCGTCGTCTATCTTCCGCTCGAGACGCAGCAGCTCGATCTCTCCCGAAAGGAGCTCGCCCAGCACCTCCAGCAGATGCCGCAGCGTGTCTGCTTCGAGCAGCGATTGCCGGAGCTCGAATCGCACGGCAACGTGTGCCGCCACGCCGAATGCCTGCTTCTCCGGCGATTCCGTGCTCTGGATTATCGTGACGATTTCCGGAGGAATCCGACGGTGGAGGCCGACGTACTCCTCGAACGAGTTGAGCACCCGCCGGCTCAAGGCTTCCGTCTCCGGGTCGTGCGAGCCGGGTCCGTCGAACGGAAGCGGCGAGGCCGCCGCGCGTAAAACGTTGCCAGCGGGGATGTAGCGGGTGACGCGCGCGCGGGCGATTCCTTCCACGAGGACGCGCGTTGTGCCGGTCGGAAGCCTCGACACCTGGACGACGCGTCCTATTACGCCTGTGCGGTGCAGATCAGCGGCGGCCGGTTCCTGCTTCTCTCCGTCGCGCTGCGCGACGAGCAGAATGATCTTGTCTTCAGCGAGAGCAGCCTCGATCGCTGCCAGCGACGCCGGACGTCCCACCAGAAGCGGGATGACTACATAGGGAAAAATGACAACATCCCGAAGCGGAAGGACCGGAATCCGGTCCGACGTCGGGATGCTCTCGTTGTCGCGCTGAAAAGTTTGTGGCAGAGTGCTACGCTTCCTTCTTTCTCCGCACCGGAGAGATCTCGAGCAGCGGCTGCGTGCCGTTGATGATGCAGGACTCGGTCACCTTCACCTCGACCACATCCTCTCTGCCGGGAAGGTCGAACATCACTTCCATCAGGACTTCCTCGAGGATTGCCCGGAGCCCGCGCGCGCCGGTGCCACGCTTGAGCGCCTTGGTCGCGATTGCCGCGAGAGCGGCCTCTTCGAAGGTAATCTTCACATCCTCGAGCCCGAACAGCTTCGCGTACTGCTTGGTGAGCGCGTTCTTCGGCTCCTTGAGGATGCGGACGAGAGATTCTTCGTCGAGACCTTCGAGTGCGACTGTGACAGGCAGGCGTCCCACCAGCTCGGGAATCAACCCGTACCTGAGCAGATCGTCTGGCTCCACTTCGCTGAACATCTTGGTCTGTGCCAGCTTCTTGTCGCGGGCGGCAGTGCCATTGAATCCGATCTGACGGCGGCCAGTCCGCGCCTCGATGATCTTTTCGAGTCCGTCGAACGCGCCACCGCAAATAAAGAGGATGTCCTTGGTGTTGAGCTGGATATACTCCTGCTGCGGGTGCTTCCGCCCACCCTGCGGTGGCACCGAAGCCACGGTGCCTTCGATGATCTTCAAGAGCGCCTGCTGCACGCCCTCGCCCGACACGTCCCGGGTGATGCTGGGGTTCTCCGACTTGCGCGCGATCTTGTCGATCTCGTCGATGTACACGATCCCGCGCTCACACTCGGCGACGTTGAAATCACCGGCCTGGAGCAGGCGGACCAGAATGTTCTCGACGTCTTCGCCGACGTAGCCGGCTTCGGTGAGGGTGGTAGCGTCTGCGATCGTGAAAGGCACGTCGAGAATGCGCGCTAACGTGCGTGCCAGCAGCGTCTTACCGACTCCCGTGGGGCCAATCAGCAGAATGTTCGACTTATCGAGCTCTACATCGTCGTCTTTGAGCGAAGACGAATTGATGCGCTTATAGTGATTGTACACCGATACAGCTAGTGCTTTCTTCGCCTGCTCCTGCCCGATCACGTACTGGTCGAGAACATCCTTGATCTCTTGCGGCGCAGGGACCTGGGTTATCGCCTCGGCTACCTCTCGCTCCTCGTCCTCCGCCAGAATCTCGTTGCAGAGGGCAATGCACTCGTTGCAGATGTAAACGGATGGTCCGGAAATGAACTTCCGGACGGAATCCTTCGATTTTCCGCAGAACGAGCAGCGAAGATGTTTCTCTTGGGACATAGATAGACGGGGGAACGAGTGATGCCGGTATTAACCCGGACACCGAAACCTGCTTAAAGATACCTAACAGCCGCGGCGAAAACGGTCAAGCAACGAATCCGAATGCATGACTTGTGAAGAAATTCACAAGTAACAGTAGCTCGGAATCACGCCTTCTTGATCGCTTCCTCCATTTCTCCGCGGTACGAGATCACGTTGTCGATCATCCCGTACTCCTTCGCCTCCACCGCCGACATGAAACGGTCGCGGTCCGTGTCACGCTCGATGCGCTCGACCGGCTGGCCAGTGTGCTTAGCCATGAGCTTGTTCATCTCCGACCGGAGGTGAAGGATCTCCTTAGCCTGGATCTCGATGTCGGAAGCTGTGCCGCCGCCACCCCCCTGAGAGGGCTGGTGGATCATGATGCGTGAGTGGGGAAGCGCTGACCGTTTGCCGGGCCGGCCCGCCGCGAGCAGGAAGGCCCCCATACTGGCCGCGAGTCCCATGCAGTTGGTGTTCACCGGCGACTTGAGGAACTGCATCGTGTCGTAGATCGCCAGACCCGCCGACACGCTGCCGCCGGGGGAGTTGATGTAGATATGGATGTCGCGCTCGGGATTGTCCGACTCCAGAAAGAGCAGCTGCGCGATGATGATGTTGGCCACGTCATCGTTGATCGGCGTGCCAAGGAAAATGATCCGGTCCATCAGGAGCCGGGAGAAAACATCGTAGGTACGCTCGCCACGGCTCGAGCGCTCGATTACGTAGGGCGTGTAAATCGTCGGCATTGGTTCTTCTTCTTCCTTTTTAGGCATTAGTCGAAACGTCGTTTCTGTCCAGCAACCACTTGAAGACCTTGTCCTCGGTGATGCTCTTTTCCATTTCTTTCAGCCGGCCGCTCTTCTCCAGCTGCGCGTAGATCTGCCCAGGATTGGCGCCACGCTTCTCCGCCTGCTCGGCGATGCGGTCGTCGAGGTCCTTTTCTGTCGCGGTCAGGCCTTCCTTCTCGGCGATCGTCTCGATCACGAGGTCTCGCCTGATCTGCCGCTCCGCCATTGAGCGGAACTCTCCCGCGAATTGTTCCCGCTGTTCCTTCGGCACGTCATACGCTTCCGCGTAGTTCTCGACGAACTGCTGCACCCAGCTCTTCGGGACGTCGAACGCATTCGCGGAGATGATCTGGTCGATCAGGCTCTGCCTGACGCCAGCTTCCACCTCGTGCTCGGCGTGGCGCTCCATATCGGATCGCACGGCGGTCTTCAGCGCATCGAGTGACTCGAAGTCACCGACCTCGCGCGCGAACGCGTCGTCGAGTAGCGGCGCCGACTTGCGCTTTACTTCGTTGAGCGTGATACGAACTGTCTTCGTCTGTCCGCGCTCTGATTCGTCGGGGAAATCGTCCGGCCACTTCACCGGGCGCTCGACGGTTTCGCCGGGAGCGGCGCTCATGACCAGCTCCTCGATTCCGGGAATAGCCTGGCCGGCGCCCAGCACTATCGGATAGCTCTTTCCTTCAGTGGTTTCGCTGCCCGCGACCGACGTCGCGATCTGGACATTCACCATGTCCCCCGGCAGTGGCTTCTCGTTCACGGGCGTCCAGGTGGCCTTCTCGTCCCGGACCTGCTCCAGCTGGTGATTTAGCTGCTCCTCGGTAACCTTCACGGGGGGTCGCTCGATTCTGAAGCCGTTGGTGCGAGCCAGCTCGACCGTGGGGCGAACTTCGAGGTGTAGCTCGAAAGTCAGCGGTTTCCCCTCTTCGAACTTGAGATCGTGGACGTGCGGCTGGGCCGCCACTTTGATGCTCTCCTTCTCCACGAACTCCTGATACGCCTCGCGGACCAGGGTTTCGAGCGCTTCCTGCCGGATTGCGTCTCCAAACTTCTTTCGGACGACGGTTGCTGGGGCCTTTCCTGGTCTGAACCCGGGCAGCCGAACCGTGGAGGCGTACCGTCTCGCTGCTTTATCCTCCGCCTCCTTCACCGCTTCCGCCGGAACCGACACCTGGATGTGCCGTTCGACTCCTTCCGATGCGCGGGGCGTGAACTCGATTTTCATGTACGGAATATAACAGAGAGGCGAAGGGCCCGACCGCGCAAAC
>DASZZU010000337.1:0-6722 GCA_035544855.1 Gemmatimonadaceae bacterium | reverse complement strand
GTCTTGCCAAGGCCGTCCGATACGCGGCGCACGTGGGATCCGTCGATATTCATCACGTACTGCTGGTCGCACGTACGTCCATCTCGGGCGCTCTGAAAAATGAGACGTCTTCCGTCGTGGCTGAAATACGCTTCGGCGTTCTCGCCACCATTCGTGAGCTGGCGGATTCCGCGCAGGTGAGTCTCGCCGGTTTCCGGCACGAGCGTAATCGGCCTGAATCCGTCTTGCGCCCGCAACGTTCCCGCTGCCGCGATAATAGCCGAACAGATGATTTGAAGTTTCATTCTGCAGTCAATGCCCGTAGAATTGTGGCGCGAACTGAGTCTTCGGCCCCGCTGCGATGAACGAAATTACAACCGTTGACGTTTTAGTGGTGGGTGCGGCCCCCGGCCTGATGCTCGCGTCGGACGTTAAGCGACGTTGTGGTTGTGGGACCTGAGCTACTAGTGGAGCTTGAGGAGCGTCGCTAGTTAATCGGGCGTCGCTGACGCTCTTCCGCGAGCGGTCGAAGCGCTCTTCGCCGCTATGGTTGCCTTCCCCGATTTGACGGCGGATTTCCGCGATTTCGCTACGCGGTGCGAGCGGGATCTGTAGACTCCGCGCACCCAGCGGGCGCGAGTGCCGCGCACATCGATGTGGGTGAAGGGACCGCTGCGGCCATAGTAGGCGTACAGGCCTGTGCCGCCAACGAGCTCGGGGTAGCGAGCCTCAACGCGTTCGACGGCATCGAGGATCAGCTTGACGTCCGCGAAGTTGACGCGGCCATCCCCATTCAGGTCGGACATCTTGCCGTTGCCTTCCTGATCGATAAAGACGTCAGCCGCGTCTCCGAACTGGTGGCGGCTGTCGCGGGCGCTGCCCTCACCGCGAACGTCTTGGTTGTGCGCGGGAGTACGGAAGCCTGAGCGAATTCGCATTCCCTCGGCGTTGACCCCGTGATCGTTGAGGTCTTCGATCACCAGCTCCAGCTTGTCGAGGAGCGGCTCCCGGAGCACGACGTACTTGGGCCAGACCTCCGTCTGACCGTGAGAGACGAAGTCTCTGAGGCGGAAATGCTCGGACACCCGGGTGTCTTCGTTATCGGGTGTCACTTCAATGAAGCCGTCCGGGTTTCTGTAGGCTTCGGATCGCAGTCGACCCTTCTCCTGAGGCCAGTAGCCGAGTCGGTATCCATTCAGCCAGGCGCGAACCTTCTGCCCGAAGGACCGCATCGTAAAGACGGTTTCTACACCCGGGGTCGGACCACCCTGTATCGAGGCGCTCGCGACCTGGGCCCCCGGGAGCGCGGCCAGGGATATCCAGTCTTCGGGGAGAACGAATCGAGCGAAGACCTTACCGCTCAGTCCGTTGCCTTTTTCGCCCGAGGGCGACATTGTCGGTTTTGCGGCGGGGACGCTGCTATCGCTAGCTTCGGCGCCTGATCCTATGGCCGATACGGGGAGCGAATCAGTCTGGTTCGCGACAGCACTCGAGCTATTCCGGACGGCGTGCGAGGTGAACTGCAACGCGCTCGCTTGCGCCGGCAGGATGATCGTCGTAAGGGTGAGGAAGGTTATTACGGCTGAGCTGAGTCTGTAGCGAAGTTTGTTCATCACGGCTCCTCTTCGGTAGCTCGACTGACATGGCGCCGCTCTCGCGTCGCTTTAGTCTCGGGGCTTTGCGTCGCCGCCTTTAGGCGGGTTTGCCGGTTATCGGAGGCGCCCGGTACTGATCAGCTGGGCGCTAACAATAAAATGACTGGTGGGGCGGGTGGGATGTAACTGCTGAGGTTAACATCCCTTGATATGTTACTTTAGGCTGCGCCTTTATCGCGACTCTACACAAAGAGATACGACGCGTTGGCTCAAGGGACTCATCAGATCTAAAAAGTGCCGTCCGAACACCTTCCCGGCCGCGCGGGGACCCCATTTTCTGTCCGCTGTAAACATCTGTAGGTAGATCGGGATTGGAGGAAATAAAAAGGGCGGAAGGATCGCCCTCTTTGCCTACCTGTTACTCGCCGACTTGAGCGAGGCTTGCTTTGCCAACGGCTCCCGGGCGGCGGTGCCCACCTGGGTCACGTATTCGCCAGTCACATCCGTCCCACGCACCACCCCGGTCAGCGTCTGTTCGCCAGGCGTTGAGCCCAGCTTCCACGTGAGCGCCGCCCTGCCCTTTGCGTCACTGACCACCCGCGCAGGAGTCACCGTCCCTGATTTTACCTTGAAGTTGACCCGGGCATCCGGGACGGGATTGCCGTAGACGTCGGTCACCACCGCGAACAGCTTCCGCTTGGCCGATTCCCGCGAGTGCTTTTCGCGGGGCGCGTCATCAAACGCCAGGTTCGCGGCTGCCGCGGGAGTCGCATGCGCCGCGACCTTGAGCAGCTTCTTGACCCCTTCCACATGCACCGCAAGCGTGTAGTCACCGGCTGAATGACCCATCGTCCACCGGGTTCTGGCGTACCCGAGAGAGTCCGTCGTGAGGGCGCTGTCCGTGACGATACCCCCCGACGGTGCGAGCGCCAACGCCGCACCCGCGACCGCGCTCCCGTTCTCGTCCACGACCCTCATCATCACTGACTTGGGAAGCTCGGCTCCGGCCCGCGCGTGTTGCCCATCGCCGGCTGTCACGACGATCGCCGCCGCTGCGCCAGCGAGCGCGGCCGCGCTAATCGTCACGGGCGGTATTCCCAACCCCGACGCGCCACCGACCTGCGCCCGCAACCGCTGCAGCCCCGTTTTCCTGGCCAGGGTCCATCGTGCGGTCGCCACGCCGAGCGAGTCCGTGCGGTGGTTTTCTGCATGGATGGACCCTCCATCCACCAGAGTCCAACGTACCGGCACATCCGGTAGCACCCTGCCCGAGGAATCCGTTACGCGAATCGCGATCGAGTCAGCCAGTTCATCACCCGCACGGCCGCTGAAATGGTCCGCAAGCGCCGCAACGCGGGTATTCCCCGCGACAGGGTCGGCTTCAGCCTCGATCGCCAGAGCGCTGTCCACGTTCTCGACGCTGGCAAGAAGTGTCTGCCGCCCAGGATAAGAGCCGAGCGTCCACGTGGCGCGTGCACGTCCATCGGCATCAGTAATTGTGCTTGCCGGGTCCACCGAGCCCTGGGCCTCGCCCAGCCGGAAATTCACTCTCTTCCCCGACGCGGGACCGCCCTTTCGATTCGTCGCGCGAACCACCAAGGCCTGGGCCAACGTCTTCCCTGCCAGAGCCCGCTGGTTGGAACCCGCCACCAGTCCGATTGCCGTGGCCGGCGTAACCACCGACACGCCCGTGCGCGCTGAGACGCCGTCGATCCTGGCGGCCACTATAGTCCGGCCCGCACTGCGCCCGGTGATCACTCCACTGCTGTCCAACGCAGCCACACTGTTGTCGTCGATGTGCCATGCAGCCGCCACCCCATCGATCGGATGCCCGCGCGCGTCGATGCCGCGCGCTCGGAGCTGGAGCTCTGCTCCCTCAGGTAGAACTATCATGCTGTCACCCGTCGCCCGTCCCACTTCGACTGATGCGACTCGCTGCTTAACGACAATGGTTGAGTGCGTGACGAGCTTTCCGACCACCACGCTGACCATAGTTCTCCCAGGGCCGTGCGCGATGACCGAGCCGTCCGTCAACACCGTGGCGATGCTCGAGTCCCCCGTCGTCCAGGTCGGACGAGCACCCACGAGAATGCTTCCGTTCTTGTCCGTTACCGTGGCGGCGAAGTGGACCGTGTCATCGATCGCATAAGCGGTATCGATCGCCGGGCGCAGGCCGACCCAGGCCGCACCAATGTTACCAATCGACTGATGCGCTTCTGAATTGCCAATGACGCCATAGGAGTACAGCGCGGTGAAAATCGACACCAGCGCGGCACCAGACGAAGCGGCCAGCGTAGCGACTTTTCCGACGTGACGGAACCAAATTGCCTTTTTTGCTGCGCTCGCGGTATCGACCATTGATTAATGGACTGAAATCCACCGAGCGCGGTCACGCTCTTTTCGCACTGACTTTCGGATTGGCCGCCTCTGGCAGACGTCCTTGCTGTGCCGGCCTTCGTAGCCCACAAAAGGCTATCCCGCCTTCACGTGTTAAGTGAAGACGGGATAGAGGGTTCAGTCGAGACCCCTTTCAAGCTGCATCAACAATCACAGCTCGTTCAGCAATCTCCCTCTTCCTGCCCGTTGTTCTGGTGATTGCCTTCGCGCTCACCGGAGGGCGTACCTGTTGGCGGCGGCGACACCGAGGCCGGCCAGTTCAAGTACTCAAGCTCGTTCCGAAGAAACCGACAGCATACCCATCGCCGACAATCATCGCGAAAACGCACGAGAAACATGCCTGTTTGGACAAATTGAGTCAGTAGAAAGGCTGGCGCCACCTATACTTGCTGTATGCACGATGCAACGGTTGATGAGTCGGACGGTGGACCCAAAGGTGGGGCGCTCGAGATCCTGTTGGAGAACTATCGGTCTTTCCTGCGCTTTTTGGAGCGTCGTGCCGGCAGTCGCGAGGCCGCCGAAGACATCCTTCAGGATGCGTTCACGCGGAACCTCGCGAAGGTCGAGGACGTGTCAAAGGAAGCGCTCATTCCGTGGTTCTACCGAACGCTCCGAAACGCTGTGATCGACCACCATCGGCGTCGCGCGACTGCCGAGAAAGCATTCGAGGCGTTCGCAAAGGAAATCGAGACTGCGGAGAACCCACCCGAGGACCTGTACGGTGAAATCTGCGCCTGCGTCAGGGGTCTTGCCAGCACGCTCAAGCCGGAGTATGCCGAAATCCTCGAAGCCGTAGACGTGAACGGGACGCCCGTGAAGGCGTTCGCGACTGAAAAGGGTGTGTCGCCGAGTAACGCTGGGGTGCGCTTGTTCCGGGCGCGCGCGGCACTCCGCAGGCGTGTCATCGAATGGTGCGGTACCTGTGCTGAGCACGGATGCTTCAACTGCAGCTGCCGCGCTCGGCCGAACCCATGAGCCGACTGGGGTGTAATGCCGCCACGGGGCCTGCGTCTATAGGTTAGAGGGCGAGAGGAGGCATTCGATGGAACGCGACGTTGTGTGCGGGATGCAGATCGATCCTGCGAAAGCCGCCGGCACGAGCGAGTACAACGGCAAGCGGAGGTGTCACGGACGCGTCAATATCGCCCGATCTCAACCGAAGGAGAAACACCATGAGTGATCATCTGGACCAAAAAGCCAAGGATTGCATAGCCGCCTGCAACGACTGCGCGACGGAGTGCGGCCACTGTTTCGCGCTTATGGCCGGCAAGGCCAGCGCCAACGCCTGTCCCGCTTGCTGCATTGAGTGTGCGGCGATCTGCCGGCTGTGCGCCGACGCGATCGCCCGCAACAGTCCGTTTGCCAAGCAGCTCTGCAAGCTGTGCGCGGACATCAGCGACTGGTGTGCGAAGGAATGCGGCGCGCACGACATGGAGCATTGCAAGCGCTGCGCTGAGTCCTGCCGTCGCTGCGCCGAAGCTTGCCGCAAGATGGCCGGCTGATCAGGAAGAACAAATCACCGGTACCCAGGTCGGTGACTTGGGGCCGGCTCACGATGAGGCATGCCTGAAAGGGCTCATCCTGAGGACAGAAAGTTGGACGCCAAGCTGCGGCAAATTTCGGAGTGGCTCGGGCACGCGACAATCTCGCAGACGGTTATTTATGCGAAGTATCTTGCGACGGATGAGGAGTTGAACCCGCTCGTAGCAAAGGCGGGAGAAGTTTACGGAGGGCTAAGCCTAGAGGCCGGCGCTGAAGTAGTCCGCGTGTTGAACGGCCGGAAGGCTTCCCGTTCCTGGTAGCGCTCTTTGGCTCAGGATGGGACACGAACTCGGCCAATACATCTTTGTAAGAGCGGATCTGCGCTACGTAGGGAGGCGCGGGGAAGTTCGTTGTTGCCTGGGTATTGGTGGCCGGAATGAAGGTCCGTCCAACTCCAGACCTCCCACGGCCTCCACATCACGCCTGCTTCTCCTGGGGCTTCGTTCTAGGCACCCGCCTGACCCTTCGCCCGTATATCATCAGGCGGCGCCCCCTCCCCTGCCACGAGCCAGCCCACCGTAGTAGCCAGCACCGCAGCGAGTTGCCCCAACGTCTCAATATCTGGCCCGGCTAGTCCGGACTCCCATTCGCTAACAGCCTTTTGAGTAAAACTCCCGACCTTCGCGCCAAGGGCCGCTTGGGTAATCCCGGCCCGTAATCGCGCTCTCCTTAGCCTCCTCCCAAAGTCCCCCTTCGTCAGCGGCAAGAATCCCCCCTTGACAGGGTTATACCTGGCGGGTATACACACGTCGGGTATAAACGCACGGTTACACGTTCGGGGTATACACGCACGGCTACACGCACGGTTACACGCACGGTTACACGCACGGTAACAACCTAAGGCCCCGCAAAGATGCCCATGTCACCCGAGGAAATCAAGAAAGAACTCGAGGATCGAGACATCTCGATGTCTGCTGTCGGGCGTCGTCTCCGCCCCGGGGTTTCGCGCGTGTCTGTGGCTCGCGTGGTCAATCAGGTACCTGGTTCCATGAGCGCGCGGATTCAGCGGGCGGTCGCGAGAGCGATCGGGAAAGAACCCGAAGAAGTGTTCGGGGCGGGGGCCCTGCAGAGCGCGATTTTCAACAGCGCCAACTTCTCGAGCATCGCCACCGACGCCAAAGGCGTCATCCAGATCTTCAACGTCGGCGCCGAGCGCATGCTGGGCTACACGGCCGCCGAAGTGATGAACAAGATCACGCCGGCCGACAT
>DASZZU010000336.1:0-3897 GCA_035544855.1 Gemmatimonadaceae bacterium | reverse complement strand
GGCGATCGCCTCGATCGCGCGGGCGACCATCGCCGGTTCGATGGCGGCGATCGGGAGCTTTCCGAGTAGTGGGACGACGTCCCGCTCGAGCGCCTGGCGTGACTTCTCGAAGTGCACTCCGCTCCAATCCTTCTTGCGGTGCGCGAGCCACTCATCGGCAACCGTGCCGAACGTCGTCGACGAAGAAGCGACGGCCGCGGCTCGGTTCTGCCTCCGCACCTGCATCGGATCGCGCCCTTCCCTGAGATGGGCTTTCACAGCTTCCCGCGCGGCTAGAGCTCCGTCGAGGCTGACGGACGGATAGGGCCCGATCGAATGGACGCGCTCGATCAATTCATTTGGCGGCCCGATCCGGTACTTGACCCGCCAGACGGGAGAGCCGGCTGCGGTGAGAACTAGATAGAGACCGCCGCCGTCGCTCAACTTTTTCTGTGCTGCTGTGCCGGCACGAGCGTTCGCGATGAATGCGCGGATCGCGCGATCGGAGAGTTTGTTCGTTGACCTTCCAGAATAGGCCGCCTTGCCTCGCATTGGCCCTAGGACTTCCGAACGGCCCCCAGGCCGGCTGATACCCCCAGCGACCGGCTTCACATTCGAGTCTTTTTGCAAAATCCCCCCATTCAGCTACCCAAGTGTAGCGCGCTTCTGTGAGACCAGTCAAGACGCAATGAGACGATCTCCCCTATGGGAAAAGCAAAACGGCGCCTCGATTGAGACGCCGTGAGCTTTGGCGAAACAGGTTCTTAGTGGAGGCGCGGGGATTCGAACCCCGGTCCGAGACAAGATCGACCACAGCGTCTACGTGCGTATTCCACCGATTGAGGTCTCCAGCCGCTGGCCAGTGGACAGCCCACTTCTGGACAAGTTTCCTAAATCTCGCCAGCCGCCGGGAAACGCAACGACCGACTATCCCGAATTTTCGATACCCTTAAAGCCGCCTCAGGAGAGCTTCAATAAGGGCAGGTGCAGCAACTCCTAAGAGTTACGCAGCCAGGGCCAAGTTTTGGTTGGCAGTTGTAAAAATTCCCAGAGGTTTTACCAGGATCCGAGGACCTGGGCACGCGGCCACAGCTTCACTAACCCCGTCGAAGCCAGTCGCCCCCGTTCGTGAAGTATAGTCGCAACCGGCTGCGAAGTCAATCGAAATCGACTTGAGAATCCAGTTGAAGCGCACTGCTTAAATATCTCTATTTCAATCAGTTAGGCGGCGAAGCTTCAAGCAGCCACCGGAGCCCGCTCGGCCTCGTCTTCTTCATCGTTGAGCGCGGTGACGATCGCGCCGTCCTCGTGTCGATGCGGGCTCGCCAGATAGGCGGCGAAGACGTCCTCCACCTCCGACAGGCTCACTACCGAGTGGAGCTTGCGTCTGAGCTCGGCCGACCCCGGAACGCCCTTCACGTACCAGCCGAGGTGCTTCCTGAACTCTATTGCAGCGCCGCGGGGGTCGGCCTCGTACTCCTCTGCCATCCTCGCGTGCTCGAGCGCGATCTCGAACCTGAGCTCGATGGCGGGCGCCTGGGGCTTTGGCTTCCCCTCCAGCAGGGCTCGCGTCTGGTCGAAGATCCACGGCTGCCCGAACGACCCACGCGCAATCATGATCGCGGCGCAACCGGTCTCACGCTGGAGTCTGACCGCGTCCTCGGCCGTCTTGATGTCACCGTTTCCGATGACGGGAATCTCGAGCGCATGCGCCACAGCAGCGATCTCCTCCCACCTGGCGCTCCCCGAGTACATCTGCGTACGGGTGCGCGGGTGGAGCGCAAGCGCCTTGGCTCCGGCGTCCTGGCAGCGCAGCGCGATCTTCACGGGATCACGGCTCTCCTCGCTCCAGCCGCTACGGATCTTGACCGTCACGGGAAGGTGTGTGCCCGATGAGACCGAGCGAATGACCGATTCGACGAGCGACAGATCCTTGAGACAGCCGGAGCCGCCGTTCCGCTTCACGACTTTCTTGACGGGACAGCCGAAGTTGATGTCTATGAACTCGGGCTGAAACACATCAGTGACGAGACGCGCGGCCTCGCCCATCGCGTTCGGATCGGCGCCGAAGATCTGCACTCCGATCGGCCGCTCATCAGCAGCGAACCGAAGCTTGTCGAGGGTGGCCGCGTTCTCGCGACGGATTCCCTCGGCGGAGAGGAACTCGGTGACGACGACGTCCGCGCCAAAGCGGCGGCAGAGTCGCCGGAACGGAGACTCTGACACGCCGGCCATCGGCGCCAGATAAAGCGGAATGTCCTCTCGGACAGGAAATGGAAAACGCATCTCCATACAAGCTAAGGCAAACACCCAAGTGCTTGCAACATCGTGGTTTGACTCTCGCCTTGGCCCCGCGTAACTTCCGTCCTCGCGCGCGCAATCTTGTCGAACACTCTCGGGGAGCCGATGGAACTACGCGATTTTTTTTCTGAAGACGCGATCAAACTCGAGCTCGAGGGCAACACCAAGGAGGAAATCCTCAAGGAGCTGATCGGCCTCCTTGGTCTCGATGACAAGTCGGAAGGAATGTTGTTCAAGATGTTGAAGCGACGCGAAAATCTGGGATCTACCGGCATCGGTCGCGGGATCGCGATTCCCCACTGCCGCTCGCTCGTGGTGTCGAGACTCCGGGTCGGGTTCGGACGAAAGCCTCTGGGTGTCGATTTCAAGGCGATCGACGAGAAGCCGGTCTACTTTTTCTTTCTGATCGTTGCGCCGCCGCTCGAGGTGTCCAATCAGTATCTCCCGGTGCTTGGCAAAATCGCGCAATTCAGCAAGGAGTCGGACGTTCCGGAGCGGCTCATGAAACTGAAGCAGCCGCGCGAATTCATGCAGCTGCTCGAGGAGAAGAATCTCTAGGCGCAGCGTCGTCGTGAAGATCGGCGCGAGATTCGAATCACTCCCACTCGATCGTCGCGGGCGGCTTTGAGCTAACATCGTAGACAACGCGATTCACGCCCGAGATCTGATTGATCAACCTGCTCGAGATCCGCGCCAGCACGTCGTGCGGGAATGGATACCAATCAGCGGTCATGCCATCGGTGCTGGTGACCGCCCGAAGGCCCAGCACATTGTCGTAGGTTCGCTCATCACCCATCACGCCCACGCTTCGCACCGGTAGCAACACCGCGAACGCCTGCCAGATCTCGTCATAGAGGCCAGCCTCGCGGATTTCCTCCAGATACACAGCATCCGCCGAGCGCAGCAGATCGAGCTTCTGCCTGGTCACGTCGCTCAGAATGCGGATCGCCAGACCAGGCCCGGGGAAAGGGTGTCGAGCTACCATTTCCTCCGGTAACCCAAGCTCTCTGCCCACGTTGCGGACTTCGTCCTTGAACAGCTCGCGCAACGGCTCGATCAACTTGAACTTCATTCCGGGCTTGAGCCCGCCAACATTGTGGTGGGTCTTGATGGTTACCGATGGGCCGCCGCGCGGGGAGAACGACTCGATCACATCCGGATAGAGCGTTCCCTGCACGAGGAAATCGACATCGTCTCCCACCTCCGCCGCGGCGTCTTCGAACACATCGATGAAGGTGTGGCCGATGATTGTTCGCTTCTTCTCCGGATCATCCACTCCCGCCAGCGCGGTCAGGAAGCGCTCCTCGGCATCGATCGTAATGAGCTTGATTCCGAGGTTGGCGCGAAAAGTCCGCTCGACCTGGTCGCGCTCATGGAGCCGCAGCAAGCCGGTGTCCACGAAGATGCAGGTGAGCTGATCTCCCACCGCCCGATGCACCAGAGCGGCTGCGACTGATGAATCTACTCCTCCAGATAGTCCGCAAATGACGGCTGACTTGCCGACCGTCTTCCGGATTCGCGCGATCTCCTCCTCGATGAAGGCGCCGGCGGTCCATGTGGGCTCCGCCTTGCAGACTCCAAAGAGAAAGTTCGAGATGACTTCTCCGCCCCGCGGAG
>DASZZU010000335.1:0-5100 GCA_035544855.1 Gemmatimonadaceae bacterium | reverse complement strand
CATGCTAACTCGAAGTGTTTCGGCCTTTCTTGCGATCTCGCTGGTCGTAGCCGCGTGCTCTCAGGGCTCGCCCGGTACTGTACCAGTTGGCCCCGGCGGCGATAAAATCGTCTTCACGGGCGATCAGAAAGCCGATTGGGCCCAGATCGTCGCGCTCGAGGACCAGGCCAAGGTGCTGGTGAAGGCCGAGGGATGTGGCTCGGCCGCGCAGTGCCGTACGGCGCCGGTTGGCTCGAGAGCGTGTGGCGGTCCGCGCTACTATCTGGTTTACTGCTCGCAAACGACGGATTCCGCCGCGCTTTTCCGGAAGCTCGATGCGGTCGCGGCTGCGGAGCGTGAATACAACACGCGCTACAACGTTGTCTCGACGTGCGAGTTCAGAATGCCGCCGACTGTGGCGCTTAGCGGAGGATCCTGCCAGGCGCAGTAAGAGCGCTCAGTAGTCGACCGGCCTGAGGTAAGCCTCTCCGATTCCTGTAGCGCTCACCATCGCGACCGTTGGAAGCTTTCTTTTCCAGTGCGTCCCGGCGAGCCGCTTTCGAACGAGCTCGACCTTAGCCGGATCGAATCCGCGGGCGACCAGCGTCGCGGGGCTGTATCCGCTCACCAGCCAATTCAGAATCTCGTCGGCCTCCGCGTAGCTGATTCCAAAATCCTGTTCATCGGTCTGACCTTCGATTAGATCGGCCGAGGCCGGCTTGCCGACGATCACGTCGGGCACGCCGAGAAACGTCGCGAGCTGCCACACCTGGGTCTTGAACAGATCACCCAGAGGATTGATCGGCGGCGAATCATCCGCATGCCAGGTGAAATAGCCGAGGAGTCGCTCCGTCTTGTTGCCGGTTCCGACGGGAAGCGCTTTGTATTTCGCCGAGAGATCGAAGAGCACGATCATCCTCTCCCGCGCCATGACGTTTCCTCTGCGCCCGGGGTCCGCGTCAGGCTCATTGGCGAGGTAGCCATCGACAGCCGGCGAGATGTCGACCGTGCGCGACTGGATTCCGAGCTTGTCGATCACCAGCTGCGCGTGCGCGAGCGAGTCGGGATTCGACGTGCGATACGGCATCCGTACCGCGATGACGTTCTCGGGGCCCAGCGCCTGGGCGGAGAGGTATGCGGTGACTGCCGAGTCCACTCCGCCAGACAATCCGATTACAGCCTTCTCGAATCCGCGGCGCTCCAACTCTTCCCGCAGAAAGGACACGAGCCAGCCCGCAGTGAGCTCGGCGTCGATCGCCAGCGGTGGCGGGCCACTCTGCGAGTCGGGCGCTCGCATCACGGGTATCGGCTCACTCCCGTTCCTGCTTGCCTTCGCTGATTTCTTGCCAGCTCGCGTTTTCGCGCTCTCTGCGCGGGCACTGCGATCTGGCGGAGTGAGCGGTCCGCCTTCAGTCGGCCCATCGTCGTAACTCAGCACCAGTCGCTCGCCAGCCTGTATGCGATCGACTGTTCGCATCAGGTGTGGCATCATCGTTTGGAGGTCGGTCAAAAGCGGCGCGTCAGACCGGGCTCGGGTGAGATCGTGCGGGTCGAGCGTGATCGTCATGAGCGTCTCGTCCCAAAGCGGAGCTTGTGCGCGGACGTCGCCGTGCGGGCCGGCGATGATCGATCCGCCCGAGAAGGTCTTGCCGCCTTCCGTGCCGACGAGATTTACCAGCGCCACGAACACACCCTGCTCCTCGGCGATGTCCCGCGCGAGGCGCTCCCACCGCTTGAGATTGGCGGGGACGGGCCCTTCGTCCTCGCGCGGCCACACTCCGCGCGCGGGCGACGCCGAGAGAACGAATATCGTCGTGGCACCATCGAGCGCGGCAACCGTTCCGGTGAGACTGTGCCATGCGTCCTCGCAGATCAGCATGGCGGCGCGCCCCCACTCCGTGTCGAATGCACGAACCTCGAAGCCGCGATCGACGAATCTTTCTTCGTCGAAGAGACCGTAGGTCGGAAGAAAGAGCTTGCGGTGCACGTGCCGGATCACGGGCTCATCGGTCCCTCCACCCAAAGTCACATAGAGCGCGCTATTATAGAAAGCGTTGTTCCACACCTCGTAAAACCCAATGCACACATCGAGTGGCCGCGGTGTAGTAACAGCTGTCGCGTATTGCGCCTGAAGATCGCGAGCAAGCGCGCCGGCTGTCATCGCGACGTCGCGCACACCGCCTTCGACGAAGTATCCGGTGAGCGCGGTTTCAGCAAAGACGGCGACGTCCGGACGCGGCTCGAGGGCATCTATCTGCGAAAAGATCCCGGCGAGCCGCTCGAGGTTGGCGGTGTAGTCGCCTTTTCGCGGCTTGAACTGAACTACGACGAGATGAATAGAGCGATCCATCCATCTGAAGTTGCCATGACGCAGAGGTACAATCAACCGCTGCGCGCGCTCGTGCTGGCTGTACTGCTGTTGGCACCCGCGTCGGCGAGCGCACAGCAGCCCAGGGCAGCCGATACGGAGCCGTGGACGATCGTGCCGGTGCCACAAGCGTCACTGGTTCTCGCGCGCGACGGCTCACTCATCGGAGAGATTGGCAAAGAGATTCGCACCAGCGTATCGATCAAGTCACTTCCCGGGTACCTGCCGCACGCATTCGTGGCTGTCGAGGATCATCGCTTCTACCAGCACGACGGAGTCGACGTCGTCGGGATAGCCGGCGCGCTCAAGGACAACATTTTCGGTGAGCGACGCGGAGCGAGCACGATCACCCAGCAGCTCGTGGGCAACATGCATCCCGACTTGATCGATCGCACCGACATGAGCCTGGGCAGAAAGCTCAAGGAGCAGTCCGCGGCGCGTGAGATGGAGAAGCACTACACCAAGGACCAGATCCTCGAAGCGTATCTGAACCAGATATCGTTTGGTCACGGCTGGTACGGCGTCGAGAGCGCCGCGCGGCACTATTTCGGGAAGAGCGCCTCGAAACTTTCACTCACGGAAGCGGCGGCGTTGGCCGCGATGCCGAAGGGTCCCGCGCTGTACGACCCGCTCAAGTACCCGGAGCGCGTGCGGCAGCGCCGCAACGTCGTGCTCTCCTTGATGGCGGATCAGGGATACATCACCCAGCCTCAGGCGGCGAGCGCGCAAGCAGCGCGGCTCGTCACGCTGCCGAATAGCGGATACTCGGCGTACTCGCCCTGGTTCGTGGATGTCGTGCGCATCCAGGCGCAGCGCGCCGGGATTCCGGTCAATCAGGGCGGCTACCGGATCTACACGAGCCTCGATCCGGTGCTCCAGAACGCCGCCACGAGTGCGCTGCTCGAAGAGACAGCAGCGGTTGAATCGCAGCCGGATTACGCGCATCCGAAATACTCTCCGGGGTCCCGCTCGACGCCGACGCGCACGACTGACTACCTCCAGGGAATGGTCGTCGCGCTCGACCCGACCTCGGGAGATGTTCGCGCGCTCGTTGGCGGACGTGATTACGGCGACTCGCAGTTCAACCGTGCGGTGGATGGGATGCGGCAGCCTGGATCGTCATTCAAGCCGATCGTCTACGCCGCGGCGATCGCCGACAGCATCACGCCAAACACAATCTTTGCCGACACCGCGCTCTCGATTCCGTTGCCAAATGGCACTGTCTACCGGCCTGAGGATTCCGATGGCCAGTATCTGGGCCCGCTCACGCTTCGCGACGCGCTCGCCAGGTCGCGCAACGTGGTCGCCGTGCAGCTGGGTATGAGGCTGGGAATGGATTCGATCGCGAGCCTCGCGCGTCGCATGGGCCTCAGCTCGAAGATCGCGCCCTATCCATCGAGTGCGATCGGCGCATCGGTCGTGCAGCCGCTCGACCTGATCGCCGCTTACACGACTTTTGCCAACCTGGGAACGCCAGTCGAGCCGCGATTCATATACCGCATAGAAGACCCGAATCGCAAAGTAGTGCTGTCGCGCGAGGTCCATGCGCTGGTGCCGGCGCTCGATCCACGCGTCACCTACGTCGTGCGCGACATGATGCGCGACGTCATCGAGCGCGGCACCGCGTCGAGCATCAGACGCTACCTGCCTGCGTCTGTTCCCGTGGCCGGAAAGACGGGAACCACGAATGACAACTCCGATGTCTGGTTCATCGGTCTCACCCCCGATCTTGTCGCGGGAGTGTGGCTCGGCTTCGACAAGCCGACGTCGATCGCGAGCGGCGCCGCTGGAGGATCAATGGCGGCGCCCATTTGGGGGAAGATGGTCGCACGCTACTACGCGTCGCAGCCGCAACTGATCGCCTCTCACGCCACCGAACAGTGGAACCCGCCACTCGGCGTCATCATGGGCGACGTAGACCGCGCGACCGGTGAGCTGGCGACGGATCAGACTCCCCCTGATCGGCGCTACACGGAGTATTTCGTGGAGGGAACTGAACCGCCGGCGCTCAGGGCAGATCCGTGGAAGCTGTTTGGCTGGGGGCCAATAATCTTCTAGCGACAGGCGAGCCGTGTGGGTGCGTGGGGCCATAAAAAGCTCGTGTGACGCCGCGGGTGTCCAGCGAGGTGGCGGATTCCGATCCCCAATAGTATGTTCGCGGCCAACCCCCCAGTTCTCCCTCCTCGCCTTTCGGATCGCCCGAGCCAGTCGTGAATAAGCCCTCCGCCGCAGTGCACGATGAAGAATCGGATCTCGTCGACCGAATCTGCGGAAGCGACGAGGGCGCATTCGAATCGCTCTATCTGGCGCATTACGACGAGCTGTGGCGGTTCGCCTATACCTACGTGCGCCGCGCGCGATAACGCCGTGTCCGCTCACTCTGTGCGTCACGATCACCTGCCCCAGAATTCGGGAGGAAGCTACATGAAGTCCATATTTCGTACGACCCTGGTACAATCGCTCCTCGGCCATTGCCGCGGGCACGCAGCCGCCGCGATCACGCGGACGCTCGTAGCGTTTACAGCGATCGCGCTGCTCGCCGTTCCCTCCGTCGCCGCGGCGCAGCAGCCGTTGGTCACGCGGCAATCCGCGTACATCGCTCGCTTCGCATCGGCCATGGACGAGAGTGACGCGCCCGTGCTGCTGCGGCAGCCCGTCACCCTACGCCTCCGCAACGTGACCCTCGAGCGCGCGCTCCAGGAGATCACATCGCGCGCAGGTGTGTCGCTCGCTTACAGCCGCGCCGTGGTGCC
>DASZZU010000334.1:0-11514 GCA_035544855.1 Gemmatimonadaceae bacterium | reverse complement strand
CCGCCCGCGCCTCCCGCGAAAGCTCCTGTTCAGAAGACTATCAACTTCTCGAACCTGAAAAAGATCTACTGGCCGGCGGAGAAATACACGAAGGGCGACCTCGTCGAGTATTACCGCGCGGTATCGAAGTGGCTGCTGCCGTATCTCGCTAACCGTCCGGTGGTGCTGACACGCTTCCCAGACGGCATCGATGGGAAGTCGTTCTATCAGAAAGATGCGCCGGTGTTCGTTCCGGAGTGGATCCGCACGATCCCTATCTGGAGCGAGGACACCCAGCGCGAGATCCGCTACTTCATCTGCGATTGTGAGGAGGCGCTGCTCTACATCGCGAACATGGGCTCGATTCCGATCCACATGTGGGCGAGTCGTGAGGGATCTCTGGAGCTTCCCGATTGGTGCGTGATAGATCTCGATCCGAAGGAGGCCCCGTTCTCCGACGTGATTCGTACTGCATTGGTGCTGCATCGCGTCTGTGAGTCAGTCGGGCTTCCGAGTTACGTAAAGACCACAGGAAAGACCGGCCTGCACGTCATGCTGCCTCTGGGGCGGCAGTGCACTTACGAGCAGTCACGCATGCTCGGGGAGCTTCTCGCACGGTGCGTGCTTCGCGAGCTGAACGACATCGCCACGATTACGCGTCATGTGACGAAGCGGGGGGACAAGGTGTACCTCGATTATCTGCAGAATCGTCACGGACAGACCATTGTCGCGCCGTTCAGCGTCCGTCCACTACCTGGCGCAACGGTCTCGATGCCGCTCTTGTGGGATGAGGTGAATGACACGCTCGATCCAAAAACGTTCACGATCAAGAACGCTGTCGAGCGGATGGAGGGGTTAGGCAATGATCCGGTGCTGCCGGTACTCGAGATGAAGCCGGATCTCGTACACGTGCTGGATCAGCTCGCAAAAGTGTTGACGAGCTGACCGAACACCTGGACGTCAGTCAGAGGGCTGTTGGGCTTCCTCCTTTTTAAGAAGGTGGTTGGTGGCCTAAGCACACATTTCCTGACTCTTATCCAACCCGCCGGCCGTACTGCCTCACCGCCAGCGTCAGGACCAGGGTTCCGAACAGCGCGAGAATCCCAATCGGCTGCGCAACGTCTCGCGCTGTCGCTCCCTTTAGCAGTACCGCGCGCATGATCTCGATGAAATGCT
This sequence comes from Gemmatimonadaceae bacterium, assembly GCA_035544855.1. Taxonomy (GTDB): domain Bacteria; phylum Gemmatimonadota; class Gemmatimonadetes; order Gemmatimonadales; family Gemmatimonadaceae; genus UBA4720. Next base: position 10,359 of record DASZZU010000334.1, on the reverse strand, counting down.
TCACCGGGTTGAGCTGCGCCATCCACTGCGCCCAGGTCGGCATCGAGCGAATCGGCGTGAACAGCCCGCTCATCAGGAGATAGATCATGATGATGAAGAATGTCACGAACATCGCCTGCTGCTGCGTCTCCACGAGCGTCGAGATGAGGAGCCCGATCCCGAGCGCCGCGAACAGGTAAATCGCCGCCGCGGCGAAGACGAGTGGAATGCTCCCGAGCATCGGGATGTGAAAAACGAATCGCGCCACCAGCAATCCGAGCGTCAGCTCGATCAGGGCGATGATCCAGAACGGAATCAACTTCGCCGCCATGAAAGCGCTCTGGGAGAGCGGCGTTACGCTCAGCTGATCGAGCGTCCCCAGCTCCTTCTCACGGACAATGTTCATCGCCGTCATCAGCGTGCCGACGACCGTCACGAGCTGGACAAGAATCCCCGGCACCATGTAATCGCGGTAGTTGAGATCGGGATTGTACCACCCGCGAGTGCGCACCTCGATTGGTTGGGCGCTCACCGAGCTGACAGCGGCGGCACCACTCGCTCGAGACGCCGTACTCACCATGAAAGGCAGCTCACTCCCGAGCTCGTTCGCGTACGCTCCAATAATCTGCCTCGCGTACGACTGCGTCACTCCCGCCGCTGCGCCGTCCTCGGCGTTCAGAATCAGCTGTACTTTCGCTGTGCGGGTGCGCACGATGTCTCGCTCGAAATCAGCGGGGATGCTGACGATCATGTCGGTTTGCCGCTCGAGGATCCACTGGTTGCCGACATCGGTAGACGGCGACGAGCCGACGACCACGAACCGACGCGACGCCTGCAGCCTGTCGACGAGCCCGCGTGACATCTCGCTGTGATCCCGATCCACCACGTACATGCGCGCCGTCTTCACCTCGAACGTCGCCGCATTACCGAGCAACAGAAGCTGGATGATCGGCATGAGCATGAGCTGCGCTACCATGAACCGGTCGCGGAAGATCTGCAGAAACTCCTTGCGGAGCAGATAACGAAGCGATTGCACCGCTACTCCATCCGTGGCTTAAAGCTTCGCATCGCGGCGGCAAGAAGAAGCAGCGCCATCAGTGACAGCACCAGCGTCTCGCGCCACAGAATGGTGAGCCCTACCCCCTTCAGCATGATCCCGCGCGCGATCACGATGAACCAGCGAGCCGGCACGATATAGGTTACCGGCCGAAGCCAGCTCGGCATGCTGGCAATCGGAAAGATCATCCCCGACAACAGCGTGCTCGGAAGCATTGTCCCCAGCATTGCCGCCAGCATTGCCGCGCGCTGCGACGATGTGCGCGCCGCTATCAGAACGCCGAGCGCCAGCGACACGAGGGTGTAGAGGATGCTCTCGGCGAGGAGGAGGAACACTCCCCCGCGAAAGGGAACGTGAAACACCGCCCACGCGGCGAGGAGGGCCGTGAGCACGTTCGCAAACGCCAGCGCCAGATATGGGAGAACCTTGCCGACGATGATCTGCTGTGGCCGGAGCGGAGACACCAGCAGAACTTCCATCGTCCCACGTTCCTTCTCGCGTGACAGGGAAATCGCCGTCATCAGGGCCGAGACGAGGACGAGCACGAGCGCAATCAATCCGGGGACGAAGAGGTTCACGCTCTCGAGTGTCGGGTTGAATCGCATCCGGGTCTCGGTCACGATCTGCACGTGGCGGTTCTGCGTACTCAGCTCGGCCTGGTACGATGAGATCACCGCCCGGGTGTAGTTGAGATACGTCGTGCCGCTGTTCGGATCGGAAGCGTCGACAGCGATCAGCACGCGCGCCGGCTCGGAACCTCGCAAATGGCTCGCGAAATCGGGATCGAACACCAGGGCGATGTCAGCCTTTCCTCGCCGGAACAGCGGCTCGATGACGTTGGGAGTCTGACTGGTTGTGACGATGCGAAAGCGATTGGTCGAAATAAAGCGTGACTGCAGCTCCAGCGTGGCGTGATCCGGGGTCGGATCTACAACCGCCATCCGGATATCGCGCACGTCACTCCGGAGCGCATACCCGAACAGGATGACCTGCACGAGGGGCATCATTAGGAGGATGGTCAGCGTCTGCCGATCGCGCAGGATGTGATGAAACTCCTTCACCATGAATGCGCGCAGGGCGTTGCGATTCACGCCGCTTCTCCCTTGGTAGCCCCGCGCGCGAGCCGCACGAATACGTCGTCCACGCTCTCCGCTCCGAATTTCTCCTTCAGCTCCGTGGGAGTACCGAGTGCCGCGATCCTTCCATCCACCATGATCGAGATCCGGTCGCAGTACTCAGCCTCGTCCATGTAGTGCGTCGTCACGAACACGGTCGTCCCACGGGCGGCCGCGGCGTAGATCAGCTCCCAGAACTGTCGGCGCGTGATGGGATCGACGCCGCCGGTGGGCTCGTCGAGAAATACGATCTTCGGCTCGTGCAACAGTGCGACGGAGAACGCGAGCTTCTGCTTCCAGCCCAGTGGCAGCATCCCGACCAGATAGTCCGCGCTGGAGCTGAGGCCGAGCGTGTCGAGCATCGTGGTCGTACGCTCAGTGATCTGCCGGGGTGTCAGACCGTAGATTCCGCCATACAGGCGAATGTTTTCGCGCACGGTGAGATCGGCGTAGAGCGAAAAACGCTGACTCATGTATCCGATATTGCGGCGGATCTGCTCGCGCTGGGTGCGAATGTCGAACCCCGCGACGTGAGCCGTGCCTTCGCTCGGGGCGAGCAGACCGACGAGCATCTTGATCGCGGTCGTTTTGCCCGCACCGTTGGCGCCCAGGAAGCCAAAGACTTCTCCGGCCCTCAGGTCGAAGGTGATGTGATCCACCGCGACGAAGGAGCCGAACCGACGCGTGAGATTCTGCGCGTCGATCGCAAAGCCGTTCGCCGCGCCCGTTGCCCCCGACTCTCCTGCCGCCCCCGCCAGCCCCGGCGCCCAGTAAGTCATGCGGCAGTCGCGGTAGGTGCGGGTGCGGAGCCCATCAACTCCATAAAGCTGTCCTCGATTCCCGCGTCGATCGGATGTGCTTCCACGTCCTCGTAGCCGCGCGTCGCAAGATATTCGCGCAGCTCATTTGCGACCGTATCCGCCGGAGAATCGGCACGCCTGTCCGTGTAATGGAGCTCGTCCCCGAACAGATAGACCGCGTGCGCGTGCGGGAATTCGCGGAGCGCATGCAGCAGCTCGAATCTATTGCCACCGCGCACCGCAATAAGAGGCAGCTTGTAGCGGGTTCCGATAAAGCGGGGCGGGTCGATCTCGAGAAGCTTTCCCCCGTGAATGAGCGCGACCCGGTCGCATCGAAGCGCCTCATCCATGTAGGGCGTCGAGACGACGATCGTGAGGCCGGACTCCTTGAGATTCCCGAGCTGATCCCAGAACTCGCGCCGTGAGACCGCGTCAACGCCGGTAGTTGGCTCGTCGAGAAACAGGATGTCCGGGCGATGCACGAGAGCGCAGGAGAGCGCGAGCTTCTGTTTCATTCCCCCGGAAAGGGCGCCTGCTCTTCGATCGCGAAACGGCTCGATCTGCTTGTAGATCGGCGCGATCAGCTCGTAACCCTTCTCGACCGTCGTCCCGAACACTGCCGCAAAGAATTCCAGATTCTCGGCGACGCTCAGGTCGGGATAGAGGGCGAATCCGCCCGGCATGTATCCCACGCGCGAGCGAATCGCCCACAGATCTCTTACCACATCCAGGCCGAGCACGGTCGCCGAGCCTTTGTCGGGGACGAGAAGCGTGGTGAGGATGCGAAAGAGAGTAGTCTTCCCAGCTCCGTCGGGACCGACGAGCCCGAAGAGCTCGCCTTCGCTGACATCGAACGAGATGTCGTCGAGTGCCTTGACCGATGCGAACGTCTTTCTGAGAGACCGAACCTCTACGGCGTTGCTCACGACGGCGGCGTTGCTGGCACAGGGCCAAGGGTGAGGTCCGCCGGCATCCCGATCTTGAGCACACCCTTCGGATTTGGAACGTAAACTTTCACCGCGTACACGAGATCGGCGCGCTCATCTCGCGTCTGCACCGGTGTTGGAGTGAACTCCGCTTTCGTCGATATCCAGCGCACTGTCCCCGGGAGCGACAGCAGCTTGCCTCCGCCCTGATCGACATGAACCTGCACCTCCTGTCCGAGCTTCACCGCGGAAAGCTGCTTCTCGGTGATGTATGCGCGCAGAATGAGCGTGTCGACGTCGGCGATTTTGTACAGCGGCTGACCGGACTGAACCACCTCTCCGGTTTTCACGTAAGTCGCGAGCACCGTTCCCGCTTCCGGGTTGATCACCTTGCTCTTTGCGATCTGGTCGTTGATCTGAGCAACTCGCGCCGCCCCCGATGACGCATCGCGTGCCACGCTCTGCTGCTCGGCCTTCGCTGCCTCGATCTGCGCCACGAGTGTCTTGTAATCACGCTCTGCCTGATCGCGCTGCTGCGCGGTGGCGGCCCGCTGTTCGAACAGCCGTTGCATCCTCTCGTAGTTGCGGAGCGCGATTCCAAGCTGCGCCTGGTAAACTCCGACCTGCTTACCCGCTCCGGTCACCCGCGCCGCCGTCGCTTGCTGCTGCGCGACGAGCTGCGCCCGCTCGAGTGCGAGCTGGGTAGTGTCGACGACTCCAACGACTTGCCCGACGCTAAGGGTCGATCCTTCAGCAGGTGTGAAAGAGGCAAGCTGACCGCTGGCCTGTGCCGACACTGAAACTTCGTCTGCCTCGAAGTTTCCGTAGGCGTCGGGATCCTTCCCTCGGTGACAAGCGACCGCGCTGACGAACGCAAAAGCGAACGCAATACGCGAAGAGAAAGTGGGCAGGTGCATCAGCGAGTCTCGATGCCCAGCGTGTTGAGGAACCGCGCGCGGGCCTGGGCAAGCTCCACGCGATGCAGCGCACGAGAGGTGCGCGCGCTCAGGACATCTGTCTGCCGGTCGACGTATTCGGCCGAGGTCACCACTCCTTCGTTGAACCTTGCCCGGGTTTCGGCGAGGATGCTCTCGCGCAGCGCTACTATCTCGTCATCATCGCGAACGGAGGTCTCGAGCCGATCGATGGTCGCAAGATCCTGCTCGACCCCGCGGCGCAGGTTCTCGGTGAATTGCTGCTCCTCAGCCGCAATGATCTGCCGCTGTAGCGCGATGATCTCGCGATCGCGTTTCCCCGTGCCCCATGTCCAGGGCGACCATTGCAGCTGCACACCGGCGAGCCAGTAGCTGTCAAATGTCGTGCTGAGAGGATTGAGTCCAGGTCGGCCATAGCCTGCGCGGCCGAATGCAGAAACGCGCGGTAAATCCTGCGCCTTGCGAGCGCGCTCCTGCTGCTCGAGCAGCGCCCGGGATCGCGCGAACTGCTCATACTCTGGACGCGCCCGGAGAATCGAGAGCGAGTCGCGAGCATGCGCGACCTCGACGGCAAGATCGGCCGAATTGAGCGCGGTGGTGCTGTCGTAGGATTTGCCCGTCAGGTCCGCAAGAATCGCGAGCGCCGCGCGTCGATTGGCCGCGGCCTCGGTCACGGATTGCCGGCGCCGCAGTATCTCCGCACGAAGCGATTTCTCCTCGCTCGGCAACGCAGTGCCTTCGCGTACCCGCGCCGCGGCTACTCGCTCCTGCGCCTGAAGGTCCGTGATAGTCAGCTGGAGCTCAACGATCTGCGACTGAGCCTGCAGCGCGCTGAAGAATGCATCGCTCACGTTCTGGCGCAGTGGATACAGCTCGGCGCGTAGCCGCGCCTCTGACTCCGCGAGCTGAGCGTCTTCGACCGCGCGATGCGGACCGATGCTGGGATCGTACAACCGCTGTTCGGCCGCCAGATGCGCGTCGTAGGTATCGTGCGGAGGAGTGAGAGGGGAAATCCCACCGGGCAGAGTGATCGGGATCTGCGCGACGTCGGACTGGTACTGCGCCTGACCCTCGACCGTGAGCGTCGGGCGTCTCTCGGCGGTGAGATTCTGCTGCCGCAGCCGGGACTGCTCCATGAGCAAAGCGAGCTCGCGTCCGCGCGGATCGCGCATGACTGCCGTGTCCTGGAGCACGCCAAGCCGCAGCGAATCCGACGCAGCCCGCTTCAGTGTGTCATTGGCCGGAACCTGGGCATGGGCGCTCACAACGGGCGCGATCAAGCCAACAGCGGCGACGCCAAAAGCGACGAGAAGTACGCGACGGTATGTCATGGTCGGAGCGCGCTGCGGAAGAATTCCGGAAGTTCTTTCTTCCGCTGGTCGATGAAGCGCATGAACGCGGCGTCGTCCATGCCGAAGACTATTGACAACATGGGCCGGGCGGCGAACGGAAAAATGCAAAGGGAGATGAGATTGATCAGGAACTGCTGCGGCTTGATCGGACGCATGGTGCCGTCACGAACGCGCTCGTTGATTTGCCGCTTGAGATTCTTCAGAAGGACAAGCATCACGCCTCGCGGGTCAGCGCCAAGAGCGCTGTGGAACAGCTGCTGAACCCGCTGGGGGTGATGGTGCATCTCCGAGATCAAGTAGCCGGGAAGGAACTGGTTCTGCGCGAGGGTCTCGAGATAGAGCCGGACGATACGCTCGATCTTTTCGTCGAGCGAAATATCGGCGCCTAGCGTCTGGATGAGCGCCGGGAAGACGCGTGGAGCGATCTGCTGAAAAACCGCGGTGCTCAGACGCTCCTTACTGCGGAAGTAGTAGTGCAGAAGTGCCTGATTTACGCCAGCTTCTGCCGCGATCTCCTGCATTCGCGCACCCGCGGTGCCACGGCGAAGGAATACTGTGCGGGCAGCCGTGAGTATTCGCTGCTCGGTGGCAGGTTCCCGTGCCTGGGTTTTTGGGGTCCTGCGCTTGTGCGTCTGCTTAACCAGAAGGTTTAATCAGATAGTTAATAAGGGCATTATAGGCGCCAAACGCCTGTATTGCAAGTAATGAATGGCAATTCTCGGCGCCTCCAGGACGCGCAGGTTTTGTTTCAGGTTACGGACGACGGGCCGGGAATTTCCCCCGACAGCATGCCACACCTCTTTGACAACTTCTGGCAGGCGCGGAAGAGTGACCGGCGCGGTGTCGGCCTCGGGCTCGCCATCGTCAAGGAGCTTGTCGAAGCGCAGGGTGGAAAGGTCTGGGTCGAGAGCAAAGTAGACCACGGCAGCACCTTCTCCTTCAGCCTGCCCGCCGCGCACGTACCGGCGGGCACGGTGGAGACGATGGTTTAGAACGCTCGGACGAGGCGAATCGCCAGCAAAATCGCGGCGACTGCTCCGAGACCGACGGATCCGAACCACACAAACGCGGGAACCGGTGAGCGCAGCGACGAGAACATTACTTGATCCTGCTTCTCGCGCCTGTTGCCGTCAACGTATCGTTACGCCGCGGGCGATATTAGCAATAAACGGCTTCATTGTTGATCAAAAGCAAAGCGCACCCGTTTGGGTGCGCTTTGTTCTCTCTTGGAGACCGCTACTTCCAGGGGTTGACCGTCTGGTCTCTTACCAGGAAACTGGCCACCGTTGTGCCGTGTTCGATACGGGCGGTTGCTGCCGCGGTTCGATTGGCGGCCGAGCCATAGTGCGCCAAGCTGATGGGGTCTACACGGCTTGTGAGATTGTCGAGCGCCGCCCAGTTGGGATACGTTTGGGTCAGAGCCACGTTCCAGTCGTCGGGATTGTCGAGCGTCGACTTCGTCGCAACGGAGTAGTTGGTGAGGATTCCCTGGCGTTTCTCCTCGTCTAAAACTGGCTTAGCGTGCTGACGGAAATCTGCCCAGAACGGATCGGCGTGTCCGGGCTTGATACGAATTAGTATGACTCTCGTGACTGTGCCCGGGGTTGTGTTGGGCGATCCTTGCTGGGCAAGGGCCGGCGTCGCGCAGAGCATGAGAGCCAGCGCGGCGAGTGGAAGGCGTTTGTGCATAGTGTCCTCGTTACGGGTAGTTTACGAAGAGCTGCGATGTGCGGAGCGCCACAATAAGACATCCGCTGGAGTGCGTCAACCAGCCTTGCCGAATCTTCAACGGAGTCTATCCAACAGTTCGGCCCCATCGCATAATCGGATGATGTTGACTGAGGCCGTCATCGGACACGAGATACGCCCGATATCGCACCGCAGCACCAACGACAAGGTGCTCGAGCTTGTCATACCGCTCATAAGGCCCGGGATCCTGGTCGCCGACATCGGCGCCGGCGAAGGCTTTTTCTCTCAGCTGCTCGGCGAACACGTCCGGACAAAATTGGGTCTCCAGCCGCGCGATGTGATCACTGCCTCCGACATTTTTCCCGAACACTTTCGATATCCGGCCTTGCCGTGCATCAAGATTTCCTCGGACGGCCGTCTCCCGTACGAAGATGCGTCAATCGATGTTGCGTGCAGTCTCGAAGTTGTCGAGCACGTCGAGGATCAGTTCGCTTTTGCACGAGAGCTTCATAGAATTCTCAAACCCGGTGGATTGGCAATCATCAGCACGCCGAACGTGCTCAATGTCAATTCCAGATGGCGGTATCTCCATTCTGGTTTTGCGGTGTTGTTCGATCCGCTGCTTCTGTCCAGCGCCGACCCGGTTCATACTTCCGGCCACATCGACCCTGTCAGTTACTACTATCTCGCGTACCAGTTGCGCCGAGCGGGATTTGCGTCGACGTCAGTGGAGTACGATCGGTTCAAGACTTCCGCGCGATTTCTGCTTCTGCTTTGCGGACCCGTTATCTGGATCGGGAATCAGCTTCTCCGACGCCGACTCAACGCGCGCAAGAAAGACGTTGCGTTGGAAAACGCGTCCATCCTGAGAGATATGTGGTCCTTGCGAATGCTCACCTCCCGGAGCGTCATCGCCATCGCGAGAAAGTGAAGCGAATCAGGGATGAGGCCAGCTCAGAGATTGTTGTACAACGTCTGAACCAGTAGACGGTCATTCCAGTACTCGGTGTGTGCCATGAGCAGGGTAGTGGCTTCCGGATCCGTCAGATTCTCCACTTTTTGCGAGCTCGTTGAGGCCGGAAGATCGTAGAGGTCGAGGTACCCGCTGATGATGTCCCATGGCGAGTAGATGTTGATCCACTTTTCCGGCCTGTAGATGTAGTCCTGAATGAGCGGCTGCACCGAAGCGGCGAGTGACTCGCGAGCTTCCGTGGTACCGTGTCCCTGAGCGCCGAAGATGAAAGCCGTCTTGTCGAGCGGGGAACCAAACGTCAAAAAGAGACGCGTGCGATCCACGACGCGGAGCGCGTTGGCCGGCACTCTGTCTTCATGAATCAGGCGGTTGAGCGCGTCGTACGCGATCACACTGCCGAGGGAATGGCCGACAATGATCACGTGGTCGTACTCCGGCCATATACCGGTCTGGTCCTTCAGCGCGTAAACCGCATGCGCGACTTTGTAGACCGCTTCCTTTATCTCTTTCCGAAGGTCGTTGAACGCGTCGACCTTGTACGGCATGACATAAATGGCGACGTCGCCGACAAACTGGACGAGAACAAGACGGATGAAAGCGCTGACCGCGACGAGCAGTGGCCAGGCGATTCCCCGCTGAGCAGCCATGAAGCGTTCGCTGCCCTCAAGAGTCCCGAAGAAGCGGTGTACCACGAGGATGATCGCGGCGACAAGGAACGAAAAAGCAACGACCATCGCGACGGTAAGCCAGCGACCCCGTGAGTCGCCGAGCTCCCGGAAGAACCCCACCACGACAACTCCTGTCCACCACAGCAACCTCAACCCCGCCGCGGCCAGCACTAGCGCCACCGCCCAGGTATCGAAGCGCCCATTGAACTGATCGATCGAGCCTTTAGAAGCGAATCGTTGCCAGAGCTCGGCGTCGGCCGGCACGTTCCCGCGGATGTGCAGGAAGAGAAGGCTGAGGACCGAGACGCCGGCGAGAATGACGGCGAACAACGTCAGCAAAAACGTGAGAACCGTGACCGATCCCCAAATCTTTCGGGCCAATACGGGTACCTTCCAGCGCCGGATGTAATGCGAGATGGCCAGCGACGCGGCAAACCCAGCCATCGTAGTCACGACGGCGTTGAAGGTTGTCGTCAGATCCGCGAACAGCCCGTCCGTCAGCCACCATGGCGTTTGGCTGAACAACGTGCGCGTGGCCGCAACGGTCACAATCGTTGAATTGAGTGCTACGAGAGCTGCGACCGTCGCCAGTGCGACCAGCAGATACAGCACTATCCGAATAGGCGTGGGAAAAACCTGATACTCTCCCATGAGCCACCGTCGGAATTTTGTTCGCGCGATCTTCAATCCGTTACTTCCAGCTCCCGCCAGAAAATTCATCACCTGACGCAACGTGATTCTGCCTTCGGTGAGCGGCGCCCAGTAGCCTTCGTAGATGTGGGCTTCGATCTGGCTGGTGCCCGATTTCAGATTGAGCTCCACTCGCTGGAGCCATTGATCGGGGCCGGCCTTGATGGTGTTGCTG
>DASZZU010000333.1:0-2762 GCA_035544855.1 Gemmatimonadaceae bacterium | reverse complement strand
GAGACATAATTTCACCGCTTACGGCAACGGAAGCATCCGCAGCCTGGTTTATGACCGCCGCTCGAGCCGGGGCCGATTCTACGCTGACCGCCAACACCATGAAGCTTTCTCACCAGCTTCGCCGCACGCTTGAGCCGTCTGAGCGAGCGAGTAAGCGCTCGATGGTTGAGCGGATTAATCTTCCGATTGCGTACGCACATCGTTCCTGCTGCCTGCGCGCCGTGGCGCTTCCCAGGTGCAAGAGCGTGCTTGTTGAGGTGATATCCCTTCGGGCAAGCTCCCGCGTTCTGAGTGCCACCGAAGCCAGGCAGGAGCTTTCCCCCTGGGCCTGGAACGTTAAAGGGCATGTTGAAGATGCTAGGCGTGGCCGGACCTGGTGAACCGCCGCCACCAGCACCGCGTTGACCGATGAAACTGGTAATGGCGCCAGCAACCCCACCCGTGGCGAAGCCAGCACCCGCGCGTACGATCGCACCGAAGTTTTTCGAGAGGATACTCATATCAGCGGAGGCCGCGGGCGCGGGCGAGGGCGAGAAGTGTGGCACGCGAACCGTCGGTACGATCACCGGAGACAGCGGGGACGAGGAAGGGGGCTGGAGCTTCAGCGGCATCCTCGGCAACATCCTCTGATTCGTCTGCGGCGCGGCGCGCCCGTTGACGGAGCCGGGCGTTAATCTTCGGTATAGTGCTGAGACATATCTCGATGTCATCTGCGAGGTCCGCGACGTTCGACTCGAGGCGCCGCAGTCGAGCGGAATCGCGCTCCCCGAGGGTTTTGAATGGGTTCCACACCGCTTTGCCTACGGTATGATCGCTGCGGGCAGGAGCGGGGCTCCCAGGCCATCTACGGGCTTTTGCAGCGCAACGCTGAAATCGTACTGTTTGACTGGGAACACCTTCGCGAGTATGCATTGCGGGCAGGTGTAATCGAAATTTCGGTTGTACCCAATTAGGTGCAGGCCACAATAGCCACGATCGGTCGCCATTCGCTGTCTCCTTAATGTCGCGTTGCGAGTTCGGTTTCCCTTCGCTAACGATGTGCGTATAAGATATAGTAAGTCAACCCCCAGATTCCTGGTGGCGCCATGAAGTCGCGCCATCCGCGGTCCGGCCGGCGGTTTTAGTCACGCGTCAGACATCGGGAATAGCCTCGTGCAGCGTGAGCCCCACCCCGCGAAGCGAATAGCTGAGAGAGGGGGGCAGGGGGGTGAGAGTGTTAACGCCTCTCGAGCGCGTAGCGCGTACCTCTCTGTAGTGCGCTCGAGCAGGTCACTCTCCCCCCCTCTGAACCCCCCCTCTCAACCGCGGGTAATCAGCTGTCGCCAGCCCGGCCACTCGATGTGCGCGGGATCCCAGGTGACGGTACCGAAGCCAATCGCCTGGGCCAGAGCGATAACTGCTCGCTGATCTGGACCCTCGACGTCAACGGCGAGGCCGTACTGGTGAGGGGACTCGCCCGGAGGAGCATCGGTAACAGCTCCTCCCTGACCGAGCTTCCGTATGCGGTGCTCAATCTCATATGGCGTCCTTCCCTGGCGGTAGAGCGCTGCCTGTTCCGCCGGGGAGCGGAACCCCTCCGTGATCTGCGCCTGGAGTTGGTAATACTGTGCCCACTTTAGGAGGTACCGCACCGCCTCCGACATCGGCGGCCACAGGCCAGAGAGGTGGAACGTGCCCCCAATAGCCACTAGACGCTCGGGTAGTATCGGCCACGAAAGAAAGCGGACAGGGTTTCGTTTTGAGCAGCCGTTTGCACCGCGAAGAGCCCGCCTGGTCCGATTGTCCAGGGGCCACGAATCGTAATCACGCTGAGCGACCCACCAGGATATATATCTCCTCCCATGTCCCCGGCGTTGGAGAGCATTCGACTCTCCACGTTGCCAAGCTTGGGCTGGTTGGTCGCGGCCTGATCCTTCTCCATCGCGCAGTCACTTACGGGGACAGGAGTGGCAAGGTTGAGTATCGCTAACGTCGTCAGAAGAACGGCGAAGTTGTCAGTTGCGCTTGCGCGTAGGCTGATCTCATCGATCACTACTACGCTTTTCTGAGAATTCACGTCGAGGTTGACGATACCTATCTGGGGCCATTGAGCGATTACCGGACCTTGTGTTCTGCTCGCTACCCACGTCCGATATGGCGGGTATGGTCCCCTCGAGTTGTCATCGAGGATGACGACCGGGAGAATGTCTGACGGGACGTTGGGAGTCTCGCCGCCCCGAGAGCGAAAGTATAGCTCCCAGGCGCGAACGAGTTCCGGCGAAACCAACCCAGCAGCCACTACAGCGCCGTGAAGCGGACCATCACCATCACGACTCGAGCAGCTCCGGAGGTGTCGCGCAGCTTGACGTTGATGCGCTCACCTGGACCGACCAGATCGTTGAGCGTGAATTGGTCAGGGTAGACCGGCTGCACGTTGATCGTACCTATGTTGACGGGTGACTCCTCCTCCACGACGTCGCTTCCAGTCTGCACCGTCCGGAGCACGCCCGTCGCATCGGTGAGCGAACCAAACTCGCACAGGGCGCCGTTAGGGAACATCCCAGGCGGCAGGAATTCGTACTGCGTGCCCGTCAGCGCGTTTACCTGAGTGCTCGCAGCCAGCGCGACGCGCACTACGATCTGAGACATAATTTCACCGCTTACGGCAACGGAAGCATCCGCAGCCTGGTTTATGACCGCCGCTCGAGCCGGGGCCGATTCTACGCTGACCGCCAACACCATGAAGCTTTCTCACCAGCTTCGCCGCACGCTTGAGCCGTCTG
>DASZZU010000332.1:0-4474 GCA_035544855.1 Gemmatimonadaceae bacterium | reverse complement strand
CGGTGTGGTCGGCGCGACGACGCCCGGCGTGACCTTGTGGGACGCAGAGAACATCAGAGGACGACTTCGCTTTGGCGACATTGTTCCAGCAGTGAAGCAAGCGGTGCAGGAGGCCCGCGCCGCCGGCGCGGACATCGTTCTTGTGACGGTGCACTCCGGCCTCAACGAGCCTTCGAGCTACGATACCGTGACGACCGGAGTGCCCAGCGAGAACGTAGCGGCGAGAGTAGCCCGTGAAGTGCCCGGGATCGATCTCGTTCTCTACGGACATTCCCACAAAGAGGTGCGGGGAACCACGATCGGCCAGACTCTGCTGATTCAGCCGAAAAACTGGGCGACGAGCGTGGACGTCGCGCATCTGACCGTGTCGCGAGTCGCCGGGGATTGGCGGGTCATTGAAAAACGAAGCGACCTGGTTCAGGCAGCTGGCCACGCGGAGAATCCCGCAGTGCTGGCCGCTACGGACGCGATTCACCGCGAAACGGTGGCTTATGTGACTACACCAATCGGGACCACGCCAGAGCGCTGGAGCGCAGACTCGGCGCGCGTCAAGGACACGCCGCTGATTGACTTCATTCTCGAGACAGAAAGGAAATCCGCTGGATCAGACCTGGCTTCGACCGCCGCGTTTTCCACTGACGCGACGATGGGACCAGGAGCCATAACGATTTCTCAGGTCGCTCAGCTTTACCCTTACGAGAACACGCTGCGCGCGGTTCGCATTTCTGGCAGGCAGCTGCGCGACTATCTCGAATTTAGCAGCCGATACTACAAGACCGTCTCTTCCCCAACTTCGCTGCTCGAGACGGACCCGCAGGTCCCCGGTTACAACTTCGATATTGTCTCGGGGGTGGATTACGTAATCGACGTCTCGAAGCCGGTTGGATTTCGGATCATCCGCCTCGATTACAAGGGTGCGCCGGTGCGCGATACGGACACCTTCACAATGGCGCTAAACAATTACCGGCAGACCGGCGGGGGCGGCTACTCGATGCTCAGCGGCGCGCCGGTAGTGTACGACAAGCAGCAGGAGATCAGGCAGCTTCTCATCGACGAGGTGAGGCGTCGCGGAGTGCTGCGGCAGGCGGATTATTTCACGCCCAACTGGCAGCTGGTGCGGGGTCCCGGCCTCGAGATCCATCAGGGCGGGACGAGGGTGGCTCCGGTCGGCCCGCTGCCGGTTGCGCAGCCCGCATTTCCTCCCGGCACCAGATTTCTGCGCATCATCGCCACCAATGACTTTCACGGTGCGCTGGAGCCGCGACCAGACGCTTCAGGGGTGAGACGCGGCGGTGCCGCGTACGTTGCGACCGCGCTGGACCGGGCACGGAGAGAATGCCTCCCTACGTGCGAAACCATCCTGTTGGATGCTGGCGACCTCTTTCAGGGCACCCTCGCATCGAACCTGTCGTACGGACGCCCAGTGGTCGAGTACTACAATAGAATGGGCTACGCCGCATCGGCTCTGGGAAATCACGAGTTCGATTGGGGAGTCGACACCCTGCGTGCCCGGATGCGTCAGGCGCGGTTCGGAATCTTCGGAGCCAACGTGCGGGACACCGATGGGCGAGATGTGAAATGGATTCCGAATGACACCATCGTTACTCGCGGCCGAACCAAAATCGGCATCATTGGAGTGTCGACAGTTAACACTCCTACGACAACCCGCGCCGCGAACGTCGTCGGCCTCCGCTTCGATGATCCTGCTCCAATCGTCGACAGCATCGGTAGGGCGCTGAGAAGACGGGGCGCCAACTTCGTTGTGGTGATCGCCCACGCTGGCGCGAGCTGCGGGAGGGATGGGGCAACTGCCTGCGATGGCGAGATCATCGACTTCGCTCGAAAAATCAGAACGAAGATTGATGCGATCGTGAGCGGTCACACTCATACCCTCGTCAACACCGAGGTCAACGGAATTCCCATCGTGCAGGCTCGCTCGAGTGGGAGGGCGCTCGACATTGTCGATCTACCGTCGGGTCCCGTCGTCGGCCGGGCGGTCAGACACGAGGTCCGCGAGCTCGCGGTGGACACCATCAAACCGCTCCCCGCGATCGCCTCAATCGTGCAGCGCGCGGTCGCGCGTGTTGCGCCACTCGTCAACCGCCAGATTGCGACGATCCCCGTCACGCTCGCCCGGCAGGAGCCTCAGTACCCGCTCGGCAATCTCATCGCCGATGCGCAGAGATGGGCGGGGAAGGGCGATGTCGCGATCATGAACAACGGCGGCATCAGAACCGAGTTGAGAGCAGGCGACGCGACCTACGGATCACTGTTCGAGATTCAGCCGTTCGGCAACACACTCTACTCTCTCACAATGACGGGCGCTCAGCTACGTGGGTTGCTCGAGGAAATGCTTAGCAAGCCCCCAGTCAACGACCATGTGAGCGGACTCACTATCAAGTACGATCCGTCGAAACCGAAAGGCTCGCGCATCGTTTCGGTGACAATGGCGGACGGAACGCCGTTGTCGGACACGGGCACGTACAACGTCATCGTGAATGACTTCCTCGCCACCGGCGGCGAAGGCTACGACGCGGGTGGACGCGCGACTGCTTCACGGCCGCTCAACATCGTCGACCTCGACGCGCTCATCGACTACCTCCGAACACTGCCCGCGCCAATCGCGGCACCCACGGAAATACGAATCGCGCCCGTCGCGCAATGAGCGAGACAGTCCGGATTTACATCAACGCCAAGCCGATCGATATTGCCGCATCCGCGACGGCTCTCGACGCGGTCGAGGCGTGGGACGCGACTCAGGCGGCCGCTATCCGTCGTGGCGAGCGGCTGATCACCGACAGCCGTGGCATCGTTACAGCCAACAGCACTCGCGTGCATAACGGCGCGATTTTTCGCATCGTTCGCGCTCGTCAGTCCTCCGATGAGGACACCGACTCAAACCAACTGTAATGCCCCTCTCGATTTTTTCCAGCAAGCTCCGCCAGCTGCCAAAAGCGGAGCTGCACTGCCATCTCGATGGGTCGGTTCGCCCGGAGACCCTCCTGGACCTCGCGCGTGAGTATCGGATCCCGATGCCCAAGCAAACCCCCGAAGAGCTGGCTGAAATCATGAGGGCGGACGACGCGAAAAATCTCGAGGATTATTTGCGCCTGTTCGATGTCACAGTATCGGTGATGCAGACCGCGGATGCGCTGGAGCGCATCGCCTACGAGCTGGCCGAAGATGCCGCGGAGGATGGCGTCCGCTACATCGAGGTGAGGAATGCGCCAATCCTGAACGTCGTGCAGGGTCTCACGCTCGTGGAGGCCGTCGAGGCGCCGCTACGGGGACTTCGCCGAGCGGAAAATGATTTCGGAATAACGGGCCGGTTCATCATCATCGCCTTGAGACAGTTCAACGCCGAGCACTCGCTCGACATGGCAAAGCTCGCTGTGGAATTCAAGAACGATGGGGTTGTCGCATTCGACCTGGCGGGAGCCGAGAAAGGCAATCCGGCGTCCGCGCACGCGGAGGCGTTCAGATACGCGCGAGAGCACAACCTCGCGGTGACTGTCCACGCGGGAGAGGGCGACGGACCCGAGTCCATACGCCAGGCAGTGCATCTCTGCGGCGCAAATCGCATCGGGCACGGCACGCGACTGATCGAAGATCCCGATCTTACGCAGTACGTGAACGATAGACGTATCGCGCTCGAGGTCTGTCTCACGAGCAACGTCCAGACGAGGGTCGCTGATTCGTACGCCACGCATCCTTTCCGGGAGTACTTCGATCGCGGCCTCAATGTCACTCTCAATACAGACAACCGGCTCATGAGTGCCACCACACTCACTGACGAATACGTCTACGCGGCCGAGCACCTCGGATTCACCATGGACGAGCTCGCCGGGATTGCGCTGAACGGATTCGAGAGCGCATTTCTTCCGTGGGAGGAGCGTCTCATGCTCATCGAGGAAGTCTCGGACAAGATCGACGAGATCATCGGGTCCGAAGCATGAAGAGCGAGTACTCGGCCGAGGCGGCGCGCAAAGCGGCGCAAGCGATAAGCAAGCGCACGGGCGCGCGTCAGCCAGCCGTCGCCATCATACTCGGCTCGGGACTCGGCGGACTCGCGAGCGCGATCGATGACGCCGTGCGTATCCCCTTCGCCGACATCCCAGGTTTCCCCGAGACCACCGTAGTCGGACACGAAGGCTCGGTAATTGTCGGCGGTCTCGGAGGGCGAGAGGTCGTTGCGCTGAGCGGGCGAGTTCATATGTATGAGGGACACTCTGCTGCGCTCGCGGCTTTTCCAGTGCGCGTCTTTCATGCGCTTGGAGTGCGCGAGCTGTTCGTGTCCAACGCCGCCGGAGGAATCTCTCCGAAGCTGGCGGTCGGAGATCTGATGGTCATCTCCGATCATCTCAATCTCATGGGCACCAACCCTCTGGTTGGGCCGGCTCAGGAAGGCGAGACACGCTTCCCCGACATGACCGACGCCTACGACCCCGGGCTGCGAAGAGTGCTGCGCACGACG
>DASZZU010000331.1:0-3968 GCA_035544855.1 Gemmatimonadaceae bacterium | reverse complement strand
ACCGCGTAGTAAAGTTTGCCGCCGAGGAGTCCACCGACGACCGCGGCGAAGACGACGTCACCGATGGGCTCGGGATCGTAGCCGCGGCGCGCGAGCTCCCGCTGCGCAATGACCTGACCAATCACGAACGACATGAGAACGGCGAGACCAAAGCCTGTGAGCTGAAGCGGGCCGACGTCGTACGAGAGCGGCCGCTGAACTATGGATGCGAATATCGTGTGCATTGAGTTGAAATCTAGGCCGCGACAAGCCCCGGGATAGGGCAGCTAGCGTAAGCGTTGAGATCGAGTCCAGCTCGCTCCCCTTGCTCGAATCTGAAGAATCCAGCGCGGGCAATCATTGCCGCGTTGTCGGTGGCCAGTCGCGGGGTCGGGGTGTACACGGTTGCGCCGTCGCGCCTGAGGCTCGCGCGCATTGCGTCGGCAAGCGTGCGGTTGCACGCGACACCACCGCCCAGAACGACGCGCTGACGGGAGAACGCGTTCGCGGCCCGGTGAGTTTTCTCTACCAGGGTGTCGATCATTGAATCCTGGAACGCCCGCGCGATGCCTGCCTTGTCGGCGTCGAGATGTTGTGACGCGCGTACTGCATTGAGCACTGCGGTCTTGAGGCCGCTGAACGAGAACGCGTAATAGTCCTGGTCCTGTGGCAGCGCATTCCGGCGGAGCATCGGGCGCGCGAAGTGAAAGCGCTTCGGATCTCCCTCGCGCGCGAGCTCCTCTACGTAGCGGCCGCCGGGGTAGGGCTGCCCCAATAGCTTCGCGACCTTGTCGAACGCTTCGCCCGCCGCGTCGTCGCGCGTACCTCCGAGCAGACGGTATTTGCCCCACGCTTCCACGTCGAGGAGAAGCGTGTGCCCGCCGGAGACGAGTAACGCCGTGAACGGTGGCACCGCGTCCCTGTGCTCGAGCGCCGCCGAGAAGAGATGTCCTTCCATGTGGTGGATGCCGAGGAGGGGGATATCGTGCGAGAAGGCGAGCGCCTTCCCATAGCTTACCCCGACGAGCAGTGCTCCGACGAGTCCCGGAGCGTTGGTGACAGCGACGGCATCGAGATCATCGAGACTCGTGCCCGCTTCCTCGATCGCCCGCTCCACAACGGGGACGATGCTGGTGAGATGGGCGCGCGACGCGATCTCTGGCACTACGCCGCCGAAAACCGCGTGTATGTCCTGCGACAGAATGACCAGGGATTCTTGCGAGACGTCGTCCCCCTCGCCTTTGAGAACCGCGGCCGACGTCTCATCGCACGAGGTCTCGATGCCAAGAATGCGCGTCACGTCCGGCTCGTGTCCGTCGTGAGCAGAGTCCGCACAATCACGGCTCGGTCCGCTCCCCGAGAAGTCTATCCACGAGCGCACGCGCTTCCGGAGAATTCCAGTCGGTTGCCGACATCAGCTTCTTTCTGATCACGCCATCCTTCCCAACTATGAACGTCTCCGGGTAACCCGTGACGTCGTACAGATCCGAGATCCGGCCTTGCGGGTCGTGCAGCACCTCGAACGTAAGTCCGTACTGCTTCACGAATGCGCGAATGGCGGCGTCGGTGCCGGGATCGTCGATACTGACCGCTACTATCTTGAGTCCCTTCGGCCCATACGCCTTGTTCAGCGCCTCGATGCTCGGCATTTCCACTCGACACGGCAGACACCAGGTCGCCCAGACGTTGATCATGAGCACTTTGCCGCGGTAGTCGGAGAGTCGCCTTTCACGCGGGACCGAATCGAGGGTGAACGCCTTGAAGTCCGGAGCTTTACTTCCCACTTGGACGGGGAAGAGCTCCTTGCGAAGGTATCGGGTCGCGCCGTACGCAATGGCGGCAGCAATAGCGAGGACGGCACATGCGATCGCGAGCTGCTTCCGAACTGTCATACCTGTACCGTGCACCGCGCGCGAAGCTCTCCAATCTCCGCCTTGGGATTCTTCGCACCAAAAATCGCGTTGCCGGCGACGAACGTATCGGCGCCAGCCTCCCACACCGACTTGATTGTCTTGCGGTCGATGCCGCCATCGACCTCGAGAAAAGCCTTGCTGCCATTCTTGGCCAACATGTCGCGGGCGCGGCGAACCTTGTCGACTGATCCCTTGATGAACTTCTGTCCACCGAAGCCGGGATTCACGGTCATCACGAGCAGGAGGTCGAGATCAGGAATTACTTCGCTCACAGCGGTGAGCGGCGTCGCCGGGTTCACCACGGCACCAGCTCGGCATCCCAGCTCGCGGATGCGATTGAGCTGTCGCTGGAGATGCGGCGACACCTCCGTGTGAATCGACATTCCATTCGCGCCAGCCTCGGCGAAGCTCTCGAAATAATTCTCCGGCTCGACGACCATCAGATGCACATCGATCGAAAGCTTCGTGAGCTTGCGCACCGACTCGATCACCTTCGCTCCGAAAGTGAGATTGGGAACGAAGCGGCCATCCATTACGTCGATGTGGATCCAGTCCGCGCCACCGGCCTCGACCAACGCGATCTCGTCGGCGAGCTTGGCAAGGTCGGCGCTAAGAATCGATGGAGCAATTCGAACACTCATGCGCGAGATACCCGGCAGGTCGTCTTCATTGTAGTCAGCGTTGGGGCCCGGACGTAGATGGCGGAGGCACCGAGAGCCCGGTATCGATCCTGATAGTGGGCGGAGGAGGGAAGTGAGAGACAGTGAGGCTCACCGGCCCACCCGCTGAAACCGTCTGCCCAGCCGCCGGGAGTTGCCTGATTATGGTGTTCTCCGGCTGGAGCGAGCTCGTGTCGCGCGAAATTCCGGCAATTCGAAGTCCCAGCTGCTCGATCATCGATCTCGCTTCTCCAACGCTCCGGCCGTAGAGATCAGGGACCTGAATCGTGGCGGGTCCTTTGCTCAGCACGACGTCGACACTGCCGGGCAGATCCAATTTCGTCCCGGCCGGTGGAGATGAGGCGATCACCAGGCCGCGCGGCTGATCGGACAGCTGCTCGCTGACGTTGCCCATCGTGAGTCCGGTGTTCTCGATGGAGATTCGCGCCTGCTGCTGCGACATGTTGCTGGTGACGGGCACTTCGGCGGTGCGCTGACCTGCACTGAGCGCCAGCACGACATCGGTCCCGCGCTTCTGTCTGCTCCCCGCTGGCGGATCTTCCTGAAGCACGACGTTGGCGGCGATGTTCTTGTGATACCGCGACTCGCCCTGCTGGGCGCGGAATCCTGCTTTCTGCAAGATGGCAGATGCATCCTCGAACGTCTTGCCTACTACTTTCGGCAGAATCCCATCGTCCGGAAGAACTTCAGCCGGAAACGCAAACAGAAAAACCGCGACGTAGGCGATGAGAAATCCGCCGACCGCAGCAATGAGGTATGGAAACGCACGCCGCGGAATGGCGCGCCAGTTCACCTAGCTTACCCTGCGCAATCGCGCGGCGAATGCGCCATCCGTCCCGTGACGCTGCGGCAGCACGCGCAGCCGGCCGCCGTCGAGGAGATCGGGCGACACCGATCCTTCCGGCGGTGGCTCCAGGATGAAATTCAGATTCTCGGAGAGGAAAGAATCCACCTGCGCGTCGTTCTCCTCGGGCTCGAGCGAGCAGGTGCTGTAAATGAGGAGGCCACCCGGCTTCACTACGCTTGCGGCAGCGCGCAGTATCGTCTTCTGCAACGCGGACATCACGGCGAGGTCGGAGATCTTGAGTCTCCACCGCGCGTCGGGATGCCGGCGGAATGTGCCCGTGCCGGTGCAGGGCACATCGATCAGCACCGCATCAACGGGCCGTATTGCGGGATGCCGCGCGTCAGCGACAAACGGATAGACATTGGTCGTCTCGAGCCGCCTCTCGTTCGCGAGCAGTCGCTGGAGCCGTCCCACCGATTTGTCACCGGCTAGGACCGTCGCCGCGGTCCTAGACAGCTCGAGCGTCTTTCCGCCCGGGGCCGCGCAAAGATCCGCCACGGTAACTCCTATAGGGATTGCCGCATACTCGGTAACTAGTGTCGCCGCCGG
>DASZZU010000330.1:0-7637 GCA_035544855.1 Gemmatimonadaceae bacterium | reverse complement strand
AGCGTCGCCATCAACGCGGCGAATGTCGTCATCATGATCGGGCGGAATCTGACGCTCGCCGCCTGAACGATCGCCTTCGCCGGAGTGATGTGCTGTTTCCGCTCCGCCTCGAGGGCGAAGTCGATCATAATGATCGCGTTTTTCTTGACGATACCCACGAGCAGAATCAGTCCAACGAATCCGTAAACGTCGAGCGGCATCCGGAACACGAGCAGCGCGAGCAGCGCCCCGAAGGCAGCGAAAGGCAACCCGGTAAGAATCG
Source organism: Gemmatimonadaceae bacterium (assembly GCA_035544855.1). Classification (GTDB taxonomy): domain Bacteria; phylum Gemmatimonadota; class Gemmatimonadetes; order Gemmatimonadales; family Gemmatimonadaceae; genus UBA4720. The sequence continues at coordinate 7,375 of DASZZU010000330.1, read as the reverse complement.
TCGCCGGATGGATGAAGCTCTCGTAGAGGATGCCGAGTACCATGTAGATCACGAAGATCGCGAGAATGAGCAGCGCGAGCAGACCCTGCTGGCTCGCCTGGAACGCCTGGGCCGTTCCGGAGAAGCTCATCGTGATTGTCGAGGGGACGGTCACCGCCGCCGCTGCCTCGACGGCGGCGGTCGCCTGGCCGAGCGCAACACCGGGCCGGGTATTGAATGCGATCGTTACCGCGGGAAGCTGCCCTGAGTGAGTGATCGACAGGGGACCGACACCCTGGCTGATAGTTGCCACGGCGCTCAGCGGCACCAGATCTCCCTTCTGGGATCTCACGTATAACATCCTCAGTGCGTTCACATCCTGCTGAAACTGGGGAAGCAGCTCCATTATCACCATGTACTGATTGTTCGGGGTATAGATCGTCGACACCTGTCGCGATCCGTACGCGTCATACAGCGCGCTTTCTATCTGCTGCGCGGAAACTCCGAGCGAGCCCGCGCGATCCCGGTCGATCTGCACGTTCACTTCGGGGTTCGCGATCTGAAGATCGCTCGTGACGTCCTGGATCTGAGGGATGTCGCGCATCCTCGCCTCCAGTCTCTTCGCCGCCGTGTCCAGCGCGGCGATGTCAGTGCCCTGCAAAGTGAACTGATAGAGGCTCTTTGCCGTGCGCGCGCCGATCTGAATCGCGGGCGGCACCTGCATGAACACATTCATGCCGGGCACACTCGTCAATTTCGGCCGTAGCTCGTTCACGATCTCGTCGGCGCTCAGCCTTTGACCGCGTGGCCTTAATCCGAGAAAGATTCGTCCCTGATTTCCGCTCCCGCCGCCGGCTCCCACTGACGACATGAACCCCGCGATATTGGTGTCGCGCGCAACGATCGCCGCGACCTCTTGCTGGTGCCTCACCATGTCCTTGAAGGACGTTCCCTGGGCGGCCTCCGTCGTCGCGATTATCTGCCCGGTGTCCTGCGTAGGAATGAATCCGGTCGGCACGAGCTTGAACAACACCACCGTGCCAAACAACACCACGATCGAGAATATGAGTGCCGCGAATCGGTGCTCCATCACCCACTCGAGGCTCGACTCGTAGCGGTTGAGTATTCGGGTGTACACCCGCTCGGAAGCATTGAAGAGACGCCCGTGCGTGTGCGAGGGCGGCTTCAGGAATCTGCTCGCGAGCATTGGTGTCAGCGTCAGCGACACGAATCCCGACACGAGGATCGCCGTTCCAATCGTCACCGCGAACTCGTGGAACAGTCGGCCGAGTATTCCACCCATGAAGAGGAGGGGAATGAACACGGCGGACAGAGAGACCGTCATCGCCAGGATCGTGAACGCGACTTCGGCCGATCCCTCGAATGACGCCTTAATTGGATCCTTACCCATCTCCATGTGGCGGACGATGTTCTCGAGCATCACGATGGCGTCGTCGACGACGAAGCCTACGGCGAGCGTGAGTGCCATCAGTGACAGGTTGTCGAGCGAGAAGCCCAGTAGGTACATGACCGCGAACGTCCCAATGAGGGACATCGGCAACGCGAGGCTCGGGATTATCGTCGCCGAAACGTTGCGCAGGAAAACGAAGATGACCATGACGACGAGGAACAGCGTGAGCATCAGCGTGAACTTCACCTCGCCCACGGACTCCTCGATCGAAACGGACCGATCGTAAAGCGTATGGATGTCCACGCTGGGCGGAATCTGGTCGCGCAGCGATTGAAGGAGCGCTTTGACGCCGTTGGCTACCGCAACGGTGTTTGTTCCCGGTTGCCGCTGAATCGCCAGCACGACTGCGCGGTCGCCATTGTACCAGCTCGCCACCTTGTTGTTCTCGACGTCGTCCAACACCTGGCCAAGCTCATCGAGATGAACCGGCGCCCCGTTTCGGTACGCAACCACCATCTGCCTGAACTGCTGCGCGTTCTGGAGTTGTCCGTTGGCCTTGATCGTGGAAGCGCGATTGGTTCCCCAGAGCATCCCGGTAGGCATGCTCACGTTTTGCGAGCCAATGGCAGATGCGACTTCGTCGATCCCTATCCCGCGGTTGGCGAGCGACGTGGGATCGAGCTGTACGCGCACGGCGTACTTCTGGCCCCCGTGCACCTGAACCTGCGCGATGCCCGGCACCATTGAGATGCGTTGTGCCATGAACGTTTCGCCGTATTCGTCGAGCTGCGAGAGCGGCATTGTCTTGGACGTCAGCGCGATGTACAGAATCGGCTGGTCAGCGGGATTCACCTTGCGGTAGGAAGGCGGGAGAATTCCAAATGGCAAGCTCCGCAATGTCTGCGAGATCGCGGCCTGAACGTCCTGGGCCGCGGCGTCGATGTTACGGTCGAGTGAGAACTGGATGGTGATCGAAGTCGATCCCAGCCCGCTCGACGAGGTCATGTTATCGATCCCTGCGATCGTCGAGAACTGCTTCTCGAGTGGCGTCGCGACTGCCGCCGCCATCGTCTCCGGACTCGCTCCCGGAAGATTCGCGTTTACCTGGATTGTGGGGAAATCGACTGTCGGGAGGTCGCTCACGGCGAGTCGCGTGTAAGCGACTCCTCCGAAGAACAGGATTCCAATCATGACGAGCGCAGTCATGACCGGCCTGCGGATGAATAGTGCTGTCATCGTGGTACACCCTTGATCGTGACCTTGGAGCCCGGTATCAAACGAGACTGACCGTCCACGACGACTCTCTCTCCCTCCTTCAAGCCGCTGGTAATGACCGAGAGAGAATCGACGGTGCGCGAGACCTGCACCGGGCGCTGTTTCGCGCTGCCGGTGCTATCCACGGTGTAGACGTACGTGCCCTGCTGCCCAGTCATGATGGCGGGAGCTGGAAGCGTGAGCGCGTTTGGATCGACGTAAAGCTGCAAGGCGACGTTGGTGAACTGTCCAGGCCACAGGGTGGCTTCCGGGTTGGCAAATCTCGCCTTCAGGAGCACTGTGCCGGTGGTGGAGTCCACGTTGTTGTCTATGAACGCGAGTGTTCCAGTGAGAGGCACGCCCGATCCCTCCGAAGGAGTAGCGCGCACGAGGAGCGCGTTGCCCCCGCGATAGTATCTCTGAATGTCGGGAAGCTGGCTCTGCGGGATCGCGAATCGCACCAGAATCGGCTGTATCTGATTGATCACCACCAGTGGAGGATTGCTGTTCGCCTTCACCAGATTTCCCTGCCGCACGAGCAGGCTTCCGGTTCGACCGGAGATGGGGGCGCGAATCGTCGAGTTGGCGACGTCGAGCGCGGCCTTCGAGATGTTCGCGCGGTCCGCGGCCACGGTCGCTGCCGCGGAGGCGGCCGTCGCTTCGGCCTGATCAGCCTGTGAGCCCGTCACGTAGCCTTCCTTGACGAGCGCCGCGTACCGCGCCGCGTCGCGAAGAGCATTGGCGGCCTGGGCCTCATCGCGAACCAACTGCGCGCGAGCCTGCTGGAGCACCGCCACATACGGACGTGCGTCGATCTCGAAGAGCACCTGACCCGCCTGCACCGGCTGTCCCTCGGCGAAGGTAACTCGATTCAGTATGCCGTTGACTTGCGCCTCGACCGCGACTGTTTGCATTGGCTCCGCAACGCCGTTCGCCATCACGATGTAGGGAACACTGGTCCGCTTGACCGTCGTGACGCTCACTGGAACGCTGGGCTGGCGCGGCGGGTCGGACTTCGAGCAGGCCGCGGGGGCGCACACGGCGAGCGCGGCTCCGCACACCGCGCGCACCGAGGGCCCTGCGAGATCACGCAAGCTTAACGCGCTCATGGACGAATTGTCGGAGGTTGGGGAGACACCAGCGTATCGGGAGTAAAGGAAAAAGGTGTGTCGCCCCGCACGCCGAGGACGCCCGCATCGCGGGCGAGCTGCGCGAGTGAGGTATACCATTGCCACCGTGATTGAACTTGCTGAGCCCTGGCGCTCGCGAGCGCGGTCTGGGCAGTGAGAAGATCGATGATGCTGCCGACGCCTTCACGATAACGTCCCGCCGCAACTTGCACCGACTGCTGAGCGCTGGCCAATAGATCGTCCGCCGTCGCAACGCGCCGCTCCGCTGTCTGCAACGCGTAGTAGGAGACGAATACCTGTGTTACAACTTGTTGGCGCGTTTGATCAGCGAGCGCGGAAACAGCCTCTGCCTGCGCGCGCGCCGCCGCTACGTCGTACTGGTGCGAGAAGCCATTGAAGATGGGAATCGACAACCCGAGTGTGACGCCGTACCCTGGTCCCGCGAAAACCGGAGGGTTCGAGAACGTGCGCGCGGCGCTGCTTCCGAGGGTCACTGACGGAAGCTCTGCGGACCGCGCGACGCGGACCTGCGCCGCGGCAGCCGCGGCTTGCGCGCGCGCGGCGGCGAGATCCGGGCGATTGCGCAGCGCGGCGTTGATTACGCTGTCTACGCTTTGTGAGATCGTCCCCACTGGGATCGCGGCCGGCAGCGGCGCCAGATCGAACGGCAGATTCGCGGGAAGACCCAGTGCCGCGGCCAGACCGCCGCGCGCCGCCTGAAGATTTCCCTCGGTGGTCTCGAGATTGAGCTGCTCCTGTGACAACGCGGTCTTTGCCTGCAACACGTCCGCTATCGTGGCGAGACCGACCTTGAAGCGCCGCTGCGCCGCGGTGAGATTCGCCTGCGCTTCCGCAATGGCCGATCGTTCCGCGCCCAACAGGGCGGCGGTTGCCATGTAAGTGAAGTACGCGGCCTCCGCCTGCAGCACCGTGTTCTGTAGCGTCGCGTTATGGGAAAGACTGGCCGCGAACAGACTCTGCCGAGCTCTTTCGACCGAACCCGAGCGCCCGCCGAAGTCGAGCAGCAGATAATTGAGAGTGAGCGAAGGTCCGTATTCCGTCCGTTCGCCCGCAGCACGCGTGAGCGTCCCGGGCGAGCGCGTTCTCGCCAGCGTCGCAGCGCCGTTGATCGTCGGATAGTACTGTCCGCGCGCCGAGCCGAGTATGTCGGCGGAGGCACGTGCCTGCGCCCATGATGCGCGCGTCGCCGGATTGTTTCGAAGCGCCAGATCCACAACGTCGGCGAGCGCGAGCTGCTGGATCCGTTGCTCCAGGTCGGGCGGTACGGCCAGAGCGGTCGCTGCAGTTGTGAGCGGCTCGGGCTTGATTGCCCCGGCGGGCGCTTTCCACGGAACGTTCGGAGCAGGGGGCGCCGCGGGAACTCCGTTGACGCGGGGAGGCCCCATTTCGCACCCGCACACGCTCAATATCGACGCACAAATAGTAGTTTGAAGAATTCTGTTGAGCCGCGGCATTATTCCGAATACGAAGTTCACGGTCATTCTGCTGGTTTTGTGGGCCGCCCGCTTTCACTAGATTTGCGGTTTGCACCGACACTTCAGGAGCCAATGACGAAGTATAAGTTCGCCAAAGTCCCACCGCGCGGCGAAGCGATCGAATTCAGGAACGGCGCGCTCAAGGTGCCCGATCGTCCAATCATCCCATTCATAGAAGGCGATGGCACTGGGCCGGACATCTGGCGCGCATCGGTCCGCGTGTTCGACGCAGCCGTGGAACGGGCGTACAAGGGCCAGCGTGCAGTGGCCTGGATGGAAGTTTTCGCCGGGGAGAAATCGTTCCAGCAGTTCCAGGATTGGCTGCCGCAGGAAACGGTCGATGCGATGCAGGAGTTCCGCGTCTCGATCAAAGGACCGCTGACGACTCCGGTGGGCGGCGGAATCCGATCGCTGAACGTCACGCTGCGGCAAGTGCTCGATCTCTACGCGTGTATTCGTCCGGTCCGATATTTCGAAGGTGTCGGTGCCCCCGTAAAGGAGCCCGAGAAGGTCAACATCGTAATCTTCCGCGAGAACACTGAGGACGTCTACGCCGGTATAGAGTGGAAGGCCGGCTCTCCCGAGGCGGAGAAGCTCGCGGCTTACCTTCGGAAAGAGTTCAAGAGCCAGATTCGCGAGAAGTCGGCCCTTGGTATAAAGCCCATGTCCGAGTTCGGCTCCAAGCGGCTCGTGGAGATGGCCATACGCTACGCCATCGCCAAGTGCAAGGAGTCAGTGACGCTTGTGCACAAAGGCAACATCATGAAGTTCACCGAAGGGGCCTTCCGTGACTGGGGCTACGAAGTCGCGCGAGAGAAGTTTCCCGAGGATACGTGCACCGAGGCGGAGCTCGCGAAACGCGGACCGTCGGCGCGCGCCGACGCGATCGTGATGCGCGACCGCATCGCGGATTCGATGTTCCAGCAGCTCCTGCTCCGTCCAGCCGAGTATTCGGTAATTGCGACGCCAAACCTGAACGGCGACTATCTGTCCGATGCCGCCGCGGCGCAGGTCGGTGGACTCGGGATCGCGCCCGGCGGCAACGTCGGCGATGGTGTAGCCGTATTCGAAGCGACACACGGCACCGCTCCGAAATACGCGAACTTGAACAAGATCAATCCCGGCAGTGTCATTCTCTCGGGCGTGATGATGTTCGAGTACATGGGCTGGAATGAGGCCGCGGAGCTTATCGTCAAGGGAGTGGAGAACGCAATCAAGTCGAAGCGCGTCACCTACGATCTCGCGCGCCAGATGCCTGGGGCGACGGAAGTCTCAACCTCCGGGTTTGGCGATCAGGCGATCGCCGGGATGAAGAGCTAGATAGTGCTCTCTGTCAGCATCAACTCGGTCAACCCGGCGGAAGTCGGCACGGCGCTATTGGTCGTCGCGCTCGCTGAGAATCCGACTCTCGCCGGAATCGCGGCGCTCGACACCGCGACGCAGGGAGCGCTCAGCCGGATGATCGAGAACAAGGACTTCCGCGGATCGCGGGATGAGACGCTGCATCTCACCGGCGTGGCCAAAGGTCCGCGCCGTCTGCTTCTGATCGGAATGGGAAATGTCACCGATCGCAAGGCGTCATTTCGGAGAGCGGCAACGCTTGCCGCGCGCAACGCGCAAAGGCTCGGCGTTGGCGAGATGGTGTGGTACTCTGGCCAGATCTCACCCGAAGAGACCGAGGCCATCACGAGCGGACTGATCGCCGGCGCGTGGGAGTACCAGGACCTCAAATCGCCTTTGCCTGAAGCGGAACGAAAGAAGCCTCTCGAGAAGGCAGTTGTCATTACCAGCAACACCGACGACAGTCGTCGTGGTCTGGCGAGTGGCCAGGCTATAGGCGCTGGTCAGAGTCTCGCCCGAACCCTGGCGATGATGCCGGGCAATCTCTGCACACCGGACTATCTCGCGCAGACCGCTGGAGACATCGCGCAGCGTTACGGAATGGGAATCACGGTTCTTGGCCGCCGGGAAATGGAAGCCGAGAAGATGGGATCCTTCCTCGCGGTCGCACAGGGAACCCCCCAGGATCCCAAGCTTATCGCGCTCGAATACAATGGCGGCAAGGCGAACGCGAAACCGGTGGTGCTGGTCGGGAAGGGGCTCTG
>DASZZU010000329.1:0-16563 GCA_035544855.1 Gemmatimonadaceae bacterium | reverse complement strand
GGCCGCGGCAATCCACTTCCAATATTCCTCTCCGGCAACTTCAGCGACGTCACCGTGGCCGGCCTTCTCCACTACCAGCAGCTCACCTTTTTTCTTTGCAGCACCATACACCTCGAGTCCCATTCTGAAGGGAACGATTCGATCGCGTTCTCCGTGTGACACGGAAACGGGAACATCGAGGCGTGATACAACGTGTGTCGTGTCGAAGTGAATGCGAGAGATGGCTCTCCAGATAACAGCGACTGGAGGTGTCACGATCAACCTGACCATCGCACGTGCGGAGGAGAAAGGAGACTGGAGCAGTAACGCTCGAGGACGATGAATCTCGGCCAGCTCAACCGCGACGGCGCTGCCGAGTGAATGGCCGAAGTAAGCCATCCGAGTACGATCGACGCCGAACGCAGAACCCAGATAATCGTATGCTGCAAGTGCGTCGAGCTTTGTAGTCGCGTAGGTTGGTCTCCCGCCGAGCGACATGTAGCCGCGATATTCAGCCAGCATGACAGCGTATCCGGTGCGCCTCTCGACGGAACGTGCCCACTCCAGCTGCCACATCGCGAGGTCGGCGTTTCCGTGAAAGCAGAGAAGAACGCCGGACGCAATTTGCGGATTGCCGACGATGAAGCTCGCGAGGGACTGGCCGTCCGAAGCCTGGTAGCTCACGCGGCCGAACTCGACGGGATTTCCGTGAAGACGGGGAGGCTGGAAGAGGATACTCTCCTGGGATCGCCAAAGAAGAGCCAGTGAGCCGAGCAGCAGCGCGAGCACAACGAGGGCAACGATCACAAGAGAACGCTGAGGGGGTTCCAGTAAGTTTGCATGGCGGGCAATTTACGGCAATGCGAATTCCAGTAGAAACCTTTCGTCTCGAGAACGGGCTGTTCGTCACGCTATCCGAGGATCACACCGCCCCAATTGTGGCCGTGAACCTCTGGTACCACGTGGGATCCGCCAACGAGAAAATCGGCCGGACCGGTTTCGCGCATTTGTTCGAGCACATGCTCTTTCAGGGTTCTGCGCATGTGGGCTCGAACGAACACTTCGAGCTGATTCAGCGAGCAGGCGGCACACTGAACGGATCAACCTGGCTGGAGCGAACGAACTACTTCGAGACAGTTCCTTCCAACGAGCTCCCGCTTGCACTATGGCTGGAAGCCGATCGGATGGGCGAGCTACTGCCCGCGATGACGCAGGCGAAGCTCGATACCCAGCGCGATGTTGTTAAGAACGAGCGGCGCTGGGCGGTAGACAATCAGCCATATGGCACATTCCTCGAAAAAATGCAGGAGCTCGTCTTTCCGCCCTCTCATCCATTTCAGCATTCGCTCATTGGATCAATGGATGATCTTTCGGCGGCGTCACTGGACGATGTTGCGCAGTTCTTCGCGACGTACTACACGCCCGATAATGCCGTTCTCTCGATCGCCGGTGATTTCGAACCATCGGAAACGCGCAAGATGGTTAACGAGTACTTCGGTCCGATCCCCAGAGGGAAGGCAAAACCACCGCTACCGCCAATGGATCTTCCGCCAGTATTCGGAAAGCGGCTGAAGGGTCTGGTTTACGATAGCGTCAGTCTCCCCCGGCTATTCATGGCTTTCCGCTCCCCGGTGTTTGGAAGTGAGGCGTACTACGCCGCCAGCGTCACAGCAGCGCTGTTGGGCCTGAGGCGCGGGAGCCGATTACACCGTTCTCTGGTTCGCGAGCGACAGGTAGCAGCTGATGCCTCGGCGTTCACGTTTGATCTGGCAAAGGGAACCGACCTTCTGGTCGTTGATGTCACCGCACGCCCGGAAACAAGCGCTACTCAGCTCGAAGAGGAGGTAGAGCGCGAGATCGATCACCTCTATCGAGAGGGCATCTCAGAGGCGGAGGTGCGAAGGGCGACTTCTTTAATCGAGACCGACCTCACAGCGTCACTGCAGTCGGCAGGTGAGCGAGCCGACCGGCTTTCGATGTTCGCGACTTATTTCGGGGAACCGGAGCTAATCAATGAGCAAGCCGATCGATACCGTGCCGTCACTGCCGAGCAAGTAAACAAGATCGTCTCGGAGCGCTTTGGGGAAAACAACAGAGCCAATCTCATCTACGTGCCGAGGGACGGAGTCGAATCAGAACGTGTTCTGGCAGCCGCCGGCACAGGTTGATGGTTACACCCCTTCGTCCAAAGCCAGGACCGGCACGGAGCTATCGATTTCCCCAGTTCAAGGATGAGACACTACCGACGGGAATCAGGCTGATCACGGCGCCTGTCGCAAAGCTCCCTCTCGTAACGGTACTGGTGCTCGTCGACGCGGGATCGACGAGTGAGCCCAACGGCAAGGAAGGAATCGCAGCGCTCACAGCAGCCGCGTTGCTCGAAGGGACAAACCAATATGCCGGAGCTGAACTCGCCGAGAAGTTCGAACAGCTCGGCACATCACTCGAGTCTGGAGCGGATTGGGACAGCGCATTCCTGAAAATCACGGTGCTTTCCAACAAGCTGGAAGAAGCAACCAAGCTGCTTGGCGAAGCGATCAGCAGTCCCGTCTTCCCGGAGCGGGAAGTCGAAAGGCTCAAGGCTGAACGACTCGCAGAGATTCTCCAGCTCGAAACGGAGCCGCGCGGATTGGCAGATGAGAAGTTCTCAGAGTTTCTCTACGACGATGAATCGCGATACTCGAGACCAGACGAGGGAAGCACCGGAAGTGTCAGCTCGCTGACGCGCGGGGATGTCGAGCAATTCTACCGCTCGAACTACAACTCGGGAGCTACGACAGTAATAGTTGCCGGGGACATCTCGTCGGAAAATGCCAGAGAGCTGATCATTGAAGCGTCTCGGAAGTGGCCGAGTGGATCTTCCCGGCATCAAACGCTGTCGGCGAAAGCGCGCAGGAATCGGAAGAGTACGCACATCGTGAACAAGCCGGACGCGCCACAATCCGAGCTGCGTGTGGGACATGTCGGACTGCCCAGGAAGCACCCAGACTTCTTCCCAACGCTAGTGATGAACGCAGTGCTCGGCGGACTTTTCGGCTCACGAATCAATCTCAATCTCCGGGAAGCACACGGCTACACCTATGGGGCCTCGTCATTCTATGATTGGCGACGGGGGCCAGGCCCGTTTGTGGTGTCAACAGCTGTGGAAAGCGAAGTCACAGCACCCGCACTTCGTGAAATTTTTATGGAGATCGACAGAATCCGCGGCGAGAAGATTTCTGCGGAAGAACTCTCACTAGCCCGGGATTATCTCGAAAGAGTCTTTCCGATTCGTTACGAGACGACGTCGGCAATTGCGTCTGCGCTCGCTACACTGGCGATCTACGACCTGCCTCCGGACTACTACGATTCCTATCGGACGAACATTCACAATGTGTCGGACGATGCTGTCCTCAAAGCGGCGAAAACACACCTCCATCCAGAGTTGTTGCAGACGGTAATAGTCGGCGATGCCGCAACTGTTCGCGATTCTCTGGCTGACCCCGGTCTGGGTGAAGTGACCGTCCACAACGCCTGAGAGTGAAGGCGAGCGAAGAAAACCGTCCCGGACGGATAAAATCCCGTCGCGCTTACACCGGCAAGGTCATATCGCTCGACGTGGATACGGTTCGATTCCCCGACGGCTCGGTCGGTGAGATCGAGATGGTCCGGCACCCGGGTGCGAGCGCGGTGGTCCCCTTTCTAAGCGATCCTGCGGGAGAAGATCCCCAGGTCCTCATGATCCGGCAGTATCGGTACGCGGCCGAAGGTTATCTGTATGAGATCCCAGCGGGGCGGCTAAACCCGGGGGAAGATCCTCACGACTGTGCTCTCAGAGAGTTAAAGGAGGAGACTGGCTGTTCCGCGGAGCGTGTGGATCAGTTGTTCACGATGTACACAACTCCGGGATTCACTGACGAAAAAATCCATCTCTTCATGGCAACCGGACTGACGGCCGGAGAGACTAAGCATGAAGCGGATGAATTTCTGGAATTGCAACCGATGCCACTCTCCCGAGCTCTGCAGATGGTCCAAACTGGTGAGATCCAGGATGCGAAGACGGCTCTCGGCTTGCTATTCGCCGCGGGATTTCGCGCCGGCCATTAACCCTTCGGGCCAAATTGGCGTCTAATCAATGAAAAGACGCTGACATGTCATGTAAATAGGACAGACTTGGCAGAATATGGACAAGCTCAGGCTTGGGTCCACCGCCATAAGTCTTTGAGTGGCATAGGGTTAGTAGTTATGGCCACTCGGCATGCCCCGTGCAATACATGCGTAGCGAAAAAAGTTCCAGCAGAAATGTGCACGATTGAATGTCGTGAAAGTCTCTTACATAGAGGAGAGAAAAATGGCTGACATCGTCCGTAAGCAAATGGTTGCCGTTGAAGGCGCGACCGTCAGGGAACGATTGCAGGCGATGGATGACTCAGCCGTCGTGACTGCCTTCCTTGGTGGGGAAGAGCGTGCTTTCTCCGAGCTCGTGACCCGCTATCAGACCCGTCTCTTGAACTTCGTCTATCGCACCATCGGAGATCGCGAGAAGGCGGAAGACCTGGTGCAGGAGGTATTCATTCGCGTATACCGCCATCTGCACCGTTTTGACCGCTCGAAGAAGTTCTCGACCTGGGTCTATACCATCGCCTCGAACCTCGCCAAGAACGAGCTTCGTAATAGATCACGTAATCCGCTGGTGCTCTTCCAGACGGTGCAGAAGAACTTCCAGGATGAGGATCGTCCGCTTCAGTTCGAGGACCCCACCTCCCGCCCGGACGACATGTACCGGAAGCGTCACCTGAGGGAGATCGTCGAAGAGAGCGTGGCGAAACTACCCGAGCACCATCGGAATGTCTTCATTTTGCGGGAGCTCGAGGGCAAGTCTTACGAGGAGATTGCAGAGATCACCGACTGCAACCTCGGTACGGTGAAATCGCGGCTGAATCGGGCAAGAAACTCGTTCGCGGAAATCATTGCCCCATATGTAGATTAGGTCCAACGGTTCGGGAACAGACGCCCCGCTGGTGGGTACCTGTTACCGAACCCTCAACCTATCTCCATGGATTGTCGCGAGTTTTGTGATAAACACGTCGCGTTTGTAGACGATACTCTCGCCGGTATCGAGCTGGTCCGCATACAGCGGCACATTGCTGAATGCGAGAGCTGCGCGAAGCACGATGCAAGGGTTCGTCGTGCGCTTCTCATCTTCCGGAATCTCCCCTCAATAGAGCCATCAGCGGACTTTTCGCAGCGGCTCGAAGCGCGCCTCCGGCGGGAATGCCAGTGCGATGATCTCCTTGCTACCACGCAACGTAATTTGAAGCGCGGAGCGATCGCGGCGACTTTAGTGAGTGCGGCAATGTTGGGATACATCGCTACTACCCTTTACCGCTCAGACTCCCCGCGCGACCTCGTGATGCCGCCCGTTGTTGCCAGCCTCCCAGAGCCGGAGCTCACGCCGATTACGACTTCGACACCAGCGATAGTCACATCTGTCTCCGCAGGGCTCACAATCTGGCCAGCGGCTCTCTTCGCCGAACAGGTTCCGGTTCGATTCGCGCATTCCAAGCTCGAGCTCGCGAACTACACGCGCTAGCGCTCAAACCGCCATCGGCGGCCCCCTAGACCCGCCGTATATTTCGAGGATGTCAGCATCCTCGCTCAAGACATTACGTGATGCCATCAAGCGCCGATCTTTCGACGGCGCTTATTACATCTCGGGGGACGACGACTACCAAAAGGACGACGCTGTACGGCAGCTGATCGAGGCTGCTCTGGAGCCAAGCTCCCGCGACTTCAACCTCGATGTCAGAAGAGCCGTAGATCTCGACGCCGAGACACTGGGCGTTCTGCTTTCAACGCCACCGATGATGGCAGAGCGCAGGGCTATAGTCGTTCGCGACGCCGGCGCGCTCAGGAAAGACGCGCGCAAGGTGCTCGACGAGTATCTGAAGCGCCCCGCACCGGACCTGCTGCTCATTCTGACATTGGCCGCTGGATCGAAGGCAGACTCGGCGCTTTCTGCTTCGACTACTCAACTACAGTTTGATCCGTTGACTGGTGACAGAATCCCAAAATGGATCGCGCACCATGCAACGACGGAACTAAAGATCAGAATAAGCGGGCCGGCGATCGAGCTCCTTCAAGCAGCAGTCGGTAGCGATCTGCACCAGCTCGCAGGAGAGCTCGATAAACTCGCGAGCTACGTGGAAGGAAAGGGTGAAGAAATCGGGGAAGACGCCGTGGCTGCCGTCGTTGGCGTGAGGCGCGGCGAAACGCAGGGCGATCTCCTCGATGCGGTCGCCGATCGCAATGTATCACGCGCTCTCGAGCTTGTGCCTCACGTTCTCGCTCAACCGAAAACGACCGGCGTCTCAATCGTCATGTCACTGACGACGCAAATGCTGGCAATCTCGTGGGGGCGGGCAAAGCTGGATGAGGGGCTGTCGAGAGCCCGCCTCTCTCAGGAATACTTCGATCTCCTTAAAGAGACAGGCGCCTATACGGGGCGCCCATGGGGATCGGCGACAGCGATATGGGCGCGTTCCGCGGAACGTTGGAGCCGTGAAGCGCTCGATCATGCTCTCGACGCCCTTCTCGAGGCAGACATTGCCCTAAAGGAGAGCAGAGTCTCTTCCGACGAACAATTACTGGCTACGGTAGTACTCAGCCTGTGCGCAGCCGACGAAAAAAACGCTGCCGCGTGAGCCAATAGGAGAGTGGTGAGATGTTTAGATGGGGATTTCTTGCTGGCGCACTCGCATCTTGTGCCGCTACGATGGCAGTCGCGCAGACTACTACGCGCCCGACTGATCCGGTCTTTGTAAGAGCTCAGGGACTCGTGAGCGATGGAAATGGCGCCGCCGGGAGGGCGTTGATCGACTCGGTGGTGGCTGCTACACCGCCCAATGCACGGCTATACCCCGAAGCGCTTTTCTGGAGAGCGACGCTCGCTTCGAACGCGGCGGATGCCGAAAGTGATTACAAGCACCTAGTGGTGGACTACCCGCTGGCACCCCAGGCTGAAGATGCCTTGCTGCGTCTGGCGCAGCTCGAGCTGGCACGAGGCGATCGTGACGGCGCGCTCACTCATCTGCAGCGCATCCCGCGCGACTACCCACGGAGCAAGTCCCTGGCTAGAGCGAGCTACTGGACGGCGCGGGTTCTCTTTGAGAAGAACGACATCCCAAATGCCTGCGCCGCGAACGCAAATGCGCTGTCAAAAGCTGCCGCCGATGAAATAGAATTGCGAAATCAGATTCAGTACCAGGGTCAGCGCTGCCCATCGACTCCAACGTCGGTTGCTTCAGCAAAACCACCAACCGTAGACGCGACAGCGTCGACCCCTCCTGCTACCGTGACCGCATCCTCCACTCCCACAAATGCAGGAGTTAGTACAGGTACAGGCATTAAACCAGTCGACACAGTTCAGGCGAAAGCGGCATCATCGGCAGCGAAGCCAGAGGGGACTTCTGCAGGAGAGCCGCAGGGAGCGAAACCTTCGGCAGAACGTGAAGCTAGCAAGCCGAGCATCGTCGATCCGACAAAGCCGTTAAAGACAGCGCCGACTATAGCCGTCTCAAAGACCGGTGCAACCACTTCGCCTGGCAGCAAGTACTCAGTTCAAGTAGCGGCGTATAATCATAAGCCTGACGCATCAAAACTTGCTTTCAGTCTCGTCAAACGAGGCTACGAGGCACGAGTCGATGGAGATACCGTACCATTCCGGGTGAGGATAGGACGATACTCCACAGCCAGAGAAGCGGAGAAAGCGCTGGCGAAAATCAAAGCGAAGCATATGAGCGGATTCGTGGTGCGAGCGCCGAAAAGGTGAGTCGCGCGGCATCAACTCCACTGATGCAGCAGTACCGGGAGATAAAGTCGCGGCATCAGGACGCAATCCTCTTCTTCCGGATGGGCGAGTTCTACGAAATGTTTTACGAGGATGCTGAAGTTGCCTCGAGGACACTCGGCCTCACTCTCACCTCCAGGAACAACGGAGGCGCGAGCGAGGTCCCTCTTGCCGGCGTCCCCGTCAAAGCCGCGGGAGAATACCTTCGCCGGCTGATCCAACAGGGATTCCGGGTCTCAATCTGCGAACAGACCGAGGATCCCAAACTGGCCAAGGGTATCGTGAAGCGGGAAGTCGTGGAGACTATTACTCCAGGTGCCGCCTTTTCCGACGATTTGCTGGACGGAACGCGCAACAACTATCTGTGCGCCCTGAATCGCGAGGGTGACCTGGTAGGGATCGCCGCAGTGGACCTCTCAACGGGCGAGCTCAGACTGGCGGTGTCGCACACGTCCGATCTGGAATCAGTGCTGTCGAGATTCAGCCCGCGTGAGGTGATCGTGGCACGGGACTCCAACCTCGTTCACAAGTTGAAGAGCCCGCCTGGCGAGGAAGGACCGATGGTCACGGAACGGGAGGGCTGGGAATTCGACCCCGACCTTGGCCGCGACCAACTCGTGGATCACTTTCGCGTGAGCTCACTGGATGCTTTCGGGATCGAAGCAGGTGATCGAGCCAGCGTCGGAGCCGCGGGCGGCTTGCTTCGGTATCTCAATGAGCTTCAGCCAGCTGGTACGCCACATCTCGCTCGTCCGAAGATCGAACGACCGGGTGGCAGCATGCCGCTCGACGAGATGACGAGGCGGAATCTCGAGCTGGTCGAATCAATGCGGGGCGGTGAGACTTCGGGTACGCTGCTCGGGGTTCTGGATCGCACTCTCACGCCGATGGGAGCGCGCCTGCTGCGACAATGGCTGCTCGCGCCTCTCATCGACCGCAGCCTCATCGACGCACGGCTCGGGGCGGTCGATGTGCTAAGTGACACGCTCGTTCGCAGCGCGATGCGAGAAGCTCTCGATGGGGTGCGCGATGTAGAGCGATTAGCCGGAAAAACTGCTGCCGGACGTGTTTCTCCAAGAGAATTGCGCGCACTTGGCGATTCCATGGCGCGTTTGCCTTTGCTGGAATCGGCGCTCGAGCGCGCTCGCTCGCTGGCAATAGACAAAGGGGAGCCCGCATTCGACAAACACACCGCACTCTGGGACACATGCGGTGATCTCTGCGAGGAGCTACGACATACGCTGGTCGACAGGCCTCCCGCCGCGATCGGAGAAGAACCAAGCATTCGCGAGGGAGTAGACAGCGCACTGGACGAGTGGAGGGCACTTCGGGACGGGGGCAAGGATGGTATCGCCAGGATTCAGGCTGAAGAACGGGCACGCACCGGAATAAGCTCGCTCAAGGTCGGATACAACAAAGTGTTCGGCTACTTCATCGAGGTGAGCAACAGCAACTCTCATCTCGTCCCGAACGACTACCAGCGGCGACAAACGCTCGCTGGAGCGGAGCGATATGTGACGCCTTCGCTCAAGGAATACGAGGAGCGAGTACTGACCTCCGCCGAGCGGGTGGAAGTTCGCGAACGAGAGCTTTTTGAAGCGTTACGCTCAGGGATAGCGAGCGAGATATCGCGCTTGCAGTCGGTGGCAAGGATCATCGCCGAGCTCGACGTGCTCGCATCGTTGGCCGAGGTCGCACAGAGAGAGGGTTACGTGCGTCCGGAGCTGACGGATGATTTCTCACTCGAGATCACGGCGGGGCGTCATCCAGTGGTCGAGCGAATGATGCCGCGCGAGAAATTCATTCCGAACGACGTCGTTTTGAGCGAAGATGCCCGGATGATCATCCTTACGGGCCCCAACATGGCTGGGAAGTCGACGATTCTGCGTCAGATCGGCTTGATCGTGCTCATGGCGCAGATTGGCAGCTTCGTACCGGCTTCAAGGGCTAGAATCGGAGTCATCGATCGCTTATTCACGCGCGTCGGTGCGAGTGACAATCTGGTTCGCGGCCAGTCAACCTTCATGGTGGAGATGTCGGAGACGAGCGCCATTCTCCACACGGCCACGAAGCGGAGCCTAGTGTTGCTGGATGAGATTGGTCGAGGCACCTCTACATATGATGGAATCTCGATCGCCTGGTCGGTGAGCGAGCATTTGCACGATGTGGTTGTCTGCAAAACTGTCTTCGCCACCCATTATCACGAACTCACGCAACTGGCCGATACTTTAGTAGCAGTTCGTAACTATAACGTGCAGGTGCGTGAGGTGGGCGATGAAGTTCTCTTTCTGCACCGCCTTGAGCCGGGCGGCGCGGACCGCTCATACGGGATCGAAGTCGGAAGGCTGGCAGGGCTCCCATCAACCGTTATCAAGCGGGCAAGGGAGCTGCTGAGACTGCTCGAAGCGGAACAGATCGTGCCCCGATCGGGACGCGCCTCGAAAGCGCCGGTCGACGATACGGATGATCAATTGGCTCTATTCGGGTTGATGACGCATTCCGTCATTCAACAACTGAGAAAAATGGAACCAAACTCCATGACACCGATACACGCTCTGGAAATGCTCGCACGCCTTGTCGATGAAGCGAAGCAGGAAGAGGAGAAAGTCTCAGGATGACTGCGAGACTCGGAAGCTATTTGGCGCTCCTGCTGTTGACGGTTATGGGAGCGTGCAACAAAGGAGAAGGATCCGGGCTGCCCTTTCAGACGGTTGGGAGACAACCGGATATTCCTCCGGTAATGCTGAACAAGGAACTGCCATTCCGGTATCCGCCGGCGCTGTATGCGCAGAAGGTCCAGGGAAATGTCACATTGCGCATCTACATCGACAGCAATGGTGCGATCGTTCCTGACTCGACGCGTGTCTCGGAGACTTCCGGATTCAGCGCGCTCGACTCTGCCGCGATGAAAGGCTCCCGGGACCTGAAGTTCGAATCGGCGAAGACTCGAGGTCAGCCAGTGCCGGTGTCAATTCTTCTTCCGGTGTTCTTCAGGCACCCGGATGCGCCACCGCTCGCCGGCGATTCGATCATCCAGCGGGACTCCACCACCGCCAGCAGCACGGCAAAGTCTGCGGATACGGCGAAGGCAGCAGCTAGCCGAACGACGAAACGTAAAACCACCCGCTAGATGAAGCACGAACGAAACCGTAAGCCCTACGACAACGTCCTCGAGACGATTGGATGGACGCCGCTGATCAGGCTGAATCAGGTGACGCGAGGCATCCGTACCCCGATCTACGCGAAGGCGGAGTTCTTCAATCCTGGTGGGTCAGTCAAGGATCGAATCGGATTGCCGATCATCGAGCGTGCGGAAAAAGAAGGACGGCTCAAGCCCGGCGGAACGATCGTCGAAGGCACGAGCGGCAATACTGGTGTGGGTCTGGCAATCGCCGCCGCATTGCGGGGCTACAAGTGCATCTTCACGATGCCCGACAAAATGTCGCAGGAAAAGGTCCGCCTGCTGAAGGCATTCGGAGCCGAGGTAATCGTCACGCCCACAGCCGTCCCGCCGGATCACCCCGACAACTACGTGATGATGGCGAAGCGGATCGCCGCGGAAACGCCCAACGCCATCCTGGCCGATCAGTTCTACAACGATGCGAATCCCGAAACGCACTATGCCACGACCGGACCCGAACTGTGGGAGCAGACGGAGGGCAAGATCACGCACTTCGTCGCCGCTGCCGGAACGGGCGGCACCCTCACTGGCGTTGGCCGCTACCTGAAGGAGCGGAACAAGAAGGTTAAGGTCATTGCGGGCGACCCTGCCGGCTCGATACTGGCTGAGTACTGGCGGAGCAAGGGGAAGAACAAGGTCGAAGGAACTCCGTACAAAATCGAGGGAATCGGACAGGACAAGCTTCCTGGTACGCTCGACATGAGTGTGATCGACGAGTACTACACCGTCAGCGACAAGGAATCGTTCGCGATGGCCAGGCGGCTCACGCGTGAGGAAGGATTGTTCGTCGGCGGATCATCTGGGTTGATCGCTTCAGTCGCGCTCAAGATTGCGCGCGAGCTCGATGATCCGAACGCGATGGTGGTGACGATTCTTTGCGACACCGGCGAGCGGTATCTGTCAAAGCTTTACAGCGACGAGTGGATGCGCGAGAACCAGATGCTCGATGCGCCAAGGGTCGCTCTACATACAGTACTGGGCAGAAAAAACGGAACCGCGCCGTCGGTGGTGAGCGTCCCACCTGGCGCTACTGTCCGTCAGGCGATTGGCCTCATGAGCCTGCACGACGTGTCACAACTTCCAGTCATGGACGGGGCGAACTGCATCGGTTCCGTGAGCGACTGGTCGCTGTCGCAAAAGAGTCTCGAGAATCCCAAGCTGCTGGACACTACCGTCAGCGAGATAATGGATTCGCCATTCCCGATGGTAGCTTCGGATCAACCGGTGGACAGCGTGGTCAAGCTGCTCTCGAAATCGAACCCGGCGGTACTGGTGCAGGAACATGGGCTCGTGCAGGGAATCGTCACGCGATCCGACATGCTGCACTTCATGATGTCTCGCTAAAAAACAGGGAAACCGTAGTAATGAAGATCACCGTACTCATGGGCGGGACGTCGTCCGAACGAAACGTCTCGCTCGCATCGGGGATTCGCATCGTGCAGGCGCTGCGCGGTCGCGGACATAAAGTCACCGCCCTGGATCCAGGGCGCGGAGTAATCAGCGACGCTGAAGAGCGTGAACTGACTACCGGCGAAGTCGGCACGAAGCCCCCTTCTCTCGAATCACTATCGAAATTCGCCGAGGGAACTTTCCTGCCAAATCTGACGTCGATGAAAGAGATCAAGGATGCCGACGTCGTCTTCCTGGGGCTTCATGGTGGACAAGGTGAGGACGGGACGATCCAGGCGCTGCTGGACATGGCGCGCGTGAAATACACGGGCAGCGGGCACCTTGCGAGCGCATTAGCGATGGACAAGGATCTCTCGAAAAAACTCTTCCGTGCCGCGGAGGTAAACACCGCTGAATGGCTGATGACACCGGCCACGATCGAGCAGGTCGAAGGAATGCTAGGGCTGCCGGTGGTGGTAAAGCCTTCGAAGGAGGGATCCACAGTTGGTCTCTCGTTGGTAAAGAAGCGGGAGGATCTGGCGCGCGCCATTGAGGAAGCAAGCAAGTACGATGATGAGGTAATGATCGAGCGCTTCGTGCCAGGGCGGGAGCTGACAGTCGGGGTTCTCGGAAACGTCGCACTGCCAGTGGGGGAGATCATCCCGAAGCACGAGATATACGACTACGAATGCAAGTACACCGCGGGCATGGCGACAGAAGAATTCCCCGCGAAGCTCTCGCGTGAAGCCACCGAAAGGGTCCAGCAGCAAGCGCTGGGGGCGTTCAAGGCTCTCAAGCTAGGGGGATGCGCCCGCATAGATTTCAGGCTGACGAGCCAAGGCGAGTTTTACTGTCTCGAGGCGAACACGTTGCCCGGGATGACTGAGCTCAGTCTGATACCACAGGGTGCGGCGGCGATGGGAATCAGCTTCCCGGAGCTATGCGAGCGGATAGTCAAGCTCGCTCTCGAGTAGAGGTTCCCCAGGAACCCTTCGACGCCCGCTGTGTCTTAGGATGTAGTCCTTTTGTAGCAGGTCCGTATGAGCGAGCCGTACGAAGCACCGGAGTCTCCGCGCATGACGCGCGCTGTTCAGTGGCTGCTAGCGCTGAACATCGGCGTCTATTTCCTGCAGCTCACGCTGTTCGGACCCGATGCCATCTACTCGGTGCTCGCGCTCGATCCGGCACGATTCCCGAGCGCATGGTGGACAGTCCTGACGTACATGTTCGTGCACGCGTGGCTCGTCCACCTCGCGTTCAACATGTTCACGCTCTGGATGTTCGGTCCCAGGCTCGAGCAGGTGTGGGGCACCCGGAGCTTCGTCCAATTCTATCTGTGGTGCGGATTGGGGGGAGCCATAGCGCATCTGGTATTCGCGCAGCATTCCGCCGTAATCGGAGCGTCGGGTGCGATCAGCGGCGTTCTCGTCGCCTACGCACTGCGCTGGCCCGATGAAGAGGTCTACCTCTTCGGCGTAATCCCGATGAAATCGCGCTGGCTGATCGCGGCAATGATCGGGATGAACATCATCTTCGCGCTATCTCCCGGCTCTGGAATCGACTGGACAGCGCACGTTGGTGGAATGGCGTTCGGCTGGATCTTCCTCAAGCTGTCCTCGTTGGGGGGACTCACCCGTGTGAGGGGCTGGGTTTCCGCGGTTCCGGAAGAGTCCGAGGATATGCCGCGAGCGGTGCCGAGAAATCGATCGCCAATGCGTGACCAGACGCGAGGTGTAGATGAAGTGGTCGCGCGCAGCAACGCCGTAGTGCTCCGCGAGAGCAAACCTTTGCAGCACGCGCCGAAACAGGAGTCACCGAAGGAGTACGCGGCGAGGGTGAACCGAGTGCTGGACAAGATCTCGCAGCACGGTATCGATAGCCTGAGCAGAGACGAGAGGCGATTGCTCGAGGAGATGTCGCGAAAGCTGCGCGACGAGTGATCGGCGCGGATTGATCCGCGTCAGCCATCGGTGCATCGTTCGAGGATGCCGAGACCAGAGCTTCTCGAGACCTTCGACAATCCTTACGCAGACCGTGACTACGAGATCCACATGGATTGCTCGGAGTTCACATCCCTTTGTCCGCTCGGTGGGATTGAGAGCGACGCTGAAGAGCTGGCGCTGTTGAAGGGAGGCGCCCCCGACTTCGGGACGATTCGCATCACGTACATCCCGGCGGCAAAGTGCATAGAGCTCAAGAGTCTCAAGTTCTATCTGTGGAGCTATAGGAATGACGGGATCTTTTACGAGCGCGCGGTCAACCGAATTCTGGACGATCTCGTGGCGAGCTCCAAGCCGAAGTGGATGCGGGTTATTGGCGACTTCAACGTTCGTGGTGGGGTGAAGTCGGTGATCACGGTGGTGCACGGGAAGGCTCCCACGGCGAAGTAGTTTTTTTCAGCCGTTGATTAGAGCGATAGACGGGTTTTAATTGTTCAATCCGGGCGAGAGCCCGTTCGGCTAGGTAGCTCAGTTGGTAGAGCAGCGGACTGAAAATCCGCGTGTCGGCGGTTCGATTCCGTCCCTAGCCACTGGTGCAAGTAGTTACAACAACAGAGCGTACGAACAATAAAGGGCCGCCAATGTTGGCGGCCCTCATGGTCCTTGCTGCGAACCCCCGGACTGAGGCTGAAATGCCCGCAGGAGTGGTTCGCATGACCGCGATTCGAAACCTCTCGAGACAACCTGTCGGTGATCAAAGATTTTATCCCGCAACCCGCGCGAGGATTTCGGGTGAACTACCAGGCGATGTACTGAGCGTCTTATTAGGTATGTGAATCAAAGCGGCCGCCCGTTCAGGCGGCCGCTTGTTGTATCTGTTGGCATCGCTATCTAGGTCCCACCGGACAGAGTCGCCGCAATTCCACTAATCAGCGTAGCCTCGCGCTCCAACGCCGCCGCGGCGCGCACGATCTCCCTGTCAGCATCCTGCCACTGTCCCTGTTCGATCGCTTCGCGTACTCCCGGTATCGTCTTCACTCCGTAACCGGTGTAGAAGCCCGGCGCGTAGAGCATGTGTACGTACCAGGGTCTGTTTTTGAGCCCTTCCGCCGACGTCAGTGCGCGCTCGGCCTGGATCAATCGCTCATTTATGCTCTTCGCGTTAGCGGCACGGCCTTCAGTCAGCGCACGGCTGTATGCACGGTCGTAATGCGATGCAGCGTGGTTCAACGAGTCGAGCGCGTTGAGCAAGGGTGCAAAGTTGAGCTGTGGCGCGGGTAGCTGGCGCTGCGGGGCCGTTACCGGATCACGTGGATCGCTCGTGAACTTGAACAATCCTTCCTCGATCTGCCTGTTACGCTCCGCGATCAGGTCTGCGCGCTTGTCGCGCAGTGATTGAAGATCTTTCACATAGGTCTGTACGGTCTCTCCAAGATTCGTGAACGCAAATGGAAGGAGATCGGCATTCGCCAGACGGAGCACAGTAATTCCTGCGGCCTGCGCAAGCGCGCGTCCGTAGACAAACGATGTATCGCTGAAATGCGTGAACCAGTAGAAATCGTCGTAGATCGAGTGATAGATGCCGCCGCCGTCCTCGCCGCCGTATCCGAGATTGAGCGATGCAACGCCCAAATGATCGAGGAAGGACGAATAGTCGGACCCTGACCCAAGCGCGCCGATCCGAAGATCTTCGCGGTCGCGCGCGTCACGGCGACTTTCGGGAGAGCCATTGAGAATTATCGAAGCCTGAGCCCGCTTCCAGGAGCTCGCACCGGATTCAGGATCTTCCACATCGGTTGCCACACCGTTCATGAATTTCTCGAGTGAGTGCGATCCCTCGATGTCCAGGTATCCTCTTCCGTTGGTGTCGCTATTGATATAGGCGACGGCGTGTGCCTTGAGCTCGTCGGCGTGTGTCTCAACCCATTCGGTCGAGCCCAGCAATCCAGGCTCCTCGCCATCCCAGGCGGCGTAAATGATCGTTCGCTTCGGCCGCCACCCCTGCTGGTACAACGCGCCGAGAGCGCGTGCTTCCTCGAGCTCGGCGACCAGCCCTGAAATCGGATCTTCGGCGCCATTTACCCAGGCATCGTGATGATTGCCGCGGACGATCCATTGGTCTGCTTCCGTCGTACCTGGCAACTTCGCGATCACGTCGTAGAGTGTTTTGAGACTCCAGTCGGATTTGACGCGCAAATGAACCTTTGCCGGACCTGGCCCCAAGCGATAGGTAATTGGTAATCCAC
>DASZZU010000328.1:0-20845 GCA_035544855.1 Gemmatimonadaceae bacterium | reverse complement strand
GATCTGCCGCATCAGGTTGCCGCTCACGGCGTACTGCGTGCGGTCGTTGCCGCCCGCGACGCTGAGCTGGTTGTTCAGCTGCGAGCCCGGCCGGACGATGATGTCTTGCCAGTCGGTTGAGATGCCGGCGTTGAGCGCCGCGAGCTCCTGTGAGTAAAACGCGTCGGCGTCACCGGCCGCGCACTGGGCGACGCCGGCGGGACACTTGTACACACCGGCGGCGCGATAGGCCTCGCGCTTGTACTCGGCGAAGGCCGGGCCGTCGAACACGGACACCTTCTTCGCGGCGCGCTGTGACGCGGCGTAGGTGTCGTACGTGATGCGCGTGCGTCCCGCCGTGCCGCGACGCGTCGTCACAAGGACGACGCCGTTGGCACCGCGCGAACCGTAAATGGCGGTGGCGCTGGCGTCCTTGAGCACTTCGATCGACGCGATGTCGCTGGGGTTGAGGTCGCCGATGCCGCCCGCGATCGGAATCCCATCGAGAACATAGAGAGGATCGTTGGACGCTTTGATGGAGCGCGCGCCGCGGATGCGGACGGTCACGCCGTCGCCCGGCTTGTAGCCGCCCGACGTGATGTCCACGCCGGCGACGCGTCCCTTGATCGCGTCGAGCGCATTCGTCGTCGGGATCTGCTGGATCTGCTCGGCGGTGACCGATGCGACCGACCCGGTGACGTCGCGCTTGGCTTGCGAGCCATAGCCGACGACGACGACCTGCTCGAGCGTCACCGTCTGCCGCTTCATCTGGAAGTCGGCGGTGGTGGGCTTGCCGGCGGCGACCGGCACGCTGTCCATCGCGACAGGCGTGAAGCCGATCGACGAGGCGCGCAACCGGTACATGCCCGGCGCGAGCGCGATGGTATAGCGGCCCTGTTCATTCGTCTCCGCGGTGAGTGGCGTGCCCAGCACCGTGACGTGAACGCCGGCGATCGGGGTGCCCCCTTCGATCGCGGTGACGGTGCCGGTAACTCGACCCGGCTCCGCCTGCGCGGCGAGTCGGGTCGATGGGAGGAAGAGCGCGAGCAGACCTGCGAGGAGGAGCCAACGCGGCATGAAGGGAAGTCTCGCGTTCGGGTGGGTGTCCAGCGTTCGGATGGAGGGCGTGCGCGTGAGGCGCGGCGTCCGGACTACCTGAGTCAAGCGTTCCTTACTGCAGCTTTTGTTTCGAATAGGGACAAATACAACCGGCACACATTCACACATTGGCGCGGTGGTGGGGCGCACGGGACGGAGCCACTGTAGCGTTTAACCTCCTCGGCGTCAAGATTGCGATGGAATCGGGCGCCGCGCTAGACCGGCTGTATGGCCGCGGCCGCCTGGAGCGGTCCCTCGGCGCGGAGCATGGGAAAAAGCAGGACCAGTGCGACGAGCACTGCGCGCGCGGCGGACATCATGCGACGCCTACGGCGGTTCGGTCGGCGGCGGAACGATAGAGCGCCTCGACGAGGGCCACGCTGCGCCGGCCCTCTGCGCCATCGCAGAGAGGAGCGCGGCGCGAGCGCACCGCTGCGATGAAGTCCTCGAGAATGCGGCGATGCCCCTGCACGTCCGTCACGATCGGCGACGAGGCGCTGGCGTTCTCGTTCCCGGCGTGCGCGGGAGGATGAAGCTCCCGTCCCGAGCGGAGTGTGACACGCGCGACCCGGTCACCCTCGATGACCACGGTGCCTTCGGTGCCGGTGAGCTCGAGCCGGCGGGGCAGGCCGGGGTACGCCGCGGTCGTCACCTCCAACGTGCCAAGCGCGCCGCTCGCGAACTCCAGTGTCGCGACGAGGGTGTCCTCGACCTCGATGCGGTGGACTGCCGTTGCCGCACGCGCGCACACGCGTGCCACGTCGCCCCACAGCCAGAGCAGCAGATCCACCGTGTGGATACCCTGATTCATCAACGCGCCCCCGCCGTCGAGCGCGCGCGTGCCGCGCCACCCCGATCCGGTGTAGTACTCGGGGGGGCGATACCAGCGCACGCTCGCGGAGCCGAGCACCGGCCTCCC
Organism: Gemmatimonadaceae bacterium; assembly: GCA_035544855.1. GTDB lineage: Bacteria > Gemmatimonadota > Gemmatimonadetes > Gemmatimonadales > Gemmatimonadaceae > UBA4720. Next base: position 18,849 of record DASZZU010000328.1, on the reverse strand, counting down.
CAGTGCGCCGGCGTCGAGGAGCTCCTTGAGCCACACCAGGTCGGGGGCGGTACGGTCCTGGAGGATCACGCCGAGCGTCGCGTCGGCGCGTGCGCACTCGTCGAGCAGCGCGTCGATGCGCGCCGTGCTGATGTCGAGCGGCTTCTCGACGAGGACGTGCAATCCCCGCCGTGCCGCCGCGGTCGCGTGCTCGGCGTGCATCCCGGAGGGCGTGCCGACCAGCACTGCGTCGAGCGGCCGATGATCGAGCATTGCTTCCAGGCTCTCGAACGCACGGCCGCCGTACTGCTCGGCCAGCCGCGCGGCCGCGCCGGCGTTCCGGCTCCAATGCGCCACGAGCGCCACGCCGTCCGTCTCGCGCACGGCGCGCGCATGCGTCTCGCTGATGTTTCCGCTGCCGACCAGACCGACGTGAAAGGTCACGGTGCGCAAACGGGCGATCGGACGCGGTCCGGCGCGCAGGAATAAAGCGACATTGGCGATGACGGTGGGACGCTGCGGGACAGTCTTGCGGATGACGGAGCGCGGCCTTATATCGAATGCACTTAAACAATGCAGTACGGGCGCCACGTCTGCCAGTCGTCCATGAGCTCACCCACCGAAGGCATCGATCGCCGCGAAGCGCTCCGCCGAACCGCCCTGCTCCTGGGCGGCATCCTCTCGGCCCCCACCGTGGCCGCCGTACTTGCCGGCTGCGACGCGCGCGCCACCGCGGACGGGCGCTACCTGGCGCTGAGCGCCGAGCAGGAGGACCTCGTGGCGACGATCGCGGAGCACATCATTCCGGAGACCGACACGCCGGGCGCGGGCGGCGCCGGCGTGCCGCGCTTCATCGATACGATGCTGGCCGAGTACTACTCCGCCGACGAGCGCGCCCACTTTCTCGCCGGGCTGGCGGACGTGGACGCGCGTGCCCGACGCGCCTGCGGCAAGCGCTTTCTCGACTGCTCACCCCGCGCACAGCACGACGTGCTGGCGCCGCTCGACAGGGAGGCCTACCGCCACGTCGCGGCGTCCGCCGCCGCGCCCGGACGGACCACCGGCGAGCGGGGACAGACCGAGAACGCCACCGGCGATCAACGGTCGAGCGACAGCACGCGTACCAAGACGCCCACCTCGCGCACGCCGTTCTTCCGGACGGTGAAGGAGTTGACGCTGCTGGGCTACTACACGTCGCAGGCGGGTGCGACGCGCGAGCTCCGGTACGCGCAGGTTCCCGGTCGCTTCGAGGGCTGCGTCCCCTTGGCGAAGATCGGCCGGGCCTGGGCGGTCTGACGGCGCCGCTCCCTTCCTGATGTTCCCCGCATCGGCATCAATGTCGACACAACGCAACGAACCGTTCGACGCGATCGTCGTCGGCTCCGGCATCACCGGCGGATGGGCCGCGAAGGAGCTCACCGAGCGCGGACTACGCACCCTCGTGCTCGAGCGCGGACGACACGTCGAGCACGGCAAGGACTACGTCACCGAGTGGAAGAAGCCGTGGGACCTGCCGCACCGCGGCAAGGGCGACCCCGCGCTGTACGCGCGTGACTATCCGATCCAGAGTAAGAACTACGCGTTCGGCGAAACGACGAAGCACTTCTTCGTCAACGACCGCGAGCATCAGTACCTCACGGACGAGGGTAAGCCCTTTCGTTGGATCCGTGGCTATCAGCTCGGCGGCCGCAGTCTGATCTGGGGGCGCGCCTGCTTTCGGTGGAGCGATCTTGATTTCGAGGCGAACCTGCACGACGGCCACGGCGTCGACTGGCCCATCCGATACGCGGATCTCGCGCCCTGGTACGACCACGTCGAGCGCTTCATCGGCGTCGCCGGTGAGAAGCTCGGACTCCCGCATCTGCCCGACGGCGACTTCCTCCCCCCCTGGCCGATGAACTGCGCCGAAGAGGTCGTGAAGCGCGGCATCGAACGCGCGTTTCCCGACCGGCGCATGACGATAACGCGCGTGGCCAACCTCACGCGCGGCATCAACGGCCGCACCGTCTGCCAGGCGCGCGATCAGTGCGCGCGCGGCTGCAGCTACGGCGCCTACTTTAGCTCGCTCAGCGCCACCCTCCCCGCCGCGCGCCGCACCGGCAAGCTCACCGTCGTCACCGACGCGATCGTCGAGAGCGTCCTGTACGACGCCACGCGCGACCGCGCCTCCGGCGTGCGCGTCATCGATGCGAAGTCCGGCGCCGTGCGCGAGTACCAGGCGCGCCTGATCTTTCTCAACGCCTCAACCCTCGGCACCGCGCAGATCCTCCTCAACTCGAAGAGCGCGCGCTTCCCCGCCGGTCTCACGAACTCGAGCGGCGAGGTGGGGCACAACGTGATGGACCACCTCTCCAAGGCCGGCGCGCGGGGCGTCGTCCCCGGACTCCTGGACAAGTACGTGTACGGTCGCCGACCCACCAGCACCTACATCCCGCGGTTCCGTAATCTGCGCGGCACGGACGAGAAGCTCGGCTTCGTCCGCGGCTACGGTATCCAGGCGGGCGCGAGCCGTCCGTCGTGGGCGCGCGGTAGCGCCGAAGCGGGCTTCGGTGTGGAGCTCAAGACACGGCTTCGCGAGCCCGGACCCTGGCGCGTGTCGCTGCAGGGCTACTGCGAGTGCCTACCCCGCCACGAGAACTACGCGGACCTCGATCCCGTCCGGAAGGACAGGTGGGGGATTCCCCTGCTCCGCATCCACTGCGCCTGGAGCGACAACGAGCGCGCGCTCCGCGCCGACCTCAAGGCCCAGGCGCAGGAGATGCTGCACGCCGCCGGCTGCACCGACGTCCAGGCGTACGACGACGACGCGCCACCTGGGTTCAGCGTGCACGAGATGGGCACCGCGCGCATGGGGCGCGATCCGAAGACCTCCGTGCTGAATGCCCACAATCAGGCGCACGACGTGAAGAACCTCTTCGTCACCGATGGCGCGTGCATGGCGAGCAGCTCGTGCGTCAATCCGTCGCTCACCTACATGGCGCTCACGGCGCGTGCCGTCGCCTTTGCGGTGGACGAGTTGAATCGCCGCCACCTGTGATGCGCCGCGACGCCGTGACGAAGGCCGTCCGCATGGCCCGCGTGCAGTGGAAGTACGAGGTATCTCCCGCCGTCATGCGACTTTCGGCGCCGCAAATCTTCTCGCTGCAACGAGAGCAGTAGCGCCGCGCAGGCGCGGATAATGGTCGGCGGGCTCGATTGTGATCGGCGTCGACGCCGCGCTGGCGGTGAGAGCCCGCTCTCTGATCGCTGACCGTATCAACGGGTCGAGGATTTCCCACGCCTCGGTCACTTCGCCTCCGACAAATATCATTCCCGGATTCAGCGTGTTGATTATTACCGCGAGACCCGCGCCGAGGTAGCGTCCCGTCTCTTCGAGCGCGCGAACCGCGCGCTGCTCACCACTCTTTGCGCGCTCCACCACGTCAGCGACAGTGAGCCTGCTCGAGCGCAGGAGCTCGTGCGCCGATGCCGCCGAGAACTCGACGCCGAGGTACCGGCTGAGCGTGGCGATGTTCGAAGTGTAGGCTTCCAGGCACCCGCGCGCGCCGCAGAGGCAAACCGGTCCGTCGAGATCGAGCGGGACGTGACCGAACTCTCCCGCGGTGTTTGAGTGTCCGCGCACGAGCTCGCCGTTGACGACCACGCCAGCGCCGACTCCATCGGAGACGGTCACGTAGACAAAGTTCTGCGGCACCATCACGCCCTGTTCGCCGAGCCACATCCGAGCGAGCGCGCACGCGATCGGTGCGTTTTCGATGTGAACGGGAAGGCCCGCCGATCTCGCGAGGGCATCCCGCACATCGACATCCTTCCACCCGAGCTGCGGCGAGCTGAGTACTCTTCCAGTCGACTGGTCGACCATGCCCGGGATGACGAGTCCGATTCCTTCGCACTGCTTCGCCCGGTCGTGCTTCCTGAGGATCGCGCGTACGCGTCTCGCTATCCCGGCCATCAGTCGCACGGGGTCCATCACCGTCTCGAACGACTTGAGCACGAGCGGAGCCCCCGCAAAATCGCCGAGCATCAGAAACGTCCGGCTGAACCTGATGTCGATCGCCATCACCAGCCGGTCCCGCGTCCGCACGAACAGCATCTCCGGCCTTCGTCCCCTCGGCGTCTGTGTCGTAGGGCCGACGCAAATCTCTCCTTCATTCACCAGCTCGGTCACGAGCTGCGTGATTCGTCCCCGGCCGAGGCGCATCTTCCGCGCCAGGTCCGCGCGCGAGATCGGCTGATGCTCGCGCACGAGGCTGAGCACGATCTGCCGGTTGATGTGCCGCGTCGTCAATCGCGTGGCGCGGACGAAGCTCTGGGGATCGATTCTTCTCATTAGCGCATGAGCGGGCCTGATATTAATTTGTTCTTAAGTGGAGCAAAATGCTAATTCGCAGTTCCTGGTTCACGACCTCGACGTCCGGAGTCATATTCAGAAGGTGAGGCCACCCGCCATCGGCATCGCGCGCGATCGCGCCGGCTCCGCGCTGCTCAATCCCGACCGCTTTTTCGATAGCGACCCCGCGATCCGCCGGACCGCGCGGGAGATTTACGAGGAGACGCGCGGGCTCCCTCTCGTGTGCCCGCACGGGCACGTCGATCCAGCGCTTCTGGCGGAGAACGCTCCATTCCCCGAGCCGACCGGCCTGCTCATCACGCCGGACCACTACATCTATAGAATGCTCTACTCCCAGGGCATTCGCCTGGAGGAGCTGGGGATTCCCACGCGCGATGGCTCTTCCGTCGCCACCGATCCGCGCCGCATCTGGCAGACCTTCGCTGATAATTGCTATCTCTTCCGGGGAACGCCGACCGGAGTCTGGCTCGATTACGAGCTTTACGATCTCTTCGGCGTCGACGTTCGCCTGACGGGTGATACGGCGTCGCGCATTTACGATGAAATTCGGGAGCGGCTTTCGAGCGCCGAATATCTGCCGCGCGCCTTGTTCGAGCGCTTCAACATCGAAGTCCTGGTCACGACCGATGCGGCGACGGACACCCTCGAGCACCACCAGACGCTCCGAAACTCGGGCTGGAATGGAAGGGTGCTGCCATGTTTCCGGCCGGACGCCATGTTCCGCATCGCTGCTCCCGAGTGGCGTGACGACATCGCTGCACTGGGTGAAGCATCGAGCCGGGATGTCACCGGCTATCGCTCGTTCATCACCGCGCTCGAGGAACGGCGCGCGTTCTTCAAGTCCATGGGAGCGACGGCCACCGACCATGCGGTGATCGAGCCGTACACAGAGCGTCTTTCAGACCACGACGCTGAGTCGTTGTTCGAGCGCGCGCTCCAGGGTCGCGCGAGCCCCGAGGATCAGGACCGCTTCGAGGCGCACATGCTCATCGACTCGGCGCGAATGTCTGTCGAAGACGGACTCGTGATGCAGCTCCACGCGGGAGCATATCGCGATCACAACGAACAGATCTTCAGGCGGTTCGGCACGGACAAGGGTGGGGACATCCCGGTCCGCACGGAGTACACCCGCAATCTGCGCGCGCTGCTCAATGCGTACGGCAACGACCCGCGACTCACGCTCGTGGTCTTCACTCTCGACGAATCGACATACGCGCGTGAGCTCGCGCCGCTCGCGGGTCATTACCCGGCGCTCCGACTCGGCCCACCTTGGTGGTTCCACGATTCAATCGAGGGGATGATGCGCTACAGGGAGACCGTCACCGCGACGGCGGGCATCTACAACACCTCGGGATTCAACGACGACACGCGCGCGTTCTGCTCGATCCCCGCGCGGCACGATCTCTCGCGGCGGGTCGACGCCAATTGGCTGGGCGGGTTGGTCGCGCGCCACGTGGTCGACCTTGGCGAGGCGCGCGAGATGGCGCGCGCGCTCACGTACGATCTCGCGCGCGACACCTACAAGCTCAAGGATCCGGTCGTCGCCAAATCCGCCAAAGGGAAGGAGTCGGCGGCGTGACGGTGGCGGAGCGCGCGCTGCAAACCGCGAAGGCGACCGAGCGGCCGCACGCGATCCGCATCCATCCGTCGGACGATGTCGCCGTGGTGGTGGCTCAGGTGCGCGCTGACGAGCGTGTATCGATCGGCGATGTCCGGCTCGCGGCGCGCGGAGACATTCCCGCCGGTCACAAGATCGCGCTGCGCGACATCGCCACCGGCGAGACCCTTCGCAAGTACGGATTCCCCATCGGACACGCGACTTCGGACATAAAAAGCGGTGAATGGGTGCATTCGCACAATCTCGCGACCGCTCTTTCAGGATCGGTCGAATATCGCTACGAGCCCGAGCGTCACGATATCTCCGCCCATAGGGCCGACGACAATGGCGGAGAAGTTCCCACGTTCATGGGGTATCGACGCGCGAACGGGCGCGTAGGAACCCGAAACGAGATCTGGATCCTGAACACCGTCGGCTGCGTGAATCACGCGGCGGAGCGCATTGCTCGCGGGGCCTCTGACAAGGTCGGACCAAACATCGACGGCGTCCACGCGTTCGCGCACCCATATGGCTGCAGCCAGCTCGGCGACGATCTGCACAACACGCAGCGCGTGCTGGCTGGTCTCATGCGCCACCCCAACGCCGGCGGCGTTCTCGTGCTCGGCCTCGGCTGCGAGAGCAATCAGATCGATTCGCTGCTCGCGCTTGCGAGCGACGTCGACCGGTCGCGTCTCAAGGTGTTCAACAGCCAGGACGTGATGGACGAGATCGAGGAAGGCGGCTCGGCGCTCGGCTCACTGATGGAAAGGATGCAGCACGACCGGCGCGAAGAATCTTCCGCATCGGAGCTGATCCTCGGGCACAAGTGCGGCGGCTCGGACGGATTCAGCGGGATTACCGCCAATCCGCTGGTGGGACTTGTTGCCGACCGGATCACCGGATTCGGCGGCGGTGTTCTCCTGACCGAAGTTCCCGAGATGTTCGGCGCCGAGCGGCTGCTGATGTCACGCGCGGCGGACGAACGTGTGTTCAACGATCTCGTCGCGATGATCAATGGATTCAAGGATTATTTCATCCGCCACGGCCAGCCGATCTACGAGAATCCGTCACCGGGCAACAGGGAAGGCGGGCTCACGACGCTCGAGGAGAAATCACTCGGCGCCATCCAGAAGGGTGGCCGCGCCACTGTGCGGAAAGTGCTGCATTACGGGGAGCAGGCTCCCACGTCAGGATTGTCGCTGCTCGAATCCCCCGGGAATGATGGCGTGTCTTCGACCGCGATGGTGGTGAGCGGCGCGACGCTGCTGCTCTTCACCACCGGACGTGGAACACCGCTCGGATTCCCGGTGCCCACGATCAAGATCGCCTCGAACAACGCGATCGCGGAAAAGAAGCCGCACTGGATCGACTTCAGCGCGGGAGGATTGCTGGAGGACACTACGACGCAGGACGTTCTCGCCGACCAGCTCTTCGGGCTGATACTCGACATCGCATCAGGCCGGAAGCTCGCCAGAAACGAAGAGCAGGGTTACAGAGAGATTGCGATCTGGAAGGAAGGGGTCACGCTCTGATGCCCCACCGCCCCGTGCTCGACGCGCGGCTCGTGCGAGCGCGGGAATTCAATTCGAAGGTACCTGTAGCGCTTCCCGACCCGTCTCTGCTAGCGCTTCCTGAGCGGGCGGCGCAGTTCGGCACGGGCGCGCTGCTCCGGGGATTGATCGACTACATCGTCGATGCTGCAAACCGCGAAGGAAAGTTCAACGGCCGGGTGGTTGCGATCGGGCAGACGGGCAGCGGGCGCGACGATCTGGTCAACGCGCAGGATGGATTGTACACGCTGCTCACCGAGGGAGTCGAGAATGGGAAGCAGGTGCGCGAGCATCGCGTCATCGCTTCGGTGAGCCGCGCGCTCTCGGCGACGGCCGAGTGGGGCTCTGTGCTCGCGCTGGCGCGGAACCCCGAGATCGAGATCATCTTCTCCAACACGACCGAAGTAGGAATCGCGTTCGACGATAGCGATCGGCCGGATCTCGATCCGCCGCGCTCATTTCCCGGCAAGCTTACCCGCTATCTGTATGAGCGTGCGCGCGCGTTCGATTACGACTCACGGAAAGGCGTGACGGTCTTGCCTTGCGAGCTGATCGAGCAGAATGGCGCAAAGCTGCGCGAGATTGTTTTGAAGCTCGCCAGAAAGTGGGAGCTCGGACCGCGGTTCATCCATTGGCTCGAGGATAGCGTGAGCTTCTGCGACACGCTGGTTGACCGGATCGTGCCGGGCACGCCGAGGGCTCGACGGTCCGAAGAAGTGGAATCGGAGCTGGGATACCGCGACGAACTGGTGACGGTGTGCGAGCCGTATCGCCTGTTCGCGATAGGAGCTGATTCCCGGACGCGAGCGCGACTCGAGGCTCTCGCCTCGGATGATTCAGTGCTCCTGACCGATGACGTCTCGCCTTATCGCGAGCGAAAGGTTCGAATCCTGAACGGCGGCCACACAGCGATGGTTTCGATTGCGCTGCTCTGCGGCTGCGAAACTGTCTTCGAGGCGGTGAAAGACAGAGAGGTCGGACAGTTCATTCGCCAGCTGATTCTCGACGAGATCGTTTCGACCGTCGATCTCCCCGGCGCGGAAGAGTTCGCGCGCGACGTGCTGGAACGCTTCTCGAACCCCTTCATGGCGCACTCGCTGATGGACATCACTCTTCACGGGACGACAAAATTCCGCGTGCGAGTCGTACCTTCCATCGTTTCGTACACGACGAGTCGCGGAAATCCGCCGGCCGCTCTCACGTTCGGGTTTGCGGCATTTCTCTTTTTCCTGCGCGGTGACATCCAGGCTCAGCGCGCGGCGGCGGGGCTGCCAGTGCCTCCGGATGACGCCGCGCAACGGATCCGCGCGGTGTGGGAGAAGTTCGACGATGCGGACGACTATTTGGCGGTGTTGGTTCGCGCCGTTTGCGGCGACGCGACGCTCTGGGGAACGGATCTTACACGGCTGGCAGGATTGGTGGATATGATTACGGAGCAGCTCTCCGCCATCGCGCGGGACGGACCGCGCAGCGCTCTCGTGGCTCATCTCGCTGGTGGCGTGCCTGCGCGGGGAGCGCTCTCATGAGAACGGCCGGCGTCGTATCCGAAGCTCGCCGGGCCTCGGAGAAGACCGCGACGCAAAGCGTCGTCGAGCGTCTGAGGAAGAATCGCCTCATTCCCGTCATAGTGATCGACGATGTCGCGCACATAGTCCCGCTTGGCCGCGCGCTCGAAGAAGGGGGATTGCCATGCGTCGAGATCACGTTCCGGACGCCGCGCGCGCTCAAGGCGCTCGAGAAGATCTCCAGTGAGTGCCCGAACGTGCTCGCCGGAGCGGGTACAGTGCTCACGCCGCGACAGGCGGCCGACGCGCGCAGCGCGGGAGCGAAGTTCGTAGTCGCGCCGGGGTTCAACGCGGCCATGGTCGACTACTGCGTCGAGCATGACATTCCAGTTTTTCCGGGCGTAGCCACGCCGACGGAGCTGGAGTTCGCTCTCAGTCGTGGCCTGTCGGTGATGAAGTTTTTCCCCGCTGAACCGCTGGGTGGAATTGCATATCTCAAGGCGATGTCGGCTCCCTACGGCAAGATCGAGTTCCTGCCGAGCGGCGGGATCAGCCTTTCCAACCTGGCGACTTATCTCTCGTATCCGCGGGTTGTCGCGTGTGGCGGTTCCTGGATCGCGCCCCCGGACTGGATCAGCGCCGGCCAATTCGATCGCATTCGTGATGAGGTGCGGAAGTCAGTCGCAACCGCGCAGGCAGTGAAGAAGGAAGGTTGATGACGCGCATCGTGACCTTCGGCGAGGTCATGCTGCGCCTCAAGTCACCGGGATTCGAGCGGCTGCTGCAATCGCCGCTGCTCGAGGCGACGTTTGGAGGCGCGGAGGCCAATGTCGCGGTCTCACTGGCCCACTTCGGGCTGTCGGTCTCGTTCGTGACGGCGCTTCCGTCGAACCCTCTTGGCGAGTCCGCAATCAGCGAGATCAGGAAGTTCGGCGTCGACACGAGCTTCATAAAGAGAGCTGGCGACAGAATAGGGGTCTACTTCCTCGAATCGGGATCGAACCAGCGCGCGTCGAAGGTCACTTACGATCGCGCGGGGTCTTCGATTGCCGCGGCGAAACCCGGCGACTTCGACTGGGACGCGATCCTCAAAGACGCGGGCTGGTTTCACATCAGCGGCGTCACGCCCGGGATCAGCGCATCGGCGGCAGCCCTTTTGCTCGACGCCGTGAAGGCGGCGCGCTCAAAGGGCATCACCGTGTCGTGCGATTACAACTACCGGAAGAATCTGTGGCGCTACGGAAAGAAGGCGCCGGAGGTGATGCGCGAGATCGTCTCGCACGCAAGCATCGGCATCGCGAACGAAGAGGACTGCCAGAAGGCGCTCGGGATGGAGATCGACGCCGACGTTTCGAAGGGGAAGCTGGATATCGAGCGATACTCCCGGCTGGCGGAAAAGGTGTTGAGCGAATTCCCCAATCTCGAGAAGCAGGTGATTACGCTGCGCGAGAGCCACAGCGCCGACCACAACGGATGGTCGGCGATTCTGCACAATCGCAAGAAGTCCTTGACGAGCCGCAAGTACGAGATCACCAACATCGTGGACAGAGTCGGGGCGGGCGATTCATTCGCCGCCGGATTCATCTACGGCCTGATCACCTATCGGGACGACCAGCGCGCGCTCGAATTCGCCGCTGCCGCCTCCTGCCTCAAGCACTCCGTACTCGGCGATTTCAACCGCGTTGACGTCACAGAGGTAGAGACTCTGATGAAAGGAGAGGGGAGTGGGCGAGTACAGCGCTGAGCCCGTAACTACGACGAAAGCAAGAGTGACGCGATATCGCTGGGTGATATGCGCCCTTCTCTTTTTTGCGACGACGATCAATTACGTCGACCGGCAGGTGCTCGGAATTCTTGCGCCGACGCTGCAGAAGGACATCGGCTGGTCCGAAGCGCAATACGGCGCGATCGTCTCGTGGTTCACGCTCGCCTACGCATTCGGCTATCTCGGTGCTGGCCGGCTGATGGACGAGATCGGAACGCGACTCGGGTTCGCGTTGTCGGTCGTAGTCTGGAGCCTCGCGGCAATCGCGCACTCGCTTGCCCGCACCATCACGGGGTTCGGGCTGGCGCGCTTCGCGCTCGGCGTGGGCGAATCCGGAAACTTTCCCGCTTCGATCAAGACGGTGGCGGAGTGGTTCCCGGTTCGCGAGCGGGCATTCGCGACGGGAATATTCAATGCCGGCACGAATATCGGGGCGATCGTCACGCCCCTGATCGTCCCGTGGATCGCACTGACGTGGGGATGGCGCGCCGCTTTCATCGCGACAGGCGCGCTCGGTTTCGTCTGGCTCCTGTTCTGGCTTCCGATTTATCGCCCGCCGCAGGAGCACCCGAAGGTATCCGCCGGCGAGCTCGCTCTGATTCAGAGCGACCCACGCGAATTGACCACCCCTGTAAGGTGGTCGGCCATTCTCAAACACAGGCAGATGTGGGCATACGCGATCGGAAAGTTCATGACCGATCCGATCTGGTGGTTCTATCTGTACTGGCTGCCGAAGTTTCTCGACTCGAGATACGGAATCAAGCTCGCCAGCGTCGCGCTGCCGCTGATCGTGATCTATGTGCTGGCCGATGTCGGATCGATTTTCGGGGGATGGCTGTCGGGCGCCCTGATCAAGCGTCGCTGGTCGGTAAATGCCGCGCGCAAGACGACAATGCTAATAGCCGCCGTCGCGATTCTGCCAACGATGTTCGCGCCAGCGGCAAACGGGCTCTGGCTGAGCGTGGCAATCGTCGGAGTGGCGGCATCGGCGCACCAGTGGTGGTCGGCGAACATTTTCACGCTGGCAAGCGACATGTTTCCTCGTCGGGCACTAGGTACTGTTATCGGAATCGGCGGATTCGCGGGCGCGATGGGGGGAGTTCTGTTCCAGCGTGTGACGGGCCTCGTTCTCCAGGCGAACGGGGACGACTACACGCCGATCTTCATAGTATGCGGGCTGGCCTACGTGTCCGCGCTGCTCATCATCCATCTGCTGGTCCCGCGGGTTGAGCAGGTAAATCTTGACGCCACTGACAATGCGTGACAGTCGATGTTGCGTGCTAGTCGTGCTCGCAGTTACCGCCTGCAGCGCAGTCGCCCAAGGGCCTGCGCCGGGCAGAAACCCGATGGACTCGATCCGCCAGCTCCCAGGATATCGCGCCTCTCACGATACGATTCCGCTTCTGACCGTGAGCAGGATCGATTCGCTTCCGATGGCCGAGCGTACGGCGTGGCGATTACGGCCTGGAGCGGAACAGCTCTCGCTCAGCGCGCGCCGGCCGGCAGATGCCGCGATCGAATTTGTTCCTCCGGCTGCCGGAATGCGCGCGACGATTATCGCGCAGACCCAGGAGATCAATGGAGGAAGGCTCGATCTCGTCGGTTCGTCAGTCGTTCCACCCGAAGTGAAGCGCTGACGCCAATGGAGATGACGTTCCGCTGGTTCGGCGAGGCAGATTCCATCCCTCTCTCGCACATCAGACAGATCCCCGGCGTAACGGGGATCGTGAGCGCTCTGTATGATGTTGCCGTTGGAGAAGCGTGGCCGCGTGACAGACTCGATCGACTTGCGCAGAGGGTGGATGATGCCGGTCTTCATCTCTCCGTGATCGAGAGCGTTCCTGTTCATGAAGACATCAAGCTTGGTCGTCCCGCTCGCGACCGTTTCATCGAGAATTACGCCGAAAGCATCCGCAGGATCGGCGAGATAGGAGTGCGGGTCCTCTGCTACAACTTCATGCCCGTCTTCGACTGGACACGGACAGATCTTGCGCTCCGGCTTGATGACGGGTCGACCGCGCTCGCCTACGATGATGGTGACCTTTCGCGCATCGACCTGTCGAAAGGCACGGGAGACCTGCCCGGATGGGCGGCCGCGTACGACGCTGACACGCTCACCGCGCTCCTCGACGCGTATCGCAAGGTGGACGAGGAGCGTCTCTGGGAGAATCTCGCCCATTTCCTCGGCGCCGTCGTTCCCGTCGCTGAAAGCGTCGGCGTACGCATGGCGATCCATCCCGACGATCCGCCGTGGAGAATATTCGGGCTGCCCAGGATCATCACCAATGCGGCCGCCTTGGAGCGGCTCGTAAAACTGGCCGACAGCTCCGCGAACGGAATCACCTTTTGCACTGGATCACTGGGCGCAAACCCTGGCAACGATCTTCCCGGCATGGCGCGCCGGTTTGCGAAACTTGGCAGGATCAGCTTCGTGCACGCGCGCAACGTCAAAGTCACTGGCCCGCATCAATTCCACGAGACGCCTCATCCCGGCAAGTTTGGTGACGTCGACATGCGGGGTGTGTTGCGTGCTCTCCGCGAGAGCGGATTCGATGGCCCGATGCGTCCCGATCATGGTCGCATGATCTGGAGTGAACAAGGCCGGCCCGGCTACGGGCTCTACGATCGCGCGCTCGGCGCAACCTATCTGCAGGGCCTGTGGGAAGGATTGAGTGGAGACGAAGGCAGTGATTGACCGCATCCCGCGGATTCTTGCGCTGCTGGTTCTGGCGTCCTGTGCCTCGAACGCAGCCAAGGCGCAGCAGGAACACGCTCGCTCAAGGATCCTCCGGTTGTCCCTGAAATCCTATAGAGAGGAACGGGACCACGGAAGATCGCCTTCTGACTTCACCGATTCAGCCAGTACGACACTTTCACGAGAAACGTATTGGCCGGGTGCAGGCGAAGCAGATCGCGCACGTCACCCTGAAAATTGCCAGTCCCCTCGGCCCCGGCGAACCCCTGCCGCCCCTCGTTCCACACGAGGAAGAGCGTCGAGCCAGGCTTGTACTCCCAACGGAAGACCACGTTGGACTGAAACTCCTTGAAGTTGAATCCGCCGGGATTGCCGGTGACCGCGGCGTTGTTGTACGGGGCATAGCGGTCGTCGTACGCCGGCGCTCGCGGCGTCGCCGAAAGTTGGCGCACGTTGCTGTAGGTGCCCTTCGACACGAACGGCTGTGTATACGCCTGAAGCGACACGTCCGGCGTGAAGGTGTAGTTTAGGCGCACTGTCGCCGACGTGGTGGTCTGATCGAGGTGCGCGAAGGTGTAGTGCGTCCCCAGAGCGTCGGTGAAGTTGCCGTACCACTGGTTGTCGGAGATGTTGTGCGACCAACCGACCGAGAACGCCGAGCTGAATCGCCCAAAGGCCTTGTAGTCGAGCTCGGGCCTCAGATTCAACGACGAGTTGTGGCCGGCGTCTCCCCGGAAGAAGTTGACCGACATGGATGGCACCAGCGCTCGGCGATCATTGCCAAGGATGAAGAGCCGCGGCGCGATGTAGCTGTCCTGCCGAACCGCCGGCCCACCGCGCGCTGCTCGATCGTTGTAGGTGGTGCCGAGCTGTCCGACGGTGCCGCCCGTGTGCAACGACCAGTTGTTCTTGAACGTGATATGGGTGTTGGTGTTGTACGCCGCCTCCAGCGGCAACCCGGCTGTGGTCCAGTACTGCCACCAGCTATTGTTCCAGCGAAATTGGTTGTAGTACTTTCGCTCGTGCCGATCGGAGAATCCGACCCACGTGGTCCATGACTGCTGGTCCGCACGCCGGAGATAGCCGAGGTCGTTGATCTCGAATCCTGCCGAGCGACGCTGGTATGCAGACTCGAACATCAAGTGCAGTCCGCCGACCTTGCCGAACCTGAATTCCTCCGCGTCGCCACTGAGCGTGGTGCGGCTGGAGTCGAGCGGAAGGCCGGCATCGGGGCGCTGGTAGTAGTGCACCGCATCGGTCTGCGTGGCGAGAATCGTCGCGCGGCTCCCTTGCACGCGACTCTCGTCGAGCGATCCGGAGATCTCGTAGTTGTTCTGAAGGAAGCGGTGCCGGAAGTCCACGGCGCCCACGTACGCGCTCGAAGCGAGATAGGGCGACGACCATGAATCCAGGTTCCGGTTCACTGCCGTGAGGATTGCGCCGATGGTGCTTTTGCCCCCGCGCAGATCCTGTGTCGCCCGTACGACGGCGAAGTTTGTGGCAGGCTCGAACGTCGTGTCTCCGGGGCTCGCCGCGCGCTGCGTTGCGGCATCCAACACGCCGAGCGTCAGGCCACGCGGGAATCGACCCAGCAGCTTGGCGGCGCCGAGTATTGTTGTCGGCTGCAATGGAACGGTGTCACCGTAGATGCCGGCGAGCTCCGGTGTTCGCCCGATGCGCCGACTGTAGTAGAGCCCCTCGCTGCTGCAGTTGACCTGGCTGCAGTTCACATCGAAGCGGAACAGCCCGCGTCCGGCGACGAAGAAGGGCCGACGCTCGTCGAAGAACGACTCGTAGGCAGTGAGGTTGAGGACCGCCGGGTCCGCCTCAACCTGCCCGAAGTCGGGGTTGACCGTTGCGTCTAGCGTCAGGTTCGGAGCCACGCGGTATTTCAGGTCGCCGCCGACCGTCACGTACGATCGCTGCGTGAAGGAGTTGTTGGTGATCCGCGATGCGTTCTTGGTGACGACGTAGGGCACCGCCTCGAGTCGGCGCGGTGATTCCAGATCGTCCAGCCCTTCCAGCGCACCGAACTGCGAGACCATGCCAGCCTTCGACGGACTGACCGCCGGCCAACTGACACGTTCGTTGTACCGATAGATGTCCCGATCGATGGTGAAGCCGAAGGTATGCGTCCGGTCCGCGCTGTAGCGCATCTGCGAGAGCGGAATCCGGTACTCGGCGGTCCAGCCCAGCGAGTCGATCCGGGTGGCGACGTCCCACACCGCGTCCCATGCCTGGTCCTCGTTACCATCGTCGTAAATGGCCGCGTCGAACTTTACGCCCGCCGCGTTCACGCCGAACTCGTAACCGGTCCGCCGGTCGTGGTAGGAGTCGACCAAGATCAAGATCATGTCGGAGGGCGTGAAGGAGTCGCGCCGCTCGAGTAGCCGGATGATGCTGTCCGGGTGGGGGTCGAGGGCGCGCACATACACGTAGAGATTCGCCGCGTCGTAGGCCACCTTTGCTTCGGTACGAAAGCGGGGCTCCTTTCCCTCCGTCGGCTGCCACTGCGTGAACCCCGTAATGACTGGGGCAGTGCGCCAGACCTGATCGTCATCCTTGCCGTCGATCACGGGCGGAACGCCTGCGCGGACCGCGATCGCGCCGCTATCGGTCGGCGCGCCGATTCGGACGGGCGTGGACGGCCCCGCATCGGCACGGGTGGGTACCTGATCGGGAGCCTGGAGACTCAGCGCGAGTCCCAGGAGGGCGGCAATAATCATTGTGCTGTCCAGCCGGGAAGTAGGGTTAGTGGCTTCTGCTTACAGCGCTTAGATACCCTACCGCCGCAATTGGTTGGAAAGTTTCACACGGCCTTTCCGGTCACGCTCTGGACACGCAGTCAGGACACGATCAGGTTAACTGGCTTACGGAGGCCTATGGATTCGTCCAGAGACTCTGAATTCGACAGGCGTTTGGCGAGAATTGAGGCGGCGATTGTTGGTCTCGAGCGATCGATTGACGCGCTCCTAGCCGAGCGAGCGCCCGCTTACTCGCGCGAGCGGACCGCAGACCCACTGCGTGAGCAGGTGCAACGCTCATATTCCGCCGAAGCTGCGGCGTCATCCCGAGGCTCGTCGTTTCCTGACCCGCCACTCGTCCCGCGCCGGCGGGAGTACCCATCGGATGAAATCAGCGCGGGTCTCTCTTCGTGGTTCGCCTCGCGCAACCCCGAATGGTGGCTCAGCCGCGTCGGAATCGGATTTCTCATTTTCGGCATTCTACTGCTCTATGGATATGCGGTCGACCGGGGCTGGATCACGCCGCCCATACGCGTATTCACAGGTACGATTGTAGGTGGGCTGCTCTTCTGGGCCGCAACCCGCGTTCGTTCGCACACAGAACCTGCTGATAGAGCTGACCTCGGATTCCGCGAGCTTCTGTTGGGAGGGGGTCTGGCGATCTGGTACGTGACGGCGTACGCCGCGGCGGTCTGGTACCAGTTGATCCCGATTCCCGCTGCCAGGCTTGTTTTCTTCCTGCTCGGAATCGTCTCCACCTGGATCGCGCTCCAGGAGCGCCGCGAAATCTTCGCGCTCATGGCGGTGGCGACGGGATTCGCGACTCCGTTCATCCTGCCCGCGCCCGCTCAGTCGATGACGGAGCTGTCGCTCTATCTCGGCGCGGTCGCGGCGATGGGATTGATCATTTATCTGATGCGCGGTTGGCAGTCGATCGTGTGGATCACCTTTCTCGCGTTTTGGGTGAGCGTCGCAACCCAGGCAAATCTGCTGGTAACCGAATGAAGACGATGCGGGCTCTGAGTGTCGTGGCGATTGTGTGTATCGGTGTTGCAGGCCATCTGCGCGCCCAAACAACCGCCCATACTATAGTACTGGACTCATTCGACTCGGTGAGCCAGTGGACGGCTGCTCCCGCCCAAGGCGTCGAGATCTCAATCCATCCGGACTCGAATGGCGCGCACGGACGAGCAATGCGCCTGGATTTCGATTTCAACGGACACGGCGGATACGCTGTGGTCCATCGCGCGCTCGACATGACCCTGCCGCCGAACTACGAGTTCTCATTCGCGATCAGGGGAGATGCGCTCGCCAATACGCTCGAGTTCAAGTTGATGGACTCGACGCGTGCCAATGTTTGGTGGTCCAACAATCCGAACTTTCAATTCCCGCGCGATTGGCAGACGATCACCCGCCAGAAGCGGCAGATCTCTTTTGCGTGGGGACCGACGAAGGACATAGAGCTCAAGCGGTTTGCCGCGATCGAGTTCGCGATCACGGCCGGCTCGGGTGGGAAGGGAAGCGTCTGGCTCGACGACCTCGCTGTCACGCCCATCAGCGTCGCTGTCACACCCATCAGCCTTGCCGCCACATCCATCAGCCTTGCCGGCACACCCGCCACATCCCTCAGCCTTGCCGCCACACCCATCAGCCCGGCGCTTGGCTCTATCGCGTTGTCAATTCTTCTATTTGCGGCTGGTGCTGCGTTTACGCGTGCTCCATTGCTCCGTCGTCAGTTGCTCGCACTCGGCTCGCCGCGCTACACCCCAGCTCCGGTCACGAGCGGCAGTAGGCACCTCATGGATGCCATGGATTCCTGGTCAGCAGCGCTCGGCGGTGGGAAGAGCGCACCGGATAGCCTCATAGTTTGGGTTATGACGCTCGTGAGTGCGGTTCTGGCGATTGCTTTGCTCGGCCGGATTTGGCCGCAAGTACCAGATGAGATTTCGGGTGTCGGTTTCGTGCTCCTGGGAGTTGGCGCCCTGGCGTTCTCCCGACGTCGCTCACAGCCGGATGCGGAGATCGCTCACGTCGCGCTCACCGCGGCCGTGTTTTGGATATTGATCGGAGTCAGTCGCCTCGCACCGACCCCGGAGAACCTTCCCGCGTGCGCACTGGTGGCAGCGCTCGCCATCAACTCCGTAACGCGTCAATTCGCCGGTCCCCGCGCGCTCGCAAAACTGACCATCGGCCTCGCGTTGTTGGCGATCTTTAGTCACGAACTGGTGGTCGCCAGCCAACAAAACCCGGGATACAGAATGGTCAACGAGAGCCAGAGCCGCTTCGAGCATTTACGGTGGCTGGCTTCCGAGATAGTGACCCTCGGAGCCGCGGCTTTTATCGCCCGGAAGCTGATCGCCGAGACCGCCGAGGACAAACAGGGCATGGTGCTCGCCGCGGCGAGTTACTTGACAGCGCTGCTAGTCGTTTGGAGCGCGCTCGATCCAGTCTGGGCGCCTTTGGTGACCACGACCTACGCCATTCTGGGTGCAGTGTTGCTCATTCTGAGCCGTCGTCCCGGAGCTCACTCGCTTCTCAGATATCTTGGCGGCGCGACGATGCTCATCGTCGTGGGGCGGCTGCTCCTGGTCGATCTCTCGAGAGTCGAAACCATCTGGCGCGTTCTGCTATTTCTCGTCTGCGGCGCGGTATTTCTGTACACG
>DASZZU010000327.1:0-12305 GCA_035544855.1 Gemmatimonadaceae bacterium | reverse complement strand
TCCGCGTATCGGTCCCAAGGTTGGCGACTGCGTTCGGAGGGAGCTGATTGATGCGCGCCTGAATGGCCGTGATGCGATCCTCTTCGAGCGGGTGAGTCAGGAACCACGCCTCAACCCCCGCGGGGCGGCTCTTCCGCTCCTCGAGAAGCTTCCGGAACATGCTCACCATGCCTTCGGGACTAATTCCGGCGTGGACCACGTTGTTGAATCCTTCCTGGTCTGCTTCCGCCTCATCTCCACGACTGAACCGCGCGAAGAGAGCGCCACCGCCAATCTGGATCGCGGCGCCCGCCGCCTGGCTGTTGCATACGCCTGTGAGCACGCAAGCCAGCGTTATGCCTACGTTCGCGCCCTGCGCCTTCTCCATCTGCTTGATCGTATGCCGGCGGAGAACGTGACCGATCTCGTGGCCGAGGACACCCGCAACTTCATCCATCTTGTCCGAGCGCTCGATGAGCCCGCGGTTTACGTAGACGAAGCCGCCAGGCACCGCGAACGCATTGACTTCCTTGCTGTCAACGATGAAAAAGTGCCAGTCGAGATCCTTCCGGCTTGTGAGCCTGGAGATGGAGTCGCCCAAGACGTTGATGTAGCGGTTCACCTCCGGATCCTGGATGATCGGTAGTTGCGCGTTGATCTGTTGCGCATATTCCTGTCCCATCTGCACTTCCTGCTGCTGGGAGATTCCGCATGCAACGAGGGAGCACGTGACGGCAATGCCTACGAGAAATCGCTTCATTGATACTCCGGCGATGAGATTGCTTCTGAGACGCAAAGGCAAATCCTATTCCAAGAAACACCCTGCTCGCACTCTGTGAAACTACTTACACTTGCACGCGATCTGCACCGACGAAAGGCGCGCGAAAAACATTCGCTTTTCGTCGCCGAAGGGGTACGCTCGGTTGAAGAGCTGCTGCGCTCCGGCCTCGCGGTTCGTGGCGCACTGGTAGCTCCTCAGCTCGCTTCGGCCCCACGCGGCGAAGCTTTGCGCAGGCAGCTCGAGCAGTCACGCGTTGAAATCGCGGAGGTTTCCGAGAAAGACTTCCGCAGCGCGGCGGAGACGGAGTCGCCACAAGGCGTTATCGCAATCGGCGAAGTTCCGTCCCGCTCTCTGGATACACTCGAGATACCCCTGGTGTGCCGCATTCTGGTGCTCGACGCGGTACAGGATCCCGGAAACGTCGGAACCATACTGCGCACGGCAGCGGCCCTTGGCGCAACGGCCACGATCGCGTTGCCCGGAACCGTGGATCTCTGGAACCCAAAGGTGATCAGAAGCTCCATGGGGGCTCAGTTTCACCACCCGGCCTTCCACGCCGAATGGGCAGACCTCTCGCGACTTCTGGAGAGGGAGAAGATCGAGTTATGGGCCGCGGACGCGCGTGGAGAGCCACTCGACCGAACGCGTGCTGTTAAGCGCCTGGCAATCGTCGTAGGTAATGAAGGGTCGGGTCTCAGCCCGGACGTTCGCGCGAGAGCGGACAGAACCATCTCGTTGCCCATCGCCAACAGTGTCGAGTCTCTAAACGTGGCGGTGGCAGCGGGCATCATCCTCCACGAGCTTCGTCCATGATCGATATTCTGGAAGCCATTTACGTGTTCGCGATTGGAGCCTGCGTCGGCTCCTTCCTCAATGTCTGCATCGGCCGATGGCCGGAAGGTCTCTCCGTAGTGAAGCCGCGATCGAGATGCCCCAAGTGCAGGCACCAGATCAAGGCGACGGAGAACATCCCGATAGTGAGCTGGCTGCTGCTTCGCGGGCGGTGCAGCGGCTGCGGCGAGCGCATCTCGATCCAGTATCCGATCGTAGAGCTCCTGGTTGGCCTACTCTGGCTGGCTGCCTTCCTACAGTTCGGGATGTCATTCACGGCCTTTCGTGCGGCGGTGTTCGCAACGGTGCTTCTCGGGATATCGATCACCGACGCGAAGCACTTTCTCATTCCCGACGGGTTTACGGTCTTCGGGCTGTTCTTCGTGCTCCTGACGTCATTGGTAGCGCTCTACCTGGGCGAGTCTTACCCGTTCGCGGGGCCGTGGGACGCGGTCATCGGGATGTGCGTCGGTGCAGGCGCGATATCCATCGTCGGATGGCTGGGCGAAGTGTGGCTCAAGAGACCGGCGATGGGATTCGGTGATGTGACGCTCATGGCGGTTGTCGGTGCTGCCGTCGGTCCGACCCGGGCGCTGCTCACGATATTCCTGGCCGCTGTTCTCGCGCCAATCGTCCTGCTTGGCGTCGTTTATCCGTTGTCAGCGCGCGGGCTGGCCGATGACGAAGGCCAGACAGAGCTGGCGCTGGAAGCAAGTGGTGGTTGGCGCAAACGCGAGCTGCCGTTCGGCGTCTTTCTTGCGCCCGCTGCGCTGATCGCGTTGCTTTGCGGAGACACGATCATTGCGTGGTATCTCCGCATCTCGGGACTGTAATACGGGTTTTCCCTCCATATGCATGAAATGACCGCTCACGTGAATCGAAGCATCCTCCTCGCGGCCGCGGCGTCTCTCGGGCTCGTATCCGCGTGCGAAAGCCAGAAGCCCAAGTACGAAGGCCCGTACGCCGCGCAGGTAGCCGAAGCAGTGCCGATGATCGAGAAAGCGGTAGGACTGAAGTTCAAGACTCCGCCCAAGGTCGAGACACGCTCGCAGGAGCAGGTGAGGGAGTACATCGTCAAACAGGTCAGCGACTCGCAGTCCGTACGCGAGCTCAACGGCGAAGAGGCGGCGTACAAGAGACTCGGCCTGATTCCCGATACGCTCAAGCTGCGGGCGTTCCTGGAGAGTCTGCTCGTTGAGCAGATCGTCGGCTTCTACGATCCCCACACGAAGATTCTGTACATCGTCGATGGCTCGCCCAAGGACCTCGTGGCGACGATCGTGACCCACGAGCTCATGCACGCGCTCCAGGACCAGTACGTCAGTCTTGATTCCGTTCAGAAGGCAGTCGGCGACAACGATCGAACGTCGGCGGCGCAGTCAGTGTTCGAGGGTCAGGCCGTCTACGAGCAGATCTCGATCATGCTCGGCGGCTCCAACATCGCGATCAATCTGCCCGGCGGATGGGACAGGATCAGAGAGATGATCCGCGAGACCCAATCATCGATGCCGATCTTCGCAGCCGCTCCGCGCGTGATTCAGGAGACGCTCATTTTCCCGTATCTGAGTGGAGCGGAATTCTACAGGAATTACAAAGAACGCAAGCCGGGCTCGATCATATACAAGGACATGCCGGTTTCCACCGAGCAGATAATCCATCCCTCTGCGTACTTCGTCAATCGTGACAATCCGACAAAGGTTACGCTCGGCGCGCTCACGAACGCGAACAAAGTTTACGAGAACGATCTGGGAGAATTCGAGACGAGGTTGTTCCTGTTCCAGCACCTCAACGATCAGAACGAAGCGATCCGTGGCGCATCCGGCTGGGACGGAGATCGCTATGCGGTAGTGAATACTCCACAGGGCCCTGGCATCGTTTGGCTCACCGTCTGGGATTCACACGTTGAGGCTGGGGAATTCTACGATCTAGCCGGCCAGGCAATCGAGAAACGGTTCTCCACGAAAGCCGTCGCCGGCTCGACGAAACTCGTCAAGAAGTATTCTTCCAACGGGCGGGCGCTGCAGCTCACCGCCGCGGAGATCGCCGGCAGACCGGTCGTTATTTACGAGGATCTCCCCAACGGCGCCAACCAGAACATCGTGAATCCCGCACAGGTGAGGCTCGCGCAGTAACCGCTAGAGTCCGAGCAGTTTCTGTAAACCGAAAGTACAGACGCCGATCAGTCCGCCGAGCACGTATCCGGTGATGATGATCAGATTCAGCTCGTTCTGGATGACGCCGCGCAGGATCTCTTCGACGCGCTCGACGCTGAAAGCCATCACTTTACGCTCTACCATCGCCTGCACATCGAGCTTCTTGATTAGCTCGGGCAGCTGATCGTGTATCCACTCCCAGATCACTGGCGCCGCCGATGCGGCCAGTCGAGCGGGCGCTTCGGGATCCCTCTTTGCCTCGACGTTTCCCAGTATGTCGGAGATCGGCTTCTGTAGATAACTCAGTATCGCGTCGTGAATCGCCTTGGAGATTTCCTCTCTGATCTCGGGCTCCTCGAGCAATCCAACAACCTGCTCGACGCCATCCCTCTCGATTGCGTCGAGCACCGAGTCGAATTTCTTCTCGGTCATCATCAGCTTCGCGAAGATGCGCTCGTGGAAGCGCATGTCATCCACGAACCGATTGAACATCGAGTGAAGTGCGTTGCGCAGCTTGACGCGCGTGGTAGGCTGGCCCAGGAATGCGCCGAGCTTGGTCATCGCTACGGGCAGATACGCGGTGGTCGCTCCCTCCAACGCGGTCACAACCGCTGGCGGAACCTTGTCGATCAGGGGATCGCGCGAGGTGAGCATGTTGGCGATGACATCCTCAACCCGCGACTGAAATGCGGCGAGCAGCTCCGGCCGCGCCAGCTCACTCTGCAAATCTCCGGGCGTGAGCAGTCGTTCGCCGACCGTGCGCCCGAGGCTTTTCGCGAGTCTCGCCTGGTTCTTCGGAATCGCGCCCTGGAAACCGAACTTCTTCTCCTTCGGATTGAAGAGCATCCACACCGCTACGGTGTCGGAGAGTCCTCCTGCCGCTGTTCCGACGAAGACGTGGATGCCGAACTGGATCCAGGGATTAGCGACGTCCACCTACTGCGTGACTGCTCCTACCGGGCTCGATTGGTTGATGGACGCGCCCGCCGAATCCGAGACGGCGTTCTTCGGCGCGACATCGCCATGGGGCTCAGCCGCGTCGGCGAGCGAGCTCGGACCTTTGGCGAGAAGCGCGAGGTGAATGATCTCGTCCATCGTCGAAACGAAGGTGAAGGTCATGCTGTTGACGACTTCGTCGGGGATTCCGCGCAGATCTTTCTCGTTCGCCTTGGGGAGCAGGACCTGCCGGAGTCCCGCGCGGTAGGCGGCCATCACTTTTTCCTTGACACCACCGATCTCGAGCACCTTCCCGCGCAGCGTCATCTCACCCGTGAGCGCAATGTCGCGACGCACCGGACGCCTGCTCAATACGCTCGCGATCGCCAGCGTGACGGCCGCACCGGCGCTCGGACCATCCTTCGGGATCGCGCCAGCAGGGAAATGCACGTGAAGATCGCTCTCCTTGAACTCGACGTCCTCGACGCCGAGCGTGTGCGCGCGCGAGCGGACATAGGAATACGCGGCGTCTACCGACTCGCGCATCACGTCGCCGAGCTGTCCCGTCACCGTGAGACGCCCGGAACCTGGCATCCTCAACGCTTCGATCACCATCAGATCGCCACCGGTCGCCGTCCACGCCATTCCCGTGACCGCGCCAATCTCCGGCTCCTGCTCCGCATCCTCGAGAGTGTAGGTTGGATTCCCGAGTATTTTGTTGACCATCGGATTGTCCACCACCCACGCTCCCTCCTCACCGTCGGCCTTCTTGCGCGCGCGCTTGCGCATCAACGCCGCGATGTTGCGCTCGAAATTGCGGAGTCCCGCCTCGCGTGAGTACCGATTGGAAATGAAGCCGAGCACTTCGTCGGTGAACTGAATGTCCTTGTCCGTGATTCCGTGCTCCTCGAGCAGTCTCGGCAGGAGATACCGCCAGGCGATCTCGACCTTCTCTTCTACGGTGTACCCAAGAACCCGAATGATTTCCATACGGTCCCGTAGCGGGGCGGGGATGTCGAAGAGATTGTTTGCCGTGCAAATGAAGAGAATGCTCGACAGGTCGAACGGCAGATTGAGATAGTGATCGACGAAGTTCGAGTTCTGCGACGGATCGAGAACTTCGAGCATCGCCGCGGTAGGATCTCCGGATGGTCCTCCGCTGGTCATTTTGTCTATCTCGTCGATCATCAGCACCGCGTCCCGGACCTGCACGCGACGCAGAGACTGCAGGATGAGTCCCGGCATTGCTCCGACATAGGTGCGGCGGTGACCGCGAATCTCAGCTTCGTCACGCACGCCACCCACTGAAATCCTGTAGAACGCGCGGCTGATCGATAACGCGATCGCTTCGCCAAGAGAGGTCTTGCCGGTTCCCGGCGGGCCGACGAAGCAGAGGATCGGCCCGTGAGGATCGCCGCCGCGAAGTTTTCGCACCGCGAGGTACTCGGTGATGCGCTCCTTCGCCTCCTTCAGTCCGTAGTGCCGGCTGTCCAACAGCTCTTCGACCTTTTTCAGCTCGATGACTTCGTCACTCGTGGATTTGACGTTCCAGGGGAGCGCCAGCATCCAGTCGAGATAGGTGCGAATGACCTGATACTCGCTCGAAGCAGGAGAAAGATTTCGCATGCGCTCGATCTCGCGTTTTGCTTCCTGCGCTGCCTTCTCCGGGAGATTTGCCTCCTCGAGCTTCTTGAGCGTCTCTATTGCTTCCTTCTCGCCCGGATCGCCCTCGCCGAGCTCCGACTGAATCGCGCGCAGCTGCTGGCGCAGATAGAACTCCCTCTGGTGCTGCTCGATCTTGATCTCGGTCTGGCGCTTCACATCCTCCGCGACGCGCGCCCGGCCGACTTCGCGCTCGACGCGGCCGAGCAGGAACTTCAGGCGCTGTCCGATGTTGAGCCGCTGGAGGATCTCGTCCTTGTCGGAGACCTTGAAGTTGAGATTCGTCGCGGCGAGATCGGCGAAGCGACCCGGGTCAGAGATATTCATCTTGAGGATCGCCGGCACTTCGTCCGGAATGCGATCGATCAATTTGGCCAGTGTCTCGGCGCCGGTCACGATCCGGGCGATGAGATCATCGACCTCGTTCGGATCGGGCGCAATCTCCTTGGCCGGCTTGATTCGCACGATCGGGAAGGGCTCGGTTTGCGCCACACCTTCGACGACAATTCGCCGCAGTCCCTGAAGCGTGATCTGAACCGTCTCCCCGGGAAGATTGATGCGCTCGTGCACGCGCGCCGCGACTCCAACCCTCCCCACGAATCGCTCGGGGTCCAACACGTCGTCGTGATCGCCCGTCGCGACTACGAGTCCAACGATCAGCCCCGACTGCTCGTTGGCCTTGAGCAGCGCGAGGTTCTCCGGCGCGCCCATCTGGACGGCGATAGTGCCGAGCGGGTACACGATCGTGGATCGAAGCGCCATGAGCGGCAGCGTCGATGGAATTTCGGCCTGAAGTATGTCGTCTCTATGCTGCGTTGAGGCCATGCAATCCCTCTCGAGCCAGGTGGAGCGTCGGTTGTTTCAGAAGTTAACGGCGCCTAAGTTTAAAGGCTATGTTCGAAGACCTGAGCGAAAAGCTCGAAGCCACGTTCGCCCGCCTGCGTGGCCGCGGTATTCTCAGCGAAGCCGACATAAAGGAGGGCCTGCGCGAAGTCCGCCGGGTCTTGCTCGAGGCCGACGTCAATTTCCAATTGACGCGCGAGTTTCTCGAACGTGTCGAGAAAAAAGCGACCGGCGTGAACGCGCTCAGTACGGTCTCCCCCGGACAGCAGCTAGTCAAGATCGTACATGAGGAGCTGACCGCCATGCTGGGCGAGCGCCGGGAAGGGCTGAAGCTCAGCACCGTCCCGCCCTCCGTGGTGATGATGGTAGGTCTGCAGGGTTCCGGGAAGACGACAACAGCGGCGAAGCTCGCTCGCAAACTCAAGGCGGAGGGGCGCTCGACCCGCCTCGTCGCCGCCGACGTCTATCGTCCCGCGGCCATCGACCAGCTCGAGACACTCGGGCGCGACCTGTCGATTCCAGTGTACGCCGACAGGACGACGACCGATGTCGTGAAGATCGCGCGCGCCGGGGTCGCCGAGGCGTTGCGGGAGCGCGACCGCGTCGTGATCATCGACACGGCTGGGCGCCTGCAGATCGACGACCCGATGATGCAGGAGCTCTTGCGCCTAAAAGAAGCCCTTCGGCCAGCGGAGATTCTTCTCGTTGCGGACGGAATGACGGGCCAGGACGCCGTCAAGATCGCGCAGGGATTCGACAGCGTTCTCAACGTGACCGGCGTGATTCTGACCAAGATGGATGGCGATGCGCGCGGGGGTGCCGCGCTCTCGATCTACGGCGTCACGAAAAAGCCCATCAAGTACATCGGCGTGGGCGAGAAGCCGGACGCTCTGGAGGAGTTCCACCCGGAGCGCATGGCCGGCCGCATCCTCCAGATGGGCGACATCGTCACGCTCGTCGAGAAGGCGCAAGCCTCGTTCGACGAGGCCGAGGCGAAGCGTCTGGAAAAGAAAGTCCGCAAGGAAGGGATGGACCTGAACGATTTCCTCAATAGCATGCGGCAGATCCAGAAGATGGGTCCGCTCGAGGGAATCTTGAAAATGTTGCCCGGCGTGAATACGAAGGCGCTCAAGCAGATGAAAGCCGACCCCAAGCGCATGAAGCACGTCGAGGCGATTGTGCTGTCAATGACGCCGGAGGAGCGCAAGAACCCAGGCATCATCAACGGCTCACGCCGCGCGCGGATTTCCAAGGGCTGTGGCCGCCCGATCAGCGACGTAAACCGGCTGCTGGATCAGTTCCGCGAGATGCAGAAGATGATGAAGAAGATGGCCGGCGGAGGACGGATGGGGATGCCATCCATGCCGGGGTTTGGGATGAGGTGAGCCTGAAGGGAACTGCAACTGCGAGAAGAGCTGGGTGATAGGTGCCAGGCACCAGGTAAGAGGTGTGAGGTGCGCGCGACACTGACTTTACCGGTGCCGTCCCGAAGTAGTGAACCTCCTACTTCACACCTATCACCTCGCACCTCCTACCCAGCTCTTCTCGCAGTTGCAGTTACCCCGCTAGGCCTACGCCCCTTAAACCGATTACATTGTATGACCCAAGTAGCACCGGGTGCGCGCCGGATCGACCGGTGACGCGAGGAGCCCGGAATTGGGACGTGAGGCAGCGTCCCGCCAAACACCCTCAAGGGAGCAGCAAAGAAATGGTGAAGATTCGACTCCGCCGCGTTGGGCGGAAAAACGCGCCGTTCTATCGCATTCTCGTCGCCGACTCGCAGAGCCCGCGTGATGGGAAGTTCATCGAGATCATCGGGCAGTACGCTCCCAGAAAGAGCGAGGGTTCGCTTAACGTCGACGAAGAGCGGGCGAATTACTGGCTCAGCGTCGGCGCACAACCCACCGACACCGTCCGGTCCCTCCTTCGGCGCGCCGGTATTCTCAAGCGCCGCCACGAGCAGAGGCTCGGCATCGAGCTCAAAGCGACCGCCGTTCCTGTCAGCGAAAAGACGGACGACACAGCCGCGACCAGCGCCTAGAGCGCACCGGTTCAATATGCCTGAGCCCGAATACGCGATCGTCGGGCTTATCCGCAAAGCGCAGGGA
The DNA here is from genome assembly GCA_035544855.1 of Gemmatimonadaceae bacterium. Taxonomy (GTDB): domain Bacteria; phylum Gemmatimonadota; class Gemmatimonadetes; order Gemmatimonadales; family Gemmatimonadaceae; genus UBA4720. The sequence continues at coordinate 3,012 of DASZZU010000327.1, read as the reverse complement.
ATTCGAGGAGAGGTTGTCGTCGAGCCTCTCACGGACAAGCCGGACGTGGTCTTCGCGTCCGGCAGTCGTGTTTTTGCGGGCACGACCGACGGAGAGCTTGCGGTTGTGCGCGACGTCAGAGGGGAGGAAGAGGTCCCGACTCTGACAATCGCCCGCTCGCAACCATTCAAGAAGGGACTCCTCGTCCAGTTCGAGGAGCTTCAGGATCGTGACAGCGCCGAGCTGTGGCGCGGCCGGTATCTGCTGGCTCCGTTCAGCGAGCTGCCGCCGCTCCAGGAAGACGAGGTCTACCTTCACGACCTGACCGGCATGAAGGTCGTGAGCGCCGCTGGGGATGAAATCGGCAAGGTCACCGCGTTCTACGAGCTTCCGCAGGGCATCATGCTGGACGTAAATACTTTGCGCGGAAGCGTCCTCATCCCGTATCGCCCGGAGATAGTCGTCCGGACCGACATAGAGACGCGCACGATCGTTGTGGACGACAAACTCGGATTGCTCGACGACGCGTCGCGGTCCATCGAGTAGGAGATGCCGCTCAGAATCAACGTCGTTACGATATTCCCCGAATTCTTTACGGGGCCGTTGACGCTGAGCATTCCCTCACGTGCTGCCGCAGCGGGTAGCGTGCGGTACAACATCGTTGACTTGCGGGACTTCACTCACGACAAGCACCGCACCGTCGACGATTCTCCCTACGGCGGTGGGGCAGGGATGGTGATGAAGCCGCAACCGTTCTTCGAGGCGGTGGAATCGCTCGAGACGAAGCCACCTATCGTGCTCCTTTCGCCGAGGGGACGGGTTTTCTCGCACGCGGACGCGGAGCGGTTTGCGGCGGGCGAGGAGCTCACACTGCTCTGCGGCCACTACAAGGACATCGATCAGCGGGTCGCCGATCATCTCGCCACAGAGGAGATCTCACTCGGAGATTTCGTGCTCAGCGGAGGAGAGGCAGCAGCGCTGGCGATCATCGACGCGACGGTGCGATTGCTGCCCGGCGCAATGTCCGACCTAGATAGCGCGCGCAGTGATTCATTCTTCGGTCGCGGCCTTAGCGCCCCGAGTTACACGAGGCCACCGGAGTTCAGGGGCCACGCCGTTCCCGAGGTGCTGCTTTCCGGAGATCACGCCAAGATTGCAAAGTGGCGGGAGGAAGAAGGGTCGCGTCTCACCAAAGCCCGACAAAACGACTCGCGACCCAGCTGACGGGGTTTCCACTGTTCGGAGTGGTTCTCCTGCGGCTCATATGGCTCCGAAGCTGGCATTGATGCGATTATCGGTTTACCTTTCGGGGCTTCCCAAGAACCTCCTAAACACGTCTTTACCAGGCTGTTAACCCCAGCCCCGAGCGTCATATGCATCCCTTCATTGAAACCCAGAAAGAGTGGCTCCGCGACAACGTCCCCCCGTTCCGGGCAGGCGACACCCTCAAGGTCAACGTACGCGTGCGCGAGGGCGACAAGGAAAGACTCCAGGCTTTTGAGGGCGTGTGCATCGCCAAGCGCGGCAGCGGAGTCAGCGCGACGTTCACGGTTCGCAAGATCTCCAACGGCGTCGGCGTCGAGCGCATCTTCCCGGTGCACAGCCCGATGATCTCCGAGATCACGGTCGTCCGCCGCGGACGCGTGCGCCGCGCGAAGCTCTACTACCTGCGTCACCTCACCGGCAAGGCCACTCGCATCAGAGAGCGGAAGGCCAAGGTCGTGATTCCTGGCAGCGACACGCCGGCCGAGGCTGGAGCAGAGGCGTAACAAACCCGCCGGCGCCGCGACGTGCGACGGCGTAAGCGCTGGACCACCATCGAGCGCGATCTTCGCGCCGCCAAAGGTCCTCTCCTCGCTGGGGTTGACGAAGTAGGGCGCGGTCCCATTGCGGGCCCCGTCGTCGCCTGCGCCGTGATAATGCCCGGCGATACGCGCGCGATCGCCGGCGTTGACGACTCCAAGCGGTTGACCCACGATCAACGCGTCCGGCTCGCCGCCATAATCAGGGAGCGCGCCGTCGCATACGCCATCGGCGCCGCCTCTGTCCACGAGATCGATCGTATCAATATCTACCAGGCCAGCGCACTGGCAATGGAGCGCGCCCTGAGACGGCTCAGGGTGACGCCCGACCATGTAGTGATCGACGGCCGAGTAATGCGCACGCTTCCGATCCCGCACACGGCCGTCGTACACGGCGACGCCCGCTGCTTCAGCATCGCCTGCGCCTCCATTCTTGCCAAAGTCACGCGCGACCTGCTCATGACGCGGCTCGCCCGGCGCTATCCGCACTATATTTGGGACCACAACGCGGGCTATACGACGCGCGAGCACGTCGCCGGTCTCACATCGCACGGGATCACTCCGCACCACCGCAAAAGCTTCTGCCGGATCAGCGATCTCCTCCTCGAGATCCAGCAGCAATCGGAGCTGGAAGATCTGGAGCAGCGCGCGCTGGACGATGTTGGTAGGCCCGATGAAGACGATCTCGAGGATGAGATGATCGCGGATGACACCGCCCTGGACGATCTCGAGAAGGGGTTGGAAGGGCGGCTCTAAAGCGCAGGGCAATCCGGAACGCCGCACAAGAGGAATAAATTGGCGGAAGCTCTTGTTGGACTGATAATGGGCTCCAAGTCCGATTGGGATACCATGCAGCACGCGGCGCAGCTCCTCGAAGCGCTGGGCGTTCCGCACGAGACGAAAGTCGTGTCTGCGCACCGCACTCCCGACCTCCTCTTCGAGTACGCGGCATCAGCGGAGTCGCGTGGGATCCAGGTGATCATTGCCGGCGCGGGCGGCGCTGCGCATTTGCCGGGAATGGCGGCTGCCAAGACGACCCTTCCAGTGCTCGGCGTTCCAGTGGAATCGAAGGCACTTCAGGGGATAGACTCCCTCCTCTCCATAGTGCAAATGCCCGCCGGCGTGCCGGTGGGCACGCTTGCCATCGGAAAACCCGGTGCGATCAACGCGGCGCTGCTTGCCGCCTCGATAGTCGCGCTCAATCATCCTGAAGTGCGCGAGAGACTTCGCG
>DASZZU010000326.1:0-9106 GCA_035544855.1 Gemmatimonadaceae bacterium | reverse complement strand
TTTATCTGCACGGGACGGTGCGCGACACTAATCACGTCAAGATGTCGAAGTCGCTTGGCAACGGAATCGATCCGCTCGACGTCGTCGCGAAATACGGTGCCGATGCGCTTCGGTACACGGTGATCGCGGGAATGGGCATGGGCGCCGACCTCGTGCTAGATCATAGGGATCTCGAGAGATCCTTTGCGCCGGGCCGGAACTTCGCGACCAAACTCTGGAACATCGGCCGCTTCCTTCTGGCGAACGTCGGGACATCACCGGTGAGAAGCGTCGACGAGCTGCGAGACGGTGAGCTGACACTCGCGGACCAGTGGATACTCGGAAGATTGAACGCCACGATCATCGAGTGCGATGCCGCGCTTGGGCCGCCGCGCCCCACGAAGGGAAAGTGGCGACCGGAGGAGCGGTACTCGGGTCTCCGCCTGAGCGAGTACGCAGAGGCCGCGCGACGGTTCGTTTGGAACGACGTGGCTGACTGGTATCTGGAGACCACGAAAGGACGCGTTGGCGCGGGAGGGACCGATAGCGAGGTTGCGCGCGCGGTGCTCACGCACGTGTTCGACTTCGCGCTGCGTCTGCTGCATCCCATCATGCCATTTATCACGGAGACGCTTTGGCAGCGCCTTCCCTTCCCGGTTGCTGCCGATCGCTGCGAGTTCCTGGCGATCGCGCCCTGGCCGTTGGCGCATCCCGCCTCGAAGAGTGAGACAGACTCCATATCGCGCTTCGACCTCGTGCGCGAAGCGGTGAGCGCTGTTCGCCAGATCCGCTCCGACTACGCCATACCTCCGGGGAAGTCGATCGAAGTGGTCATCCAGTCGCGCGCGAACGCTGCGCTCTTCACTGATCACGCGCGACTCATCGGCCAGCTGGCGCGCGGAGCCGTGAAGGTCGGCGCTTCCCCCGCTGACGCCGCGGCAGCGCACTCCGTGCTCACCGATGGTAGTGAGATAATCGTCCCCCTCGGTGGCGTCGTTGATCTCACCAAGGAGTGCGGCAAGCTCCGCGGCGAGCTCGAGCAGCTGGAGACACAACTGGAGTCGTTGTCGAATCGTCTGCGCAACGAAGGCTTCATCAGTCGAGCGCCCGCGACCGTAGTCGAGTCCGAGCGCAAGAAGGAAGACGAATGGATCAAGCGGCGCGAGCAGCTCGCCGCAAAGGTGAAAGCTCTTTGCGGCGGCTGACCGCCGCCGTGCTGCTCGGACTGGCGTGCGCTTCTCCGGGTATGCCTCCCGGCGGGCTGCCGGACGTGGCGGCTCCGCAAATCGTCTCGATCAACCCCGATTCCGGGAGCGTCGGCGTCAAACCGAAGCAGGTGATCTTCCAATTCGATGAAGTCGTGGCAGAGAGGCCACCATCGGTGACTACGCTCGCGGATCTCTTCCTGATTTCGCCTCGCGACGGGGTGCCTGACGTCTCGTGGCACCGCGATGCAATCGCGGTGAAGCCTACTCGCGGATGGCGTCCAAACACCCCCTACACCGTGATAATGTTGCGCGGACTCGCCGACATCCGCGGAAACGTCCGCAACACCGGCGCGACCACCTTTTTCTCGACGGGTCCGACAGTTCCTCGAACTCGCATGTCTGGACACGTCTTCGATTGGGTTAGCGGCGCTCCGGCGAGTGGCGCGCTGATAGAGTCGTTTGTACGGCCCGACAGCATCCATCCGTACGTCGCGCTCGCCGACACGAGCGGCGCGTTCGTGCTCGAGCACCTGCCCCCCGCCAGATATACGGTCAGGGCTTACCTGGATCGCAACAAGAATATGGGGATCGATCCGAGCGAGCCGTGGGACAGCGTCTCCGTCAATCTCACCGACAGCGTCCGCACCGAGCTGTTGTTGTTCGTGCACGACACAGTGCCACCGCAACTGCGTGAGGTCGCCGCGGTCGACTCTCAAACTCTCCGGGTGACGTTCGACAAACCTGTGGATCCGACACAAACGCTCACCGCCGCGAACTTTGCCATTATTGGGCCTGACTCGTCGCCGGTTCCGATCGCGAGCGCTAGCCCCGCGCCGAGGGACACGATTGGGAAGGCCGCGGCTCCCGACCTTCGGGCCCCGCGTCCTCTGCGGACACCCGCGTCTCCACGCGCTGACACCACCACCGCTGCGAGGCCCGTGATGTCGCGTCCAACGGCAATTTCTATCGCGATAATCAGGTTGCAGCATCCGCTGACTCCGAAGGTTGTCTATCGAGTGCGGGCCATCGGTATCCGGGGGCTGCTCGGTCGTACAGGTAATAGCGAACGCCCATACACGGCGCCGGCGCCTGCGCCACCGCCCGTGAAACCGGCAACGGCTCCCCCCGCGTCACCTCCGTCCGTCAAGAAATGACGGATCCGCGACGCGATCTGCCCAGCGTGAACGCGTTGCTCGAGAGCGCGGGGGTACGCTCGCTACTGGAGCAGCATCCGAGGCGCGTTGTTCTCGACGCAGTAAGGAGTGCTGTCAATGCCGCACGCAATCAGGGCGACGCTCAGAGGACCGAGCAGCAATGGGTAGCAAGCATTGCGTCCGCGGTTCAGAGCCTGAGCCAGCCTTCTCTCCGCCGGGTCATCAACGCTACCGGTGTTGTACTCCACACCAACCTGGGCCGCGCGCCGCTCGCTGAATCCGCGGTGGAAGCGATCGCGCACATTGCGGCAGGGTTCAGCAACCTCGAGTACGACATCGAGACCGGCAAGCGCGGCTCGCGGTACTCACACTGCGTTGGCTTGCTGCGCCAGCTGACGGGCGCCGAGGACGCTCTCGTCGTCAACAATTGCGCAGCGGCGATGGTACTGACGCTCAACGCTCTGGCGCAGAGGAAGGAAGTCCTCGTCTCACGCGGAGAGCTTGTCGAGATCGGCGGCAGCTTCCGGATTCCGGACATCATGGCACGTAGCGGCGCAAAGCTCGTTGAGGTCGGGACGACGAATCGCACGCACGACGACGATTATCGTCGCGCGATCACCCCAAGAACGGCCGCGATCGTGAAGGTGCACCGCAGCAACTTCGCGATCGAAGGATTCACTTCGGATGTGAGTGTCGATCGCCTCGCGTTCATCGCCGCCGAGCATGGCTTGCCCGTGATACATGACCTCGGGAGCGGACTGATGGTCTCGCTCGATGAATATGGGCTCACCGATGAGCCGACAGCGTCGATGGCGCTGGAGTCCGGCGCATCGCTCGTCCTCATGAGTGGCGACAAGCTCCTCGGCGGTCCTCAGGCGGGAATCATCCTCGGAGCCGCCAACGTGATCGCGAAGCTTCGCAAAAATCCATTCGCGCGAGCCATGAGAGTCGACAAGCTCACGCTCTCCGCCCTGGAGGCGACCCTCAGACTCTATCTCGAGCCGGAGCGAGCGCTAAAGGAGATTCCGGTTCTGTCGATGCTGACGGCACCGGTGAAAGAGATCGAGGCGCGCGCCGAAGCGGTTGCCGCGAAGCTGCGCGCCGTCGGAATCGAAGTGAAGGTGGCGGAATCGAGCGCCAGCGTCGGCGGAGGCGCGTTCCCTACGGCCGCGATCCCCTCGCGCGCGATTGTCTTGTCACGGAACGCGCAGGAAGCCGAAAAGAAGCTTCGGCTCGGTGAGCCCGCTGTTATCGGTCGCATCTCCGAGAGGAACCTTCTTCTCGACTTGCGCAGCGTGCTGCCGCGCGAGGATGATCTTCTCGCCGAAGCAATCATGAAGCTAACGCCATGACTAGAGTTCCCGGCGCGGTTTTTCTCGACCGCGACGGCACGGTCATGGAGGATGCCCACTACATCAAGTCTCCTGATCAGGTGCGCCTCATCCCGGGCGCAGCCGCGGCGGTCAAAAGGATCAACGACGCGAAGGTTCCGGTCATCGTGGTAACGAATCAGTCGGGTATCGGACGCGGCATGTTCACGGTCCAGGACTACGAAGCCGTGAAGAGCCGCTTCGAAGCCCTCCTCGCCCAGCACGGCGCACACATCGACGCCAGCTATTATTGTCCCGACCATCCCAGCGCTACTGGGCCGTCGAGATGCCGCAAGCCGGCGACGAAGATGTTCGAGGACGCGATTCGCGACTTCAATCTCGATCCGGCCAATGTCGGTTACGTTGGCGACCGGTGGCGGGATGTCGCCGCGTCGAGAAAGCTCGGCGGACGCGGAATCATGATCTTCTCGCCGATAACGGCTGAGGAGGATCGTCGCCGAGCGCAAGAGGATGGAATCGAGACGGCTGTCTCCCTGCGAGACGCGATAGACATGCTGTTCGGTCTTACTGAGAAGGACGGGCAGGCGTAAAATCGGTGATGCCGTCACGACTTGCCGTGCTCGCATCAGGACGCGGCTCAAATCTCCAGGCAATCATCGAGCACTTCGACAGTCTCGCGCGTGAGCGGGTGGCCAAGGTCGCGCTCGTGGCTTCGAGCCGCGCAGATTCTCCGGCCCTCATTCGCGCCGCCACAGCCTCCATCGACATCGCTCATTTCAACGCGGTGGACGACGGCTCCGAGCTCCTTGCCCTGCTCCACAAATTCAGGATCGACCTCGTCGTGCTCGCTGGCTATCTCACGCGAATTCAGCCCAAGGTGATCCGTGAATACGCCGGCCGCATCATCAACATTCATCCCGCGCTCCTTCCCGCTTTTGGCGGCGAAGGCATGTACGGTGCACGCGTTCACGAAGCCGTGATAGCGTCGGGCGCCAGGGAAAGCGGAGTCACAGTCCATCTCGTCGACGACGAGTACGATCGTGGCCCGATCGTCGCGCAGTGGCGGGTGCCGGTGAATCAATCGGATACGGCCGAGTCGCTGGCAAAGCGAGTGCTCAACGTGGAGCATGTGGTCTATCCCCGCGCGGTGGAAATGGTCGCGATCCTACAACAACTCGAATCGAAACGAACTGACTGATATGCCCACTGCCCTGCTTTCTGTTTCAGACAAGACCGGTCTCGTCGACTTCGCGCACGGGCTGGCCAAACTGGGTTGGGATCTGGTCTCGACCGGGGGCACTGCCAAGGCGCTGAGAACCGCTGGCGTGAACGTTCGCGATGTCAGCGAGGTCACCCATTTTCCGGAGATGCTCGATGGTAGGGTGAAGACCCTGCACCCCGCCATCCACGGGGGGCTCCTCGCGCGACGCGATTTGCCCGAGCACATGAAAGCGCTCGCGGAGCACAATATCTCCCCGATAAATCTCGTCGCCGTAAACCTTTACCCATTCGAGGAAACCGCTGCGCGTGCCGGTGCCAAGCCGGAGGAGGTCATCGAGCAGATCGACATAGGTGGGCCTTCCATGCTTCGATCAGCCGCGAAGAACTTCGCCTCGGTTACGGTCATCGTTGATCCAGCGGACTACGGACGCGTTCTCGCCTCACTCGAGGCTGAAGACGACGATCTGGACCTGCGTCGCGTGCTCGCGGAGAAAGTCTTTGAGCGGACGGCTGCATACGACGCGGCGATCGCGCGCTGGTTCGCCCGCGAGAGATCGGAGACTTTTCCCGACAGCATCGCCATTCCACTGGAGCGAGAGACGACGCTCAGGTACGGTGAGAACCCGGGCCAGCGGGCAGCGTTTTACGTCGAGCGCCACAACGACGGGATCGCCGCGCTGGAGAAGAAAGGCGGAAAGGACCTCTCCTTCAACAATCTCCTCGACCTTGAAGGCGCTTTGTTCGCCACCGATCCATTTCAGAGCGAAACGTGCTGTGCGATCGTCAAGCATACGACGCCGTGCGGACTGGCGACCGGACCAAATGCACTCGATGCGTACAAGAAAGCACTTGCATGTGACCCAGCCTCTGCCTTTGGCTCGGTGATCTCGTTCACGGTTCCTGTCGACGACGAGACCGCCGAAGCCGTTTCGAGTCTCTTCGTCGAGTGCATCGTCGCTCCGAAGTTCAGCGATGGAGCCCTCGAGATTCTGGGTCGCAAGAAGAATCTTCGGGTGCTTGAAGGCCAGGCGCGTTGGCGCGAGGAAGCACTCGATTACAAGCGGGTGCGTGGAGGGTTTCTGGCGCAGGAGCGGATAGCGCGCGACGGCGGCAAAGAGGATTGGCGGGTGGTCACCAAGCGGCAGCCCACGGACGCTGAGCTCAGAGATCTTCAGTTCGCGTGGCGCGCGGTCGGGAGCGTCAAATCGAACGCGATCGTCCTCGCGCGCGAGGGCGCGACTATCGGCATCGGTGCAGGCCAGATGTCACGCGTCGATGCGGCTTTCCTCTCTGTTCACAAGGCGCGACTCGCTGGTCACGACACCAGGGGCTCGGTGATGGGGTCGGATGCATTCTTCCCTTTCCGCGACGGTGTCGAGCAGGCGGCGGACGCAGGCGTCAGCGCGATAGTCCAACCGGGCGGTTCGGTGCGCGACGAAGAAGTCATCCAGGCAGCCGACGAGTTCGACATCGCGATGATCTTTACGGGCATGCGCCAGTTCAGGCACTAGGGATGACCGCCACTTCGCGAAGCACCGCAGACGAGCTCGATTACCGCCCATCGTATCTCGCCGCCGTCATAACGTCGGCGCTCATCTTCCTGCTCTATCTCGTCACGCTTGCTCCGTCCACCGCAATGTGGGACACCAGCGAGTACATCGCCGCTGCATACGACCTCGGACTTCCCCATCCGCCCGGCAATCCATTCTTCGTTATCCTCGGCCGCTTCTTCGCGATACTGCCGATCGCCCCGAATGTCGCGATGCGTATCAACATCCTCGCGGCGCTCTGCAGTGCGGGTGCTGCCGGAATGTGGTTTCTCGTCACCGAGCGCGTGCTGGTAGGATGGCTACCCGAGCGCTGGCAGAGAATCGTCGGCGGGTCGCTCGCGGCGCTGATCGGAGCGACGGCCTTTACAGTCTGGGCGCAATCCGTCGTCAACGAGAAAGTCTATACCGTCTCGCTCCTCGGGCTCGCGCTCGTGTCCTGGCTCATCGTTCGCTGGTGTGACGATCCGGACGGACCGAGAGCGGACAGGCTGCTCGTGTTGGTCGCGTATGTGAGCGGGCTCGGCTACGCGGTCCACATGGCCGGCTTCCTCGCGCTGCCCGCGGCAGCCGTGGCCGTGATCATCCGCCGTCCTCGCACGTTGCTGCGGTGGAAACTTCTGCTCGCCATCGCCGGTGCACTCGCGCTCGGGATGACGCCATTTCTCACGCAGCCTCTGCGTGCGGCGCACTTCCCGGGTATAAACGAAGGCGAGCCGACTGGTTGCTCAACGCAAATCGGCGTAGGCTGCACCTTCAGCAAGGCGACCTACGACCGCTTTATGTACAACTTCAATCGCGGCCAGTACGGCAAGCCCGCGCTCAGTGACAGACAGGCGCCGTTAATCGCTCAGATCGAAATGTGGTGGCTGTACTTCCGATGGCAGTGGCTCCGGGATCCGTTCAACAGCCACCAGCCATTTCAGAGAATGCTCGCCACGCTCTTCCTGCTCCTCGGCGGGCTGGGCGGTTACGTCCATTGGAAGCGGGACAGAAGATCGTTCTCGTACTTCGGTCCGCTGATGCTGATGATGACGCTGGCGCTCATCTACTACATGAATTTCAAGTACGGCGCGTCGCAGTCGCCGGAGCTGAGCGATACTGTCGCACGCGAAGTCCGCGACCGCGATTACTTCTACCTCTGGAGTTTTTCCGCCTGGAGCGCGTGGGCCGCACTTGGCCTCGTCTACGTGTGGGAGACGATTGCAGCGCTCATCGGGTCGGAGAAGGTGCGCCTCGGAGACGAGACTCTAAACCTTCCGCGACGCAGGAGCTGGCTCCTCGCGACGCCAGTTCTCGCGATTGCCTTCGTTCCCCTTTTCGCCAACTGGCAATCAGCATCTCGAGCTGGACAAACCGACACCGCCGATTTCGCGGCAGATCTCCTCAATTCCGTCGAGCCTTACGGGATTCTGATCACTTCGGGCGACAACGACACCTTCCCGCTCTGGTACGCACAGGAGGTCGAGGGGATTCGGCGCGATGTGATAGTCGCGTGTCTCTCGCTGCTCAAAACCGACTGGTACACGCGTCAATTGTTGCGACGTCCTATCTATGAATACGACGCCCTGCGCGGCCCGGCGATCTACCGCGGCAAGGTCTGGAAGAAGCCGGGTGGGCCGCCGCTGAAGCTGACGATGAATCAGGCTGACGTGGTGCCATCCGTGATCGAGCTAAGCGCGCCGCAGACCTTCCGGAAGGAGGGCACTGACATCGTTGCCGCGATCAACCCCCGCTCGTACGGAGATTTCTCCGGGCTCGAGCGCGACGATCTTTTCGTCCTGTACATGATCCGCGACGGCTATCCCGAGCGCCCGTTCTTTTTCAGCCGCACAGCGGGCGGATACCCCGAGGAAATGGGTTTTGCGCCGTACACGGTGACCGTCGGTCTCGCCCGAAAGTTGATGCCGAGCGTCCCCAAGCCAGGCAATGGAATCGTATCCATTGCCGGCGAAGGATGGTTCGACGCAGCGACAACACGCGCGTTGTGGGAAACGGTGTTCAAGGCTCCCGCGTCATTAGCAAAGCGGGACCTGTGGATCGATCGGCCCTCGGCCGGCATTCCCTATCTTTACGTGCGGACCGGTCTGGAGCTCAGTGCCGCGCTGGACCAGTTGGGTCTCAAGGAAGAAGCAGCTCGCGTCCGCGCGCAAACGGAACGGATCGCACGCGCGACGCAGCTCGAAGACTTGCTCGGAAGTGGCTCGAGGTAGCGCGTTGCCGTGGTAGTTGGCCGCTCTTATCTTGAGAGTGCAGGAGGGTTGGCAGAACGGCTATTGCACCAGTCTTGAAAACTGGCGCCCGCAAGGGCTTGGGGGTTCGAATCCCTCACCCTCCGTCGATAATCTAGCGCGTCGTGCAGGACTTTACTGACCCTGTGGCCTCGGTGCGGGTCCCAGCCGCGCCAGTCTCGCCTTCATCGTCGCGAATCCGGAGTCGTTCGACTGGAGACTATTCAGTTGGGACGCTGGGACCTGACTCAGCATCCGCTGAATAGCAGCGAGCCTGTCCTGAGTACCCGGGTGGTCCGAGAACCACCCAGCCGCGGCACCCCTACCGCCTGATTGCTGCTCCTCCGCCAGAAGCTTCTGAAAGAACGTGTACATCCCGCGGGGGCTGATTCCGGCCCGTATCGCGTTGTTGAAGCCTCCTTCATCGGCTTGTAC
>DASZZU010000325.1:0-16362 GCA_035544855.1 Gemmatimonadaceae bacterium | reverse complement strand
ATCCTGAGCACCGCGCATTCAGCGAAGGGAAAGGAGTGGGACGCGGTGTTCGTGATCTGGGCGGTAGACGGATGGTTCCCCTCCGCGCGCTGCCTCAACACGGAAGAGGAGACGGAAGAGGAGCGGCGACTCATGTACGTCGCGCTCACGCGCGCGCGCAATTACCTGAGCGTGACGTATCCGCTCAACGCTTACTCGTCGAGAAGAGGCGCGGACTACTCACTCGATCAACTCTGCCGGTTCATCGATCGTGGCGTGCGTGACAGCATGCAGCGTGTCGCGCTTGGCACCGACAACGCGCCGGCGGTGGCAGAGGAAGTGGCGAAGCAGCCGCTCATTGATCTCCGCGCGCTTCTGCGGTCGAGATTCAGCGCTTCCTAGCACGGGATCTCGGAGAAGTCCTCAACGGTACTGCCGCCTCGTGCTACGGTTTCGGCTTCTCGCGTTCAACGGGCTTATCAAACTGTACCAGTGCCGCCGTTCGCGGGGTTTCGGAGACCTGATTGAGCAGCTTTTGCTCTTCGATACGCTGAAGAAAGTTGCAATTCCGCCGTCGGGCTACCATTTCTACAGATGCGTATCTCCGCGAGGTGCTGATGTTGTTCCGCACTTTCATCGTGGCGTGTGGGCCCGCCTTGGTCACGGCCATCCCGGCCCGGAGTCAGACTCCCCAACATGTCTCTGGCCATAGCGTGAACGGCATCGTCCTCGACGCCGCCCGCGCCCCCATATCCGACGCGCAGCTGCGGATGCAAACGGGCGGCGACTCCACCCGTATGGTGCGTACCGGCCCCGACGGGCGGTTCGCGTTCGCGGATGTTCCGCCAGGGGAAGCGCGCCTTTCCGTTAAGCGTCTTGGATACGCGCCACGGTCACTCCAGCTCGCCGTCCTTCCTGAAGACAGCGAGACGCGCCCTCTCGAGATAGCGCTGGACGCCATACCGGCCGCGCTAGGAGATCTAGTGGTGATCGGCAGGCACAGCAGACTCCAGGAATTCGATGAGCGGCGGACCCGCCACAGCTCCGGGCAATTCATGACGGGGGACGAGATCCGCAGCCTGAACCCCCGCTTCTCGAGTGACCTGTTCAGGAGAGTCGCCGGCGCCTCAGTGAGAGGGGGACACTTTGGGAGCACCATCCGTCTCCGAGGGTGCCGCCCCAAGCTCTGGATCGACGGCGTGCCGGTCCGAGACGCCGAGCTGGACGAAGTGGTCAATCCCTCGGAGATCGCCGGCCTCGAGATATACGCCTCCACCGCCGGCATTCCCCCGGAGTACATGGATCGCGAGCCCCGCCCATGCGGCGTGATCGTCGTCTGGACGCGAATCGAGTAGCCCCCTTTGAACCTGCCGAGATGAAAAACGGGCCCTCGGTACTCCGCCGAGCCTTCTCTCTCATTGATGCCTGAGGTGCCTAGGGGTTCCTGTCGAGGCAGCCCCTGTACTGCGGATTGTTCTGCTCGGCGATCGGAATGATCAGGAACTTGTCGTCTCCATAGTTGCCACCTTTGTAGTAGAAACCGTTCGGGAAGACGGAGTTCTCGGTACGGCCGAATCCGCCGTCGCTGACCGGACGAACGAGCCGGCGGAGATCGGCCAGACGGTGCGCGGTGCTCCAGAGCCAGAACGCGCGCTCGCGGAAGAGAAGATCTTCGTTGGCCGACTGAGTGCCCGGATCGGTGAGCGGCAGCAACAAGTTTCCGCCCGTGATCGTCGGGCAACCCGCGATGGTTAAAGTCTCGCTGCAGGGGTCCGACGGTTGCTTGAACGTGTTGAAGTTGGCGCGCAAAAAGTTCAGCTTGGCCAGGAACGTCGCCACGTCTCCGCTTCGGAGAGCGACCTCGGCCTCGATCAGTCTGGCCTCTGTTCCCATCGCGACGCTTATGTCCGCATCCCGGGTCGGCCACACCAGTTGAACAAGGAAGCTGCCTGCGCCGAAGTTCTGATCGAAGGAATTGGCGCGGGTTTGGTTCGGGTCGAAGTTTTTGCACGCCGCGGTGCCGCCGATGCAGATCGGCACTCTTGGGTCGTTCGCCGTCGCCGGATTGAGTCCGAGCGGACCCTCGTTATTGGCCGGCATCCACCGGCCTGCGCTGTTGTTCAGCGCCCAGATCTGGTTATCCAGGATCGTCTGCGAGTAAGACATGGTGAACTTGAAATTGTTCGGCACGTTCGCGGTTGTGACGACCGAGCCCGCCTGGGCATAATCGCCAAGATCGAGGAGTACGCGACCCTTTTCGATCGCCGCCAGCCACTTCACCGTGTCGCCGCGCGCAACTCCGGCGGTGGTGTTCGCGCTCGCGCTGTCAAACGACTTCAGCGCGCGGTTGTAGATCTGAACGTTGGTTTCCGGATCGCCGTACTGGATGGTGTTGCTTTCATCCAGGAAACTGATCGGCATTCCGTTGCAGAAGTTCTCGGCGATGGTCATCTCGGCCCAGCCGCGAACCCAGAACATCTGTCCCACGTCGGAGACGCTGAGTGGTTTGAACTGCCGCAAAACCGGAATCGCGAGCAATGCGGCGACACGTGTGCGGTGGAGGCCGCGCGCTTCGAGCGTCATCGCCGAGTTCGCGAGCGTGATCGCGCGCGAGTCTACCTCGTCGCGCTGAACGAACGTGTCCGTCGAGCGCCATTCATCGGCGAGGACGCCGCTGAAGAAGAAGATTCCTTCGTTCAGCGAGCCGCTGCCCTGTAAGCCGCCGGTGATGTCCGACAACCTCGCGAGCGCACCGACCCGAAGCGCCTCCGCCGACTCGGGCGTGCCGAGGTCACTCGGAAAGATTACGTCGGGATCGGTGATGGTGATGATCTTGTCCTTGCTGCACGCCGCGAGAAGCAGGGCAGCCATTCCCAGTGTGCATGCGCGCTTGATGCGTGCCTGCTGTTTCAATTTGGCCATTTGTGATTCCTTATAGTATGCGCGCACGGGTTAGAAGCCGAAGTTGAAGCGGAACGTGTAGTACCGCGGTGGCGGCACGGCTTGGAAGGGATCCTGGAGGTTGAACTGCGCTCCTGCCGCGGCCTCGGGATCGATGCCGGTGAACTGGGTCCACGTCTTCACGTTGCGAACGGCGCCGGTGATGCTGAGGCGATCGGCTCTGATGAAGCGGTGCTGCACCCAACTCGCCGGGGGCGTGAAGGTGAGGGCGATCTCGCGCAGCTTGGTGTACTCGCCGTTCTCCCAGAATCCTCCTTCCGTCCTCGACGGATGGTCGCGCAGGGCGACCACTCTCACCTGCTCGGCGAGCGAAGCCTGCGGAGTGAGACCGAAGCAGTTCAGACGCTGGTTGCAGCGGATGCGCTCGTTCGAGTTCTTGAGGACAAAGCGGCCCTTGTGGTCGAACGCAGCCGTAAATCTGAACATGTTGTTCCATAGATCCATGCCGGGCTCGAACGTCAGCTCGAGGCCCGGTGAAGAGCGGCCAAGGAACACTGCCGAGTCGCTGACGATCACTTCGTTGCCGGTCAGGATTCCATCGTGGTTGATGTCGTTATACCCGAGAATCTTGCGGTTCCAGACACCGAACAGGGGGTATCCAGGAATCTCGCGGATGTCCGTGCCGATGATCGGCGGGACGCTGCCGAGCGAGAGCAGCTTGTTGTTGTTGTTCGAATAAGCCAGGTTCGCGTCAAGACCGATCATCCGCGTCTGCACGATCTGACCGCGAACGCTGGCTTCGAAGCCGGTGTTCTGGACCGAGCCCAGATTCTCGAAGCGCACTGCCGAGATGCCGGCTGACGGCGGAAGCGTTCTGGCAACGAGCGCGTCCTTCGTCTTCTTGTGGTAGGCCGTGACCGTGATCGAGGCGCGGTTGTCGAACATGTCGAGGTCGAGACCACCCTCGACTTCCGTCGCCCTCTCGGGTTTCAGGTTCGGGTTTCCGAGAGCGCTGAAGAACAAGGCGGCCGTTCCCTGATCGGCGACGTTGGCGGCGCTCGCGGTGTAAAACAGGAGGGCGTCGTTCGTTCCCGGCGACGTGCCGGACTGACCGTAGGCGGTGCGGAGGCGAAGCTGGTTGATGAAGCCGAAGCGGGCGAAAAACGGCTCCTCCGAAACGACCCACGAAAGGCTCGCCTTGGGATAGATGACGACCGAGGTCTTCGTTCCGAACGCGCTGTTGTTGTCCGCGCGGAAGGCGCCCGTCAGGAAGAGACGGTCATTCAGAGAGAACGTGTGCTCCACGAACGAGCCCGCCGTGACCTTGTAGGTCGACGCCTCGCTTCCAAAGAAGACCGACGCCTGACTGACAGTGGTCGCCCCCGGCGGAAGAATATCGCCCTCAGCGCCGTTCCGCTCGAAGATCGAACGGTAGTACTGAACGCCGACTGTCGTCTTCGATCCGAGCGCATTCGTCAGATGGAATTGAGCGGTGCTGTTCAGGTCGAACGTATAGTCGAATAAATTCGTGCGATTGTTGAGCTTGAACCCGAGGCGGCTACTGCCGAAGTCCGAGCACTGGCCCTGACGGCAAAGATCCGAATCAACGCGGTTGGTGAAATCGATGCCGAAGTTTCCGCGCGCCGTGAGCCAGCTCAACGGCCGCCAATTGGGCGTCAGGCTGCCGATGAAGCGATTGATGTCCTGCTTCACCGTCTCCTGGAACATGTCGCCGGGAGTGAACGCTCTGTAGCCGTTGAGCGGGAGCGTCGTTCCCAATA
This sequence comes from Gemmatimonadaceae bacterium, assembly GCA_035544855.1. Classification (GTDB taxonomy): domain Bacteria; phylum Gemmatimonadota; class Gemmatimonadetes; order Gemmatimonadales; family Gemmatimonadaceae; genus UBA4720. The sequence continues at coordinate 11,701 of DASZZU010000325.1, read as the reverse complement.
TGCAGCACTTCGTCCGATAGCCCTGTCCGCCGTACGCGCTGGACGTGAGGCCGGTGGTGTTGTTCTCCGTCTGCGGCAATCGCTGCGAGCTGGAAATGAAGGCCGTCGAGATTGCGACGTCCGCCAGCGGCGAGAGCTGGAGATTCATGTTCGCCCGCATTGTTGCGCGGGTGAGCGCGTTCGGGCGGAGCTGCTCGCCCGGAATGATGCCGTTCTTCGCGAGCAGGCGGTTGATCTCGAACTGCGGAACCTTGTAAACGCCCTGCTCACCGCTGTAGCTGCCATGGACGAAGTAGCGGGCCGTCTCAGAGCCGCCGGAGACGTCGGCCCCGTACTCCTCTTCATAAGCTGGAGCAAGCGGAGTGGTTTCCTTGTTAGCGAACAGATTGAATGACGCGACGCTGTCGACGATGCATCGGCCGAGCGAGATGTCACCCGGGAAGCAGGTCGCGCTCGACAGATCGGTGCGCCGGATGGCACCCGTCGGCGAGTGCCCGAACACGGTGTACGCCGTGGGATACGTGTTCTTGTCGACGATGCGGCCATGCTGAATGAACGAGTTCCACTTCGCGCGACCGACCCGTCCGCGCTTGGTGGTGATCACTATGACTCCATTGGCGGCGTCCGTTCCATAAAGCGTCGAGGCGGAAGGACCCTTGACCACTTCGAAGCTCTCGATCTGGTTGGGGTCGATGTCGCTGATGCGGCTCGGGGTCGATCCGCCGATGCCGATGCTCGACGAGCCGGTCGACGACTGCATCCGGATGCCGTCGATAATGAAGATCGGATCGTTGCTCAGCGAAAGACTGTTCTGTCCGCGAATGCGGATACGCTGTCCCGTTCCAACCATCGTGCCCGCCAGCACCTGAACGCCGGGTGCGCGGGCATTCAGAAGGTCGGTGATGTTGGTGATCGGCTTGGTCTGAACGACCTCAGCGGCATTGATCTTCGGGATGTCGTTTCCGACTTCGACGCTTCGCGCCTGGCCGATCGCGGTCGTGACGAGCTGCTCGAGCTGAACGGCTACCGGGGCGAGACTGAAATCAGCTCCCGCCGTGCCGTCCGCCGTCACCGTCACCGTCTGCTTCTGTGCCGCGTGGCCGAGAGCCAGCACCCGCACTTCGACGGAGCCTGTCGGCACTCCACGAAGGATGTAGGTGCCGTCATCGCGCGTCGGAACGGCGATGCTGGTACCTGTCACCATTACGCGGGCATTGGGAATCGGACGACCCGTTCCCTGCTCCCGCGCAGTGCCGGTGATCGTGCCGGTCGTCTGCTGGGCTGGCGCGACCATCGGCGCGAGTGCCGAAAGCCCGACAATGAGAATCCTTCTTACTGAACGAATCATATGCATAACCCCTCTCAGGACGAATGAGCGTACGGTAGTCTGTCGAGCCGCTACTTGACTATCAGGGTACTGCTGGCGCCGGTGGTGCTGTTCGTTAAAGTGTAAGTGCCCGGCGTCGTGAACAACCGTGACACGCTGACCGCCGCGCCCGTCGAGCTGTTGCACAGCTTTCCGATATCTCCTGACGCCCCACCGGTCGTGCTGGCCTGAGCGGCGCTCGGATTCGCGAACGTGATGTTGAAACAGTCGGTGCTGTTCGGCGTCGTTGTCGGGGTAAACGTGCCCTTCACGACTGTCCACGTCACGATCGCGCCCGCCTTTCCTTCGACCACCGCCTCAGTGGCGGAAACGGTGAGCGAGCCCGGGAAGAAGACAATGCCCGATCCGGAAACCGCCGGCATGATGCTGAACGTGCCCGTGATGGGATCCGTGATCGTGATGTCGAACGTCGCGCTTGTGGTCACGTCCCCGATCGATTTCACGGCCGTTATTGTCGCCGTGCCCGGCTCGATTCCGGTAATGATGCCGGTCGAGCCGACGGTGGCGATCCAGGGCTTGTTGGAATAGAACTGCGGACGGCCGACGCTGGTGCCCGTGATCGTCGCCGCTCTTTGAGTGGTGATCGTCGCGCCCGATGCGTCGGTGATGGTCACCAGGAGGGTGTCGGTCGAAGTCACTCCGGCGCTGGCGCGATTGGCGGTAAGGGTCATTCCTCCGAAAGTGAGCGCGGAGGATGTGATCGTGAACGCCGTGGTATCGGCCTTCGTGACCGAAGAGAGACCGCTTCCTGTTGCGGGTATGTCCTGAAGGCTCGCTATGACGTTCGCCGTCCCGGCCGCAATCGCTGTTACGACGCCCGAGATGGAGTCTACTTTGACCTTCGTGGTGTCGGTCGAGCTGAACCTCGGGGTTCCCGGAACCGTTACGGCATTCCCGGGAGTCAGGACATTGCAGGTGTCCCCCGTGGGGCATGCCGCGTTGTCGTACGCGGTGACCGTCAGCTGCTGCGTCTGGCCTACTCCGAGACTTGCTGCTTCGGGAGTCAGCCGGATCGCGAAAAAGCTGGACAAGTCCGTGGGAACACCCGTGAACTTGTCCGTCTTGCACGCAAACAAAATGGCAAGCACGCAAATCGCACCGATTTTTTTCATGAATTTCGCCCTAAGAGGGTTACGGACGGGCAGGAATGCGGGAGGCCGGAGAGACCATCTCCATTAAATATCACGGGTGGCAAAACGCGTCAAGCGCGAAGTGCCGCGCAAACTGGGCTTAAGCCGCCGGAATACGGCTTTATGGAACAGCAGCGTTGCTTATAGGTAACGGCCAGATGAGGCCGTTCGCGAGCCGGAACGAGTGGTAAAATCAGCCAGCAGCGCCTACGAGGCATCATGCAGGAAGCGGCTTGATTCCCAAGCCGACACCTGTCCACCGAAACGGGGCAATTCCAATCCCGAGGCAATTCACAATAACAAATCCCGCCCCGCCAAGAGGAGCCGTACCTGCGCTCGGAGCGATCCGCATCATCCGGGTCATCCGAAGCATCCGGATAACCCTTCCGTCATAGGAGCCAGCCCGAGCGGCAGTCATTGACGCCTGGCAGGCGAGCTAATGTGCTCCCACAGAAGCGGCTAACGAATCAGGTTTTACCCCTGCCCACTGCCGCAGCGCCGCGAAGGGGGTTTTCGGGTTCGCCTTCGCCAGTCCGATCACTCGCCCGATCGTGCGCTTGAGGTACCGCCCCTCCTTCTCGTAGATGCGATCAAACAGATCGAGATCACTCGCGTAGACCCGCCGAGCGAGTAGCGATGCATTGTCGAGCGGAACACGCTCCGCATACCGCCGATTGATTGTCTTGAATTGCGGGCCAATCTCTCCAACAAGTGCCGCCCGCGCGCGAATGTAAATCGTATCTCGCGCCGCAATCCGTGCTTCCCTGCCCTCCGGATGCGCCGCATACGCGGAGTCGAGTGACTTGATCACCCTCGACCAGAACCGCGCCAGGAGCTTGTCGTCCTCCCACTGCGCGTCGAGCCTGGCCGCCGCCGCTCCCTGACCGCGCGATCTGAAAAATGCCGCCGCGCCTCGGGCTCCGACGAACATCGCAAAGGATTCGTTGAAGGGGGCCTGTCCCGACGCGTAGAAGGTGTTGTGCGTCAGCTCGTGAATCACGGTGTTCGCGAGCGAGAGCGTGTCGCCCTTGAGAGTCGTGTTGAGCAGCGGGTCGTTGAAGAATCCCAAAGTGCTGAACGCATCGGATGGCCGCACATACACGTCGAACCCATCGGCCGCGAGATTCTTCGCCTCACGCCGCGCGGCGTCGAAGTCGAAGAAGCCTTTGTATGGCACGCGTCCGACTATTGGAAACCACCAGGTGTATGGCTTCAGCGTGTCGCGATACGCTGCGGAAACAAGCAGTACTAGAGTGTCGTGATCAAGACGTGAATATGTCGTGAAACTGTCTTTGGTTCTGAGCCTCAGACTGTCTTTCGCGTACTGTCGGATCGCCAGAACAACCCTTAGCTTCTCTTTCACATTGCTCGGAGTGCGCGTATCCACCACCAGCTCGGAAATCGGCTGCCGCCGACTCAAAATCTTGGCCTCTTCCCACGCCCCTCGACTCAGGTAACAAGCTGTCGGAGCAGAGATTAGAGCCAAAACACCGAGCGAAACCGCTATCGCCACGAATCCGCGGCGCATTATCTTACCACGTGTCCTTCGTTCACCTTCACTGTCACTCCGAATATTCTCTTCTCGACGGCGCAAACCGTATCGAAGATCTCATCACGAAAGCGTTGGAGTTCGAACAGCCAGCTCTCGCGATAACCGATCACGGTAACCTTCACGGCGCTTGGGAGTTCCAGGAAAAAGCCAAGAAAGCGGGGCTCAAGCCGATCATCGGCATGGAAGCCTATGTCGCACCGGGCGATAGACGCGCTCGCGACCGCGTCGGCGGCGATCGGGGGAAACCCTACTACCACCTCGTCCTCCTCGCTCAGAACGCGACCGGATACAAGAATCTAGTAAAGCTATCATCCCTCGCCTACACGGAGGGATTTTACGCCAAGCCAAGGATGGACCGCGAGCTCCTCGCCAAATACAACGAGGGCATCGTAGTATCGTCCGCCTGCATGGCCGGGGAGATCGCGCACCATCTCCTGTCCGATGAGTACGATCAGGCTCGCGCGGCGGCTTCGTGGTACGCGGATGTGTTTCGCGACCGTTACTACCTCGAGGTTCAGGCGCATGACTCCGAGAACCAGGCGACGCTCAACAGTCGCGTCTTTCAGCTCGCCGCGGAGCTGAGTCTCCCCGTCCTCGCCACCAACGACGCGCATTTCCTTACGCGCGGCGATCACGACGCGCACGACGTTCTCCTCTGCATCGGGCTGGGCAAGGATTTCTCCGACACCAACCGGATGCACTACGACGAGGGCCTTTACTTCAAGAGCGCCCCCGAGATCGCGGAAGCATTTCCGGGGCGGAAGGATGTTCTCGAGAACACGCTCCGCATCGCGGATGAAACCGCCATCGTGTTCTCGAAGCAGTACAAGGTTCCATCGTTTCCGCTCCCCCCTGGAGTCGAGACCGAGAACGAGCTCCTTGTACGCCTCGCCGAAGAAGGCGCGCACTGGCGATACGGTACCGCGCTGCCAGCGAACGTGCGCGAGAGACTCGACTACGAGCTCGGAGTAATCACCAGCACCGGATACGCCGGCTACTTCCTCATCGTTGCCGATTTCATCAGGGCCGCGCGAGAGAAGGGGATTCCTGTCGGTCCTGGGCGTGGATCCGCTGCCGGATCGCTCGTCGCCTATTCGCTTCGTATCACCGATGTAGATCCACTCCAGTTCGACCTCCTCTTCGAGCGATTCCTGAATCCGGAGCGCGTCTCGATGCCCGACATCGATGTCGACTTCTGCTTCGAGCGCCGCGGCGAGGTCATCGAGTACGTGCGACAGAAGTATGGGCGCGATTCCGTCGGCCAGATCATAACCTTCGGGACGCTGAAGTCCCGCGCGGCCATCAAGGATGTCGGCCGCACGCTCGGCTTCACGCCGTCGGAGACCGATTATCTCGCCAAGCTGATTCCGAACCATCCGAACTTCTCGCTCACTGTCAAGGAAGCGATCGAGCGGATTCCGGAAGTACGCGAGCTCTACACCCCCCGGAAGGAAGATCCACGCGAAGTCAGGGAGAAAAAGGAGAGGTACCGTCAGCTCCTCGATTATGCGATGAAGCTGGAAGGCCTCTCGCGCCACGCCGGCGTCCACGCCGCCGGTGTCGTCATCGCGCCCGGTCCGCTCGACGAGTACGTGCCTGTCTGCACCCAGGCGTCCAAAGGCGCGGGCAGCGCCAGCGACGAATCCATCGTCGTCACGCAATACGACATGAACGCGCTCGAGAAAGTGGGGATGCTCAAGATGGATTTCCTCGGGCTCACCACTCTCACGGTGATCGCCGACACGATCCACGGTATCCGCGAGCGCACCGGCTCAGCACCCGATCTCGACAAGCTCCCTCTCGACGACGCCGAGACGTACCGGATGCTCCGCGCCGGCAAAACCGCCGGCGTCTTCCAGTTCGAGTCTCCGCTCGCAACCGACATGCTCAAGAGCATTCGCGCCGACAGATTCGACGACCTCGTCGCATCGAACGCCCTGATGCGCCCGGGCCCGCTGGACGCCGGAATGCATCGGGTATATATGCGCAGAAAGCGTGGAGAGGAGCCGGTCTCCTACATCCTGCCCGAGCTGGCGCCGATCCTCGAGACCACCTACGGCGTCATCACCTATCAGGAGCAGGTGATGCGAATAGCGCAGACTCTCGCGGGCATATCGCTCGCCGAAGCAGACGTGCTGCGCAAAGCCGTAGGCAAAAAAGACGCGGAGCTCATTCGTGCCGAGCTCGGCAAGTTCATCGAGAAATCCGTGGGACGCGGCTACAAACGTGAGACCATCGAGGAGATCGCGAGCCAGATCGAGACCTTCGGCCGGTACGGCTTCAACAAATCGCACTCGGTAGCGTACTCGATCATCTCGTACCACACCGCCTGGCTCAAGACGCACTTCCCCGCCGACTTCATGGCGGCCCTGATGTCGTCGCAGATCGGCGACACCGATGGCGTGGTCAAGTACATCAACGAGACGCGGCAGCTGCACGTTCCTGGCGCAAAGGAGGCCGGCGTCGAGATTCTTCCACCAGATGTCAACGAGTCCGGCTACAAATTCACCGTCGTCGGAGAGACAAAGATCCGATTTGGGCTGGGCGCCGTGCGGAACGTCGGGCGCGGGGCGATTGATTCGATCATCGGCGCGAGAAAGAAGGACGGACCCTTCAAGTCGCTCTTCGACTTGTGCGAGCGAATCGATCTACGCGTCTGCAACAAGCGCGTGCTCGAGGCACTCATCCATGCCGGCGCAATGGATTCACTCGGCGGACACCGCGCGCAGCTTTCGGCTGCTCTCGACATCGCGATTCGAGAGGCGTCACTCCGGCAGGAGGACCTTGTCACTGGTCAGGTCTCTCTCTTCGGGGCCCCCTCGGAGGGATCTCAGAAGGCGCAGACGACGCACACACTCCCGAACCTGCCTCCCTGGACGGAGTCCGAGCGGCTCGCAAAGGAAAAGGAGATCCTCGGCTTCTACATCTCCGGCCACCCGCTCGAGCGTTTTCGCACCGAAGCGGAGATCTTCGGCACGCACACCGTGTCGGACCTCGGCAAGTGGCGGTCCGAGCCCATGGCCCTCTGTGTAGTCGTGACGAACATCAAGCGGCAGATGAGCAAGAAGTCCGGCTCTGAGTTCGCTCGATTGACCATTGAGGATTTCTCCGGATCTGCTGAAGTGCTGATTTTCCCGGAGAAGTGGGCGACGCTCAACGATCAGATCCGTACAGACGTACCGATGTTATTGACAGGTGCGTACTCGCGCCGCGACGAGGGCGGCGACAATCCGGCGTTCATTATCGAGTCGGCAAAGAAGCTGGCGGAGATGCGTACTAATGGTCAGGTGACGGTTGCGATCGATCTGGCGAAAGGCGCATACTCGGGTGATGTAATGTCGGATGTGAGGGCGATAGCCGAGACTTATCCAGGTTCCGCGCCCCTCGAGTTTCGCTGGAGCGATGGCACTGGCTTCCAGGCGCGGCTCCGCTCCCGATCGCTGACGTTGGCCGCGGATGGCGCGGCATTGAGCGCGCTTCGTAATATTCTGGGCGATTCTTCCGTCAAGCTTCAACGCGGGGGCTGACAGGTGGCATCAGCTACACAGCTTGAGTTCGAGAAGCCGATCGCCGAGCTGGAACGGCAGATCGACGAGATCAAGAAGACCGCGGGCGACAGCCAGCTCAGCGTCGCCGAAGCTATCGAGCCCCTCGAGCGGAAGCTCTCCGATCTGCGTGAAGAGGTCTACAGGAATCTCACGCCCTTCCAGAGAGTCCAGGTCGCACGCAACCCCAAGCGTCCCTTTACAGCTGATTACATCCGTCTTGCGTTCAGCGACTTCATCGAGCTCCACGGCGATCGCGCCTACCGCGACGACGCGGCGATCATCGGTGGCTGGGCCCGTCTCAACGACGATACGGTGATGGTGATCGGGCACCAGCGTGGCCGCGATACCAAGGAGCAGTTGAAGCGGAACTTCGGGATGCCGCATCCTGAGGGATATCGAAAGGCGCTTCGGCTGATGAAGCTCGCCGAGAAATTCCACGTGCCTGTTCTCACGTTCATCGACACGCAGGGCGCCTGGGCGGGGCTCGGCGCCGAGGAGCGCGGGCAATCCGAGGCGATCGCGCGCAACCTTTACGAGATGAGCCAGCTGACGGTTCCTATCATCGCGACAGTGATCGGCGAAGGCGGATCGGGCGGGGCGCTGGCGCTGGGTGTCGCCGACAGAGTTCTTATGATGGAGAATGCAGTCTATTCCGTTATTTCCGTCGAAGGCTGCGCGGCTATTCTCTGGAAGGATGCCAAGAGTCCCGAGATGCGCGAGAAAGCCGCGACCGCGCTCAAGATCACGGCGCCCGAGCTGCTCGAGCTCAAGGTGATCGACGAGGTCGTTCCCGAGCCCAGGGGTGGCGCGCACGCCGATCACGAGGTTGCCGCGAAAGCTCTCCAGGAAGTGATCGACCGGCACCTCGAGGAGCTGCGCAAGATGCGGCCGGAGAAACTGGTGCGGCGTCGCCGGCAGAAATTTCTCCGCCTTGGCGCGTGGACCGAGTAAGTCGTGGCGCATCTCGTCGAAGTCGCCTTCAAGGGCAACCGTAAAGAGTTCTTTCTCTGGGACTATCCCGATCCGCCACCGCTCAATGCGGCCGTGATCGTAGATGTCGATCGCGGAGAGGATCTCGGCTACGTCCACGCCCTGGGAGAGCTCGCGGCGAAACGGAATGGCGGATGCTCGCACGGATGCGGCACATCCCTTCCCGAGCGCAAAGCACTGCGTCTCGCCTCCGACAAGGATCGCGGACTATCGAAGGACCTCGAGCGGCTCAACGAAGATGCCCGTCGCAAGGCGATGGAGCGGGTCCGCGCCAACGGACTCGGCATGAAGTTGTCCGACGCAGAGTGGCAGTGGGACAGGAAGAAGCTCACGCTCTACTTCACGGCCGACAAGCGCGTCGATTTCCGCAATCTGGTGCGAGACCTCGCGTCTCTCTTCCGTACTCGCATCGAACTAAAGCAGATCGGAGTTCGCGACGAGGCAAAGCGGCTCGACGGAATTGGTCGTTGTGGCCGGCAGTATTGCTCCGCGGGGTGGCTCCCCGAGCTCCGACCCGTCAATCTCGGCGTTGCCAAGGATCAGCGGTTGTCCCTCAATCCTTCACAGATCTCCGGCGCTTGCGGGCGCCTCATGTGCTGCCTGCGCTACGAGCACGAGTTCTACGTCCAGAGCCGCAAGCGCTTTCCAAAGGAAGGCAAGATAGTCGCGACAACGCTCGGCGAGGAAAAGGTGGTGAGCATCGACATCTTCCACGAACGGATCATGCTCCGCGGAGTGGAAGGAGAAATGCGCTCTCTCACGCTGCCGGAGTTCAAGCAGGAGACCGAACAGTTGTCCGGAGCCGGCGTTCCCGTGGCCGTGGAACCAGACGAGGATGAGAGCGTCGGCGAAGCCATCCACCCGGAGGAAATTTCACCGGAATTGATGTACACGGCGGAGCACCAGATTTCCGCGCCGCGCACGAACATTGTTTCGGAGCCGGCGAAAACCAACGGCCGTGACAACGACGGTGGGAGCAAGCGGCGCCGGGGACGGCGCGGCGGTCGTCGCGGGCGCGGTGGGGACGAGCCTGCATCGGGTGGCTCATAGTTGGCCAAGTACTTCCTTACCTGCGCAATCGATTATGCCACCGCCGACCCGCATCAGGGTCACGCATTCGAGAAAATCGGCGCCGACGCCATAGCGCGTTACCACCGTCTCCTCGGCGACGACGTCCACTTCCTGGTGGGGATGGACGAGCACGGGCAAAAAGTCGCGCAGACAGCCGCCGAGCGGAAAGTCTCGCCGCAGGAGCTGGTCGATGCGGTATCGGAGAGCACCGAGGAGATCTGGGGCCTCCTCGGCATTTCGTACGATCAGTTCATTCGCACGACCCATCCTGCCCACAAGGCCGGCGTGAAGAGGCTGATCGAGCAGATCTTCGAGAACTCACCGGATGATTTCTACGAGAAGTCGTACGCGGGCTGGTACTGTGTCGGCTGCGAAGCGTTCAAGCAGGACAATGAGATCGTCGACGGCAAGTGCATTCTGCATCCGACGCGGACATTGGAGTGGGTCGAAGAGAACAACTGGTTCTTCCGACTCAGCGCGTACACGGACCGACTCAGGAAGCTCGTTTCCAGCGAGGAGTTTCTCCAGCCGAAGTCGCGTCGCAACGAGATGCTCTCGCTCCTCGATTCTGGGCTCGAAGATATATCCGCGAGTCGCAGCCGTTTCTCATGGGGCGTTCCCTTCCCCCGCAAAGGAAGTGGCGGCGAGCAGCAGACCACCTATGTCTGGTTCGACGCGCTGCCGAATTATCTCACGGCGACGGGGTTTCCGAACCCCGATTTCGAGCAGCTGTGGCCCGCGGACCTGCATCTGATCGGTAAGGACATCACCCGTTTTCACGCCGTGATCTGGCCGGCGATGCTCATGGCGGCGGGGCTCGCCCTTCCCAAACGGATCTGGGTACACGGATTCGTGCTCGTCAGTGGCACGCGCGTGAGCAAATCGGCCGGCGGGAATCTCGATCTGCGCGATGCGATCGGGCGCTATGGACCGGATGCGTTCCGGTATTTTTTGCTGCGCGAAGTCCCGTTCGATGGAGACGGGAATTTTTCCTGGGAGAGGTTCGAGGAGCGGTACAATGCCGATCTTGCGAACGCTTTCGGAAATCTCGCCAGTCGTACGATCTCTATGGTCGAGCGCTATTGCGGCGGAGTCGTCCCGAAGAGCGAGCGCAACGAGGTCGACAAGGCGGACGAAGCGGATCTCGAGGCTTATCACGCGTCGATCGGGCCGAAAGGTTTTTTGCTGCACGAAGCGCTCAGGGCGGTGTGGCTCACTGTCGCGAGAGCGAACGAGTACGTCGATCGTCAGGCTCCGTGGAAGCTCGCAAAGGATCCTGCCAGCCGTGCTGAGCTGGAGACCACGCTCGCGACTTTGGTGAGGCAGCTGGCGCGACAGGCGGTTTATCTCTGGCCGTTCATGCCGGGAAAGTCTGAGGAGCTTTGGAAGTCACTCGGCGCGCCGGGATCCCCCGGTGCGATGAGGTTCGAAGGATTGGGGCGCCTCGATCCTACCAGCTGGAAGGTGGAGAAGGGACCGTCTCTGTTTCCGAAAAAAGATTCTCCGCCCGGATAAAAAAGGTCGCCCTTGCGGGCGACCTTTTTTATTGGAGAGTTGCCGGGCTAGAAGTTCGGATTATTCAAGCGTTCGACATCAGGCACCGGGAAGCAACGCTCTGTTCCGTAGTTTCCGCCCTTCAGATAGACGGTCGAGTACGGTATGCCAGCCGCCGGGTCGAGCGGGAGGTTTAGTCGCCGCACGTCGAACAGGTGCTGTCCTTCGAGGAAGAGCTCGCGGCGGCGAGACTCCGTCACCTCCGCGGCAATCGCGACCGGATCCGTACTGGAGAAGGTCGGCAGACCGCGCGCAGTACGAAGAGCGTTGATGATGTTCACTGCCGTCTGTCCTTGCGCAACCTCGGCGATGATCAGCTGCGCCTCCTTGTAGCTCGCGATTGGAATCGGGCTTGAGCTCGAAGCGTACTTGGTCTGGATATAAAGCGGGGTTCTGGTGTCTGTCCCGAATTTCCCGGCATTCGTCACGGCAACGCGAGTATCAGGAACGGTACCCCCACCAGAGGCAG
>DASZZU010000324.1:0-4297 GCA_035544855.1 Gemmatimonadaceae bacterium | reverse complement strand
TACCCCGCACCTTGCCACCGGCATCGAAGCCGATGGCTACAGCAAGGCGTACGAGTTCGGAGATGTGCTCAACATCGATGTAAACGAGACGCTGAGGAACTCGCTCGCGCGCACGGGTTCGATCGAAGTCCCGATGGATCTCGATTACTCCGACCTGATGGTGCGACAGGCGGAGTACCGCTCGTCGTGCGCAACTGTCCTGATGCTCGACACATCGCATTCGATGATTCTCTATGGCGAGGATCGCTTCACGCCCGCCAAGAAAGTCGCGCTCGCTCTGACGCATCTCATTCGCACCCAGTTCCCGGGCGACACGCTCCAGGTCGTGCTGTTCCACGATTCGGCTGAAGAGATTCCGCTGTCTATGCTGCCCCAGGCGCAGGTCGGCCCTTACCACACGAACACTGCGGAAGGCCTCAAGCTCGCCCGCCGGCTCCTCCTGGCGCAAAAGAAGGACATGCGGCAGATCGTGATGATCACCGACGGCAAGCCGAGCGCGATGACGATGCCGAACGGACAGATCTACAAGAACTCGATGGGTCTCGACAGCACGGTCATCGCTACGACGCTGCGGGAGGTTGCGAACTGCCGGCGCGCAGGAATTCTGATCAATACCTTTATGCTCGCGCGCGACCGGGCGCTGGTGGAGTTCGTGAAGCGGGTCTCGGAGATCAGCAAGGGCAAGGCGTACTTCACCAACACGATGACCCTCGGCCAGTTCATCCTGATGGATTTTCTGAGGAAGAAGACCCAGAAGATTTCGTAGCAGTTCCGCCTTCCTCTCCACCCAACTTAAGGGAATACCTTACCTGGTTTCGGCATATCTCCGATCGTCCGGATGACCGAATCGCAGCACCTTGGAGTGTTAACGGTCTCGCGAGGGTTCTCAACTTTGACGGTCGTGTCGAATCCACTCCATTCATGGTTCCTGGGTCCAAAGGGTGAAAATGAGCAGCTCCTGAAGGAGCTGCTCGATTCTGCGCTCCAGACTCATCTGCGCTGGCGGCGAAACTATCATCCCGAGGATCCGTCGCCCATTGCGGCCGGTGAGTGGCCGACTCCCGCTGCTATCGCGGAGCGCGCAGAGCTGAGACAGCATTTCGCTGCGCTGCTTCAGCGACTTCAAGGCAGCGTTCCGTTCTTCAGCGGACGCTACAACGGACACATGCTGTCGGAGCAGACGATCGCAGGGCAGGCTGCTTATTTCGCGGCGATGCTGTACAACCCGAACAATGTCTCCGGCGAAGTCGCGCCCGTCACGACTCGGCTCGAAGAAGAGGTCGCCCACCAGCTGGCTGAGATGATCGGGTACGATCCGATGCGTTGCTGGGGGCATCTCACTTCCGGCGGAACGATCGCGAACTTCGAGGCGCTCTGGATAGCGCGCAACGTTTTCTACCATCCGGTCGCAGCTTCACTGGCAGCGAGGGCGTTGGGCGTCGATGTCTCGGTTTCCCTGCCGGATGGGTCGGTAGCGGCGCTCAGCGAGCTCGATCTGTGGCAGTTGTTGAACATCCAGCCCGGCTGTTCGCTCGGTCTGTGGGAAAACCTCTGGCTCGCGGCGCCAAGGCCGGCGCTGGAGAATGCGCTGAGATCCCACTCGCTCGCGACCCTCGGCTATCAGGATTACAGCAGGCAGCTCGCAGCGGAGTTCGGCGATCCACTGCCGGCCGGTGTCGTGCTCGCGGCGGGTACGGCTCACTATTCCTGGGCGAAAATTGTTGCCGCGCTGGGAGTGGGGTCCAATCAGCTGGTATTCGTGCCCGTAGAGGCAGAGTGCAGAATGGATCCCGATGCATTGTGGCGCGAGATCGAGTCGCTCACGAGCAGGCGGATTCCGATCATGGCGTGCGTGAGCACCTGCGGTACGACCGAGCAGGGCGCTGTGGATGATTTGCAGCGCATTGTGGAGGTGAGGGCGCGCGCGGAACGGGAGCTGGGCGTAACCTTCCACATCCACTCCGATGCATGCTACGGCGGGTACGCGGCGTCTCTGACGCGGGCGCCCGACGGCTCGCGCCACACCGCGGCCAGAGTTCGCGAGATATGTGGCGGAGCGCACTGGCCCACGGATCAATGGGCGCTATCGGTCTGCGCTCTCGAGAGCGCGGATTCCGTAAGCATCGATCCCCACAAGCTTGGCTACGTGCCCTATCCTGCCGGAGCGTTTCTGCTCAAGGACAGGCGTGGTCGCGAGCTGGTCGCAACCGATCCCCCGTATCTCGCGCTCACGACCTCGCGTGAAAACGGCGACGCGCCCGTCATTGGCCGTTTCATATTCGAGGGTTCCAAGCCCGGCGCATCGGCTGCCGCGACCTGGCTCAGTCACAAGACGATTCCCCTGAACAGCGCGGGCCACGGAAGAATCATCGCGTCGACGCTGAAAGCGGCGCGGGATTTCCACGCGCTCCTTGGCTCCTCCGATTTCAGCCCTTTTCGCGTCATCCGGCTTCCCGAGCCCGACCTCAACATCGTCTGCTTTCTCCTGCACCATCCGTCGCTCGCTACTCTGAGCGCGCTCAACGCTCTGAACGAGATGATCTACAGGGAGCTCAGTCCGGACGCGGAAATGTCTGCCCCCTACATGATCACGCGAACGAAGCTGACCTCCCCGGCGTATGACGGGGCCATCGGACCGCTCCTGTCATCGCTCGGCAGGAACGGAGAATCGTACCGGGAAGCCATTGCCGAAGGCCTCACGGTCTTGCGGGCAACCGTGATGAACCCGTTCTCCGTCGATGCGAATCCCGACTACCTTCTTGGGCTCACCGACCAAGTGCGTCGCGCGGCGAGGAGTTTCCTGAGGGAATCCTTCGGCAACCGGCGGCAGCTAGTCCGCGAGCAGCCCAATCTTCAGAGCGAAGTCAACGTAATCGCTGCGGTGCGCTAGTCCAAGTTTCTCGTTGATCCGCTGCTTGTAGGTGTCGACGGTCTTGGGACTGATGAACAGCTTCTCGCCAATCTCGGGCGCGCTGTACCCCCGGGCCACGAACTTGAGGACGTTTTGCTCGCGCTCGGTAAGCTTCTCGAACTTGGTGCGCTCGTCGGCGTGCTCCGCTCTTCGCTGGATTCGCTGCGCCAGCGCCCGAGCTGCGGACGGCTGCATGTAGACATCGCCGTGAGCTACGGCTCGAACTGCATCGATGAGCTCGCGGTCCGCGGCGCTCTTGACGAGGTACCCGCTGGCGCCGGCCTCCAGCAGTGGAACGAGATACGAGTCCTCGGCGTGCATGGTGAGGATCAGCACTTTCCCGCGCGTCTTCTTCCCGATTAGCTCCTTCGTGGCCTCGGCGCCGTCCATTTCGCCCATCGAGAGATCCATCACGATCACATCGGGATCGAGCCTCTCGGCGAGAGAGATGGCATCCTTGCCGGTAGATCCTTCTCCAATGACCTCGATATCCTTCGCGCTGCCGAGCACGGCCTTGAGGCCGGCACGCACGACATTATGGTCGTCGACGAGAACCACTCGGATAACGCCGTCTCTCAAGCTGCCTCCATGTCTATTCCTACCCACGCGATGACGCGCGTGCCGTGATCCCCCGCCGTATCAATATGCAACTCGCCGCCGGCAAGAGAGAGCCGCTCGCGCATAGTGGCAAACCCGGAGCCCCCACGCCTCTCGGGCGATCCTTCGAATCCATGACCATCGTCGTTGACCTCGAGCTCCACATAGCCTGGCCTGGCGCGGAGCGACACGGTGGCACGACCAGCGTCGGCGTACCTCTCAACGTTGCGGAGCGCTTCCTGAGCTACGCGGTACAACGTCGCAGAGAGCGCAGCGGGAATCACGACCCCGCAAATATCGACGTTGACCCGTACCTCCACGAGCGAGCGCTGTTGCGTTGCGTCACCGAGCGCTTCCAGCGCGGTCGGCAACCCAAGATCGGTCGCCACGCGCGGATGCAGCGAGCGCGAGACGTTGCGGATTTCCTCGACGGCCGTGCGCAACAGCTCCCGCACCTCAGCGAGCCGGGGTGAAGCGTCGTGACTTCCTATCTCGTGCGCGGCCGCGGTGACCTGAAAGCTCGCGGCCGCGAGCGTCTGGCCGACCGAGTCGTGAAGCTCGCGGGCGACCTGGGCGCGCTCCCTTTCCTCGGCGTAGACGACTTCCGCACCGAGCTTTCGCATCCGGTCGCGGCCAGCCTCGAGAGTGTCCAGCATCTCGTTGATGGTCGTCGAGAGGTGGTTCAGCTCGCGATCGGCAACAATTGAGGCCGGGACTCTCTCGGAAAGTCGACCCTCGGAAACCCGTTTTGCGACACGCTCGAGGGCGTTGATCGGGCGAAGCGCGAGC
>DASZZU010000323.1:0-2303 GCA_035544855.1 Gemmatimonadaceae bacterium | reverse complement strand
TTTCGGCGGCCTTGGCGGACGCCGGAGTAATGGCATTTATGCCGGCTTTTCGAGTAAGAATTCCGCACATGGATTCGAACGCGTTTCGCCCTGCGGTGCCCGGTTTCGGACGGTCCCACACCATGTGAGCCTGGTCACGCGGGTCCACGTCTCCCTCGTCTCTGACGAGGATATTGTTCCCGGCGTATACCGTGCTCCTGACGCGCTTCACACGCACCGGTGAGCACCTCACGTATGCCCTTTCGACCAGCCGGGTGTACTGCTTCTTGTTCTCCAGAATGCGCGGCTTGGTGTAGTCCCAGCTCGTGACCGTGTTCCACGTGCCCGGCGACTGGAGCACGATGCTCGCGGTGTCGAAGATGACGGCGACATCGGCGTCCTTATAGACCTGGCGCCAAGGGGCCTGAGCATGCGCCGCCACGGGCACAGCGATGAGCGCGGCTGACAAAGCAAATCTGCTGACAAAACGAATCATGAAATCTCCTGGGGTCCGCCACTTCTCACCGACTGTAATCGAGGTGACAGGGGTGCGAACCGATCTTTGTAGGCTTGGATTATATACACCACGCACGCGACATCGCCACTCAGAGAGCCAATGCAGATCAGGATCTCCCACCGGAGTCACTGATCATCGCCGGTCCGATGATCGAACGCGCGCTCGATCGCCTCGTCGCCGGCGGGTAGCCGCGAGGTCGTTTCCTCGGAGATCTCGCGCAGCTCCTCCTCGTTCATCGTGCGAACGATGGTGAGAATGGCGGCGAGGAGCGGCACTGCCACCAGCAGACCGAGAAAGCCGAATAGGACAGCCATCAGAGCCTGAATCCCGAGGGTCATCGCCGGCGGGAGGTTGACTCCGTGCTTCATCAGCAGAGGTACGAGCAGGTGATTCTCGACGAACTGGATCACGAAGTAGCCGATCGCGACGACGAGCGCTTTGTGCGGCGAGTCGATGAACGCCATCGCTATGGCTGGAATCGCGGCGAAGATCGAACCGACGATCGGGATGAACTTCGAGACGCCCGCCAGGATGCCCAGAGGCAGCGCCGCCTTGACGTGAATGGCGAGAAGAAACACGGTGGTGACGGCGCCGATCACGACCATCGCGATCAACTGGGTTACGAGCCAACGTCGCAGCGTCGTGGCGAGCCGGGCCAGTGTGAGCGCGGCCCGGTCACGTTCCCGGCCCGGGACAAGCGCCAGGACTCCGCCGTGATAGAGATGGGGATCGACGCCGATGTACGCGGCGATGAAGAGTACGAGCAGGAATGCGCCCGATACCGCGAGCGTAGACGTAAGCACCCGGAGAAAGGAGTGCTGTGCGCCAGAAAATTGTCTGGTGATCTCGCGTCTGAGATTGCCACCGACCACCACCTCGTTGGTGCGCGTGGTCGTTTTCCGCACTTCCGCGCCCGTCGTTGCAGCCACAACGGTGTCGGTGCCGAGTGAATCGGTTGCCGCGACCCCCGGCACGGCGCCGGCATCGTCGCCGGTGCTCTCTTCGTTGAAAAGGATGCCGAGGACTCCATTGGAGCGGTGGCCGAGCCACGCGTCGATCTTGTCCAACGCCTCGGGAAGGCGCTGCTGCAGCTCTTTCGATTGAGCGCGAAGAATCGGCGCCATGCCGATGCCGCCGCCGATGAGAAGGCCAAGAAATACCGTAAGAATCAATGCGACGCCGATCCCACGCGGAACGCGGCGTTTCCCCAGCCAATCCGCTCCCTGAGCGATCGGGAGTCCGAATAGCACGCCGAGGAAGAAAAGGAAGATTACGGGGTGCGCGATCCAGAGCAGGCGGACGGCGATGTAGAAGCCGAATATGAGCGCGAGTATTCGCACGACGTCGCGCGTTGGGATCCGAATCGGTTCGCGGGCATCCATGCTGGTATGCTAAACCGGCCTGGCTGTTTGCGCGAGTTCGTCACTGCTTCGCTTTGGGGCCATTGTGCAGTCTTTGATTCTTTGCCGGTCAGTCGGGCGACGAAAGCGCGTACCACGATGCCGACCGCCTTGACCTGACAGATCCGTGCGCTAGGTTGAAGCAACATGGTACACGCGCGCCGAATGCTTATGTGTTATCGCCGACGTTGCGGTAACGGAGGGAAGCTGGGCATCTCGTGCGCATACCAAACGACCTTGCACAGCTAAGAGCGAAAGCTCTCGCGGGCTTGAGGGGCCGCGTCTCTCCCGAGACGCGGCCTTTTTTCTTTTTCAGCGATGTCGCGGAGACATTCGATGCCGGCAACACCCGATGGACCGATCGCGATCTACTACGAGCATCCGGACTGGTTCAGGCCGCTGTTCGC
>DASZZU010000322.1:0-2069 GCA_035544855.1 Gemmatimonadaceae bacterium | reverse complement strand
TTCGCTTCAGGGCTGCTCTTTGCATTCGACTCGGATCAGATTCTGCCGGCCGCGGGAACGAATCTGCGCGAGCTCGCGACGAGTCTGAACAAGTATCCCGACTCGCAGCTGCTGATCGTCGGGCACACTGACAACGTGGGCGATGACTCGTACAATCAGCGTCTTTCTGAGCGCCGCTCAAATTCAGCGGCCGCGTATCTTGCAGCACAGGGTGTAGCGAGAACCCGCCTCGCGGCCTCCGGCAAGGGAGAGTCAGAGCCGGTGACTACCAACGAGACCGATGCTGGACGACAGCAGAACCGTCGCGTCGAGGTCGCCATTTATGCGAGCGAGGCCTACCGCAATCGCCTTCTGAAAAGCAACACCGGCGACTGACATCATTCCGTCGTCTTGCTGATAGTTGCCCTATCCGGCCGGAAGCCGGGTGGGGCAACAGCAGCAACTACGCGCTCTTTCGCCCGGCGAAAACCAGCACCCCGCCAATTACGATTGCGGCAATTCCGACAACCGGTGTCACCAAGCCGCGTTCCTGCGAGGTGACCTTGAGAGGCCCGACTTCGACCTCGTTACGGCTTTTTGTGTACGGTATTCCGCGCATCGCGACGACGATAATGCCCGCGACGATGAGAAGTACGCCAATCCAGCCGAGTGGCCGCATGATGCCTCCGGAAATTAGGATTACATATGCTGGGGCGGGCAGGGCTTCCCTGCAAGGCGCGCCCGCTTAGCTGTGTACGAGCTTCCTGTACGCAATTCGGTGCGGCCGATCCGCATCGGCGCCCTTCCGCCTCTTGAAGTCCTCCGCGTAATCGCGATAAGACCCCTCGAACCACACCGTCTCCGAATTTCCCTCGAACGCGAGGATGTGCGTCGTGATTCGATCGAGAAACCAGCGGTCGTGCGAGATCACAACTGCGCAGCCGGGGAAATCGATCAGCGCTTCTTCCAGCGCTCGCAGAGTATCGACGTCCAGATCGTTCGTCGGCTCGTCGAGCAGCAACAGATTCCCACCTGACTTCAGCAGCTTCGCCAGATGCAGCCGGTTTCTCTCCCCACCGGACAGATCCTTCACCTTCTTCTGCTGATCCGGCCCTTTGAAATTGAACTGCGCGAGGTACGCCCGCGCCTGCATCTCACGCTTCCCAACCTGGACGACGTCGTTCCCCTCGCTCACTTCCTTGTAGACGGTGTTCGCGTCGTTTAGCTCGCGCGTCTGATCGAGGTAAGCGAGCTGCACTGTGTCGCCGATGGTCAACGCGCCACCGTCCGCCTTTTCTTTTCCCGCAATCATCCTGAACAAGGTGGTCTTGCCCGCGCCGTTCGCCCCGATGATTCCCACGATCCCTCCGCGCGGCAGCGAGAACGAGAGATCGTCGAACAGCACGTTGTCGCCATACGCCTTTTTCAATCCTTTGGCGATCACGACATCGTTTCCCAGACGAGCCGGCGGCGGAATCACGATCTCGTTCTGCATGATCTTGTCGCCTTCAGCCGCGGTCGCCAGCTCCTCGTACTTCTGAATGCGCGCCTTGCTCTTGGTCTGCCGAGCGCGCGGCGACATGCGCACCCACTCGAGCTCGCGCTCTAATGATCTCTGCCGGGCCGAGGCCTGCTTCTCTTCCGTTGCCAGCCGGGTGCGCTTCTGATCGAGCCACGAGCTGTAGTTCCCTTCGTAGGGAATCCCAGCCCCGCGATCGAGTTCCAGGATCCAGCCGGCGACGTTGTCCAGGAAATACCGGTCGTGCGTTACGGCGACGACGGTTCCCGGAAACTCGGCAAGATATCTCTCCAGCCACGCGACGGATTCCGCGTCGAGGTGGTTGGTCGGCTCGTCGAGCAACAACATGTCCGGCTCCTCGAGCAGCGTGCGGCATAGCGCGACTCGGCGCTTCTCTCCACCAGAAAGCTTTCCCACATCGGCCTCCGCGGGCGGAAGCCGCAACGCATCCATGGCGATCTCGATCTTCCGATCCAGATCCCACGCGTTCGCGGCGTCGATCTTCTCCTGAACCTTTGCTTGGCTGTCGAGCAGCTTCGTCATCTCGTCGTCCGACATCGGCTCGGCGAAT
>DASZZU010000321.1:0-14526 GCA_035544855.1 Gemmatimonadaceae bacterium | reverse complement strand
GACGTACATGAGTCGCCGCTCCTCTTCCGTCTCCTCTTCCGTGTTGAGGCAGCGCGCGGAGGGGAACCATCCGTCTACCGCCCAGATCACGAACACCGCGTCCCACTCCTTTCCCTTCGCTGAATGCGCGGTGCTCAGGATCAGGCAGTCATTCTCCTCGCGACTGCCGCCCGGCAGGTCCTGCGTCGCCTGCGGGGGCTCGAGCGCGAGCGCCGACAGGAACGCCGCGCGATCCGGATAACCTGCGGCGATTGTCTGCAGCTGGTCCAAGTCTGCGAGACGCGGCTCAACACGGTCATACCGCTCCCGCAAAATGTTGTCGTAGAGCTGCCGCACGCGCGCAATGTCCGCGGAGACCTGTGCCTCGTCCTGCACCGGCCCCAAGCGCAAGCCATCGAGCAGCGCAACCAACGCTGTGTGCGCCGCCCTCGCCCGTGGCGGTGGATCGTAGCGTCCGAAGGCGTCGGACTCCCACGCCGCCGCGGCCATCGAGTCGATCGCGGCGCGCGCGGTAGCATCGCCGATTCCGGGAAGGAGAAGCAGCAGCCGATACCAGCTCACCTCGTCGCGGGGATTCTCCAGAATGCGGAGGAAAGCGAGCACGTCCTTGACGTGCGCGGCTTCCAGAAACTTGAGACCACCCCACTTCTCGAACGGGATCTTTCGATTGGTGAGCTCTATCTCCAGGTCGGCGGACATGTAACCGGCGCGGAAAAGCACCGCGATCTCGCGCAACGGTGTCCCTTCCTCGTGCAGCTCCAATATGCGATCGACGACGAATCGGGTTTGCTGCTGCTCGTCGCGCGCCGCCACCAGCCAGGGTATCTCTCCACCGGTTCTCTCCGTCCAGAGATTTTTCGTGAATCGCTCGGCTGCGCGCGAGATGAGAGTGTTGGTGACGCTGAGGATCGGCTGGGTGGAGCGATAGTTCTGCTCGAGGGTAACCGTCGTCGCACCCGCGAACTGTTTGGGGAAGTCGAGGATGTTTCTGAAGTTGGCACCCCTGAACGAGTAAATGCTCTGCGCGTCATCCCCTACGACCGTGATGTTGCTATGAGTGCTGCACATCCCGCGAAGAATTCGCGCTTGCAGCACGTTCGTGTCCTGGTACTCATCCACCAGGATGTGTTCGTACATCCCGCCGATCCGTTGGCAAAGCTCCGGAGACGCCTCGAGCATCAGCGCCCAGAAGAGAAGCAGGTCGTCGTAATCGACGAGATTCCGTTCCTGCTTCCGCCGAACGTAGTCGCCGTAGATCCTGGCGAAATCCTCGAGGTAGTCGACGAACTGCGGATACTCGTCGCGAATGATGTCGTCGACCGGTATCCCGGTGTTGATGTGCCGAGAGTAGACGTACTGGAGCGTCTCCTTCTTGGGGAATCGCTTGATCTTGGCGGCGTAGCCCAGCTGGGCGCGGGAGAGCTGCATGAGATCCGCGGAATCACCCTGGTCCATGATCGTGAAGTCTTTGGGGAGACCAGCGGCGGGTCCGTAGCGGCGAAGCAACCGATGCGCGGTCGCATGAAATGTCCCACCGTGCACGCGCTTGCTGTTGCTGCCAACCAAACGCTCGGCGCGCGAGAGCATTTCCTGCGCGGCACGTCTCGTAAACGTGAGCAGAAGTATTCGCTCGGCCGCAACCCCGCGGTCGATCAGATGCGCGACCCGATAGACAAGCGTGCGAGTCTTTCCCGTTCCGGCGCCGGCAATGATGAGAAGCGGCCCGTCCGCGTGCGTCGCCGCGGACGCCTGCTGCGGATTGAGCTCCAAGGCGAAATCGCGCGGGGTGCCGATAGTCTCCACGCGCTCGCGGGGCGGATAGACCTTTAGCGTTTCCGTCACGCAACTGTCTCGAGAAGCGCCGAGCGGGAGGTGACTACCGCCGTAAGATCGAACGCTTCCGCAAACTTCGCGGATACCCGGTCCCTGACATCCTGCGCCGAGACGTCCTCGATTCCCAGCTCCCGAGCAATCGACGTCATGACGACTCCGTTGATTCCGCAGGGCACGATGAGATCGAAGTAGGAGAGATCCGTCGTGACGTTGAGCGCGAATCCGTGCCAGGTGACCCAGTCACGTACGTGAACGCCAATCGAGGCGATCTTTTTTCCTCTCGTCCACACGCCGGTGTAGCTCGTGTTGCGCTCGGCTGGAATGTCGTAGTCGGCGAGCGTGTTGATCAGCGCCTCCTCGATCTTCCGCAGGTACCAGTGTAGATCCTGCCGGTGACGCTTGAGATCAACGATCGGATAGCCAACGAGCTGTCCCGGACCGTGAAATGTCACGTCTCCGCCTCGCTCCACTTCGAACAGCTCGACCCCTTTGCCCTCCAGAAAAGCGGGCGAAGCAATCAGGTGCTTCTCCTTCGACGCTCTGCCGAGGGTGACTACCGGAGGGTGCTCGACGAGGAGCAATACGTCCTGCGCGAGGGCGCCCGTTATCCGATCGCGAGCGATGTGCCGCTGGAGCTCGAGCGCTTCCGCGTAGGGCACGCGCCCCAGGGGTACAGTCCATAGCTCGCGCTCAGCCACAACCCATCACCTGAGTCACGCGTGGATCATCTTTCCGAGCGAATCGAGGGCGGCCTCGGCTATTGCTTCGGAGAGCGTCGGATGGGCGTGGATGGCGAGATCGACTTCTTCCGCGGTGAACTCGTTCTCGCGTGCAACGGCAAGCTCGTGGATCAACTCGGTGGCGTGCGCCCCGATGATGTGCGCGCCGAGGATCTCGCCGTACTTGGCGTCGCGAATGATCTTGACGAAACCTTCAGTTTCTCCAGACGTGCGGGCGCGCCCGTTGTTGGAAAAGAGGAACTTGCCGACCTTGTAATCGATCTTCTTTTCCTTGACCTGCGCCTCGGTCATGCCTATCGACGCGACTTCGGGATGACAGTACGTCGCGTTGGGGATGTTGCCGTAATTCACCGGATGCACCTGCTTTTGTCCGGCAAGGAATTCAGCGAACACGACGCCTTCGCGCGAGCCCTTGTGCGCGAGCATGGGCGGGCCGGCGACATCGCCTATCGCGTAGATGCCTTTGACCGATGTCTCCATCCGTTCGTTGATCTTGATGAAGCCGCGATCCGTGAGCTGGATTCCGGCTTCTTTGAGGCCGATGTCTTCGGTATTCGGAGCGCGACCCGCGGCGACGAGGACCTTCTCGACCTCGAGCGTCTGCTTTTTACCGCCAGTCTCCACGCTCATTGTCACGGAATTCTTTCCGACTTTCACGTCGCCGATCCTGGCACCCGTAAGAACATCGATCTTCCGCTTCTTGAAGCTCTTGGTGAGCTCGGCGCTGCAATCGGCGTCCTCGAGCGGAAGAATGACAGGGAGCGCCTCGATGAGTGTGACCTGCGTGCCGAACGCGTTGAAGACGTCCGCGAACTCGCAGCCCACCGCGCCGGCACCGATGACGGCCATGGTCTTCGGAGCTTTCTCGAGCACCAGCACTTCGTCGGAGGAGAGCACGGTGGTCTTGTTCAGCTCGAGGCCGATCTGGGGGAGTCCTTTCACCCGCGACCCGGTGGAGATCACTATCGCCTTTTTCGCGTCGTGCTTCTCTTCCTTACCATCGGCCTTTACGGTGACCGAATTCTTGCCGGCGATTTTCGCCGTCCCCTTGATCCAGGTGATCTTGTTTTTCTTGAAGAGAAACTCGACGCCCTTGGAGTTCTGGGTGCTCACCGCGCGCGAACGCTTCATGGCGACGCCGTAATCGAGTTTCACATCGCCGACGGTGACGCCGAAATCGGCGGCGTGGGAGACCTTTGTCGCGACCGACGCCGCTTCGAGCAGCGCTTTGGCGGGAATACAGCCCCACAGAACGCAGGTGCCGCCCAGGCCTTCGCGCTCGACGACGGCGACGGACATTCCGAGCTGAGCGCAGCGGATGGCGCCGACGTATCCGGCGGGACCGCCGCCCAGGAAAATCACGTCAAAAGAGGCCATTTGTCGTTGGTTGGTAGAGTGCTTGGAGGTCAACGGATAAATCTAGCTACTAGGCGCAATGTTTTAACTGCGAGAAGAGCTAGGTAGGAGGACAAAACCAACTGCGAGAAGAGCTAGGTAGGAGGTGCGAGGTTATAGGCACGAGGTAGGAGGTAGAAGCGCAATGTGGCGGCTTTACGGCTTTACCTCACACCTCGCACCTAGTACCTCGCACCTCCTACCTTGATCCCCTCGCAGTTACAGTTAACTCGAACGCGTCAGATGATCAGACTGAGCGGGGTAGTTAATCCAGAAGCCGTCAAATAATCAGACTGAGCGGATTCTCGATGTAGCGCCTGACGGTCTGGAGGAATTTCGCTCCTGTAGCCCCATCGATCACCCGGTGATCGCAGCTCATCGTCACGCGCATCCGCTGCCGAACCTCCAGCGCGCCGTCCACGACGACTGGTTTCTCTTCGACGCCGCCGATGGCGAGTATCCCCGCTTCAGGCGGATTGATGATCGCCGTGAACTGGTCGATGCCGAACATGCCGAGGTTCGAGACCGAGAACGTCGAGCCGGTATACTCCTCGGGCATCAGCTTGCGCTCGCGAGCTCTCTTGGCGAGATCGCGCGCCTTCTCGGAAATCTCCCACAGTGACAGGCGATCGGCGTCGAACAGGACCGGCGTAATGAGACCGTCTTCGACGGCCACTGCCATCGCGACGTGGATGCGATTGAACTGGCGGATCTTGTCGTTGAGCCAGTGCGCGTTGACCTCGGGATGCTCCGCCAATGCGAGAGCGACCGCTTTGATCACGATGTCGTTGAACGACACCTTGTATTGATCGCCCATCTCCGCGAGCTGCGCGCGCATCTCGGCGGCACGCGTTGCATCGAATTCAGCGGTGAGGAAAAATGTCGGGACGGGGCCGGTCGACTCGGCGAGCCGACGCGCGATCGTCTTTCGGATCTGAGTGAGCGGAATGTCCTTGAAGTCGCCTTCGGCCGCGAGGCGTTCGGCTGCGGCGGACCGTCCAGCACCGCCCATCGCCTTGGCGTTTTCAATGTCGCGCTTGACGATGCGGCCGCCTGGTCCAGTGCCCTGGATTGCTCCGAGCTGTACTCCTTTCTCGCTCGCGAGCCGCCGCGCGAGTGGTGACGAGCGTTGACGTCCGCCTGCTGGCGAAGGCGCGCCCGGACGCGCGGCGCCGTTTCCTCGCGGAGCGGTTGGGGGTCCGGATGGCCGAGCTGGCGCGGGGGCGGGTGACTGTGGGACCGAACTTTTTGCGGCGCTTTCCCTTGTGTCGGCGACCGCCTGGTTCGCGGAGGTTCCGGGCTGCGCTCCCGCGGAACCCTGAGCCTGAGCGGCTTGCCCCGACTGAGTCGATTTTGCCGCACCTACACTGGCCGGCGCGGCCGATCCGATGATTGAATCGATGTTCTCGTCGGGAGCGGCAATCACCGCCAACAGAGTTCCGACCGGAGACGCGTCTCCTTCATTCGCCAGACGCTTGCGCAGCACTCCGTCGCCGCGCGCGACCAGCTCCATCACCGCCTTGTCGGTCTCGACCTCAGCCAGCACGTCGCCGCTTTTCACGGCGTCGCCTTCGTTCTTGTTCCATTTGACGAGGCGCCCTTCCTCCATCGTCGGCGAGAGCGCCTCCATCACCACTTTCGTTGCCATAGGTGGTTAGTCGAGGTACATGACTCTTCTGATTGCTGCGACAGCCTTGCCGGCGTCTGGCTTGGCGGCGCGCTCAAGGTTCTTGGCGTAAGGCATCGGTACGTCTTCCTGGTGGACACGCAGCACGGGAGCGTCGAGGTCGTCGAAGCACTCGCGCTGGATGAAATCGACGACCTGCGAGCCCATGCCGCAGATCTCCCACCCTTCCTCCAGCACGACTGCTCGATTGGTTTTCTGCACGGAGCGTGCGATCGCTTCGACATCGATCGGGCGGACGGTGCGAAGATCGACGACGTCGATGTTGATTCCCTCCTTAGCCAAATCGTCAGCTACGCGCATTGCTACCAGTACCATCTTTCCGTGCGTGATCACGGAGCAGTGATCGCCTTCGCGCTTCAGCTCCGCAACACCGATGGGAACGATGTGCTCACCGTCGGGCACTTCTCCCTTGGTGTTGTAGAGCATCTCGCCTTCGAGGAAGATGACGGGGTTGTCGTCGCGAATGGCGGACTTGAGAAGTCCTTTCGCGTCGGCCGGTGTGCCCGGGGTGCAGACCTTCAATCCCGGGATGTGCGCGAACCAGCTCTCCCACGCCTGCGAGTGCTGAGCGGCCAGCTGCAGCGCGGAGCCGTTCGGGCCGCGGAAAACCATCGGGATCTTGTATTGCCCGCCCGACATGTAAAGCATCTTCGCCGCTGCGTTCACGACTTCGTCGAGGGCCAGCAGGGCGAAGTTCCAGGTCATGAATTCGACGATGGGCCGCAACCCGACCATCGCTGCTCCCACGCCAACGCCGGCGAAGCCGAGCTCGGTAATTGGCGTATCGACGATTCTCATCGGGCCGAATTCGTCCAGCAGTCCCTTCGAGACTTTATACGCGCCGTTGTACTGCCCGACTTCTTCTCCCATGAGGAAGACGCGGTCGTCGCGCTGCAGCTCCTCGCGGAGCGCCTGCGTCAGTGCATCGCGGTAAGTGACTACTGCCATATCAGGTGCTCGTGTCCGCGTAGACGTCGGTGTAGAGCTTTTCGAGAGGCGGCTCGGGACTGGCGTCCGCGAAATCCCAGGCGTCCTGCGCAATCGCTTTCGCTTCGTCGTCCATCTTGTGCATCTCGCCTTCGGTGAGCTCGCCGGACTCGTACAACTTGTTGTGAAGGACGAGGATGGGATCGCGCTTCATATTCTCCTCCAGCTCGTTCTTGGTGCGGTAGGTGCCGCTCACCGCGTCCGACATCGAGTGGCCCATGAAGCGGTACGTCCTCATCTCGATTAGAGTTGGCCGCTTTTCCTTTCGCGCTCTCTCGATCGCGCGCGCCATGCAATCGCGCACGGCGAAGACATCCTGGCCGTCGACGCTCTCGCCTTCCATCCGATAACCCTTGGCGCGGATGAGCACGTCCTCGTTCGCGGTCGAGCGGGAGATCGCCGTCCCCATGCCGTAGCGATTGTTCTCGATGATGAAGACCACGGGCAGCTCCCACAACGAAGCGAGATTCAGCGCTTCGTGAACGGCGCCGATGTTTACCGCGGCTTCTCCGAAGAAGCAGACGCACAGTTGATTGCCCCGGCGATACTTGATCGCGAATCCGACCCCGGCGGCGATCGGAACGTGACCGCCGACGATGGCATGTCCGCCAAGGAAGTTCGTTTTGGCATCGAAGATGTGCATGGAGCCGCCCTTGCCGCCCGAGCATCCATCGACGCGACCGAACAGCTCCGACATGACGGCCCGCGGACTCACTCCGCGCGCGAGCGCCTGTGCGTGATCGCGGTACGCGGTAATCACGTAATCGTCGGGACGGATCATCGACATCACGCCGGTGGAGATTGCTTCCTGCCCGATGTAGAGGTGACAGAATCCTCCGATTTTTCCGAGCGCGTACGCTTCGGCGCACCGCTCCTCGAAACGGCGCTGCAGGAGCATCGAATTAAGCAGCTCACGCCGGAGCTCCGGAGTCGTTCCAGCGAGATCGTTCGATGGAGCGGCATCGGCCCCGTTGTCGCTGGGCGTGCCTTTCTCTTTGTGCTTCTGGGCCGGTGGACGCTTCGCTTCAGTGCTCATACGCCGGCCGCCTGTACCTGCTCCCACGCGTGGTAGCTGGAGCGAACGAGTGGACCTGATTCGACATGACGGAATCCCATCTCCATTCCAATCTCGTAAAGCCTTCTGAATTCCTGAGGAGTGTAGTAGCGGTCGAGGGCGATGTGCGCGTCTGAAGGACGGAGGTACTGCCCGAGAGTGAGAATGTCGACGTCGACGTCGCGCAGGTCGCGCATCACTGTGATGACCTCCTCAATCGTTTCTCCCATGCCGAGTATCATTCCGGTCTTGGTGGGAATGTCGGGCGCCATTCGCTTGGCGTAGCGGAAGATCTCCATCACTCTGGGGTAGCGTCCACCCGGGCGGGCTTTCTTATACAGGCGCGGCACGGTCTCGGTGTTGTGATTGTAGATCTCCGGACCGGCCTCGAGCACGGTGCGGATGCTGTCTTCGTTGCCCTGGAAATCGGGAACGAGAACTTCCACCGAGCAGCCCGGCATTCTCTCGTGAATCTGTCTGATCGTTTCGGCGAAGATGTACGCGCCGAAGTCGGGGAGGTCGTCGCGATCCACAGAAGTGATCACCGCGTGCTGGAGCCCCATCTCGGCGATCGCCTGCGCAACCCGCTCCGGCTCGGCGATGTCGTACTTGGGAGGACGTCCGTGGGCGACGGCGCAGTAGGCGCAGTTTCTGGTGCAGACATCACCCAGGATCATGAAGGTGGCG
This sequence comes from Gemmatimonadaceae bacterium, assembly GCA_035544855.1. Lineage (GTDB taxonomy): Bacteria > Gemmatimonadota > Gemmatimonadetes > Gemmatimonadales > Gemmatimonadaceae > UBA4720. The sequence goes on along the minus strand of DASZZU010000321.1, from coordinate 6,143 downwards.
GTGCCGTGCTCCCAGCACTCGCCGACATTCGGGCAATGCGCTTCCTCGCACACCGAGTGCAAGTCGAGCTCACGCATCAAGTGCTTGAGCCGCATGTAGTTGGGGCCTCCGGGTGCTCTCACCTTGAGCCACGACGGCTTCCGCTCCGGGAGCGGTTCCGCGCGGTGGCGCCCCATGATCTGATAAAGAGTATCTGGCATCGTTTGGGGCTCGCGGGGAGGAGAGAGTCCGTCGAGCTTAGGCAATCTACATCAAAAACGGTCGGGGCGAAATTGTGACAAGTCGAAGCTAAGTGGTGTTCCTGTCACGAGATCGGCGATTAAATCCCCCGTCAGGGGGGCCATGAGTACGCCGTTGCGCGAGTGACCGCAGGCATAAATGAGCGATTGATGCTCCGGATCGGGACCAAGGATGGGCAGCATGTCGGGAGTTACGGGGCGAAGCCCGGCCCACGCGCGGGTTGCTTTACTCAGCGAAAGGCTCGGGCAGATCTCCTCCGACGCAGATCGAACTTTCTCGATGCCTTCGTTCGTCGTACCCGCGTCGAAGCCGACATTCTCCATCGTGCTGCCTCCAATCGTCGAATCACCGCGAGGGACGACATAACCTCGCGGCCCGTATGCGACGTGGCCGAGCGGCGAGGTCGAGTAAGACACGAGCTGGCCGCGAGCGGGCTCGACCGCGCGGGCTAGCTGGGCTCCGGAAATTCGTCCAGCCCAGGCTCCGGCGGCGAGGACGACGTGTCGGGCGCTGTGCGTCGCGCCCGATCTTGTCCTGACCACCGCGGACGATTCGCGGGGCTCGACCTCGGTAACTGCGTCGTCCAGCGTCATGACACGCGCATTCGTCGAGACAAGCTTCAGGAGCGCCGAGAGAAGCACGGTGTTGTCGACGGCGCCGTCGTCCGGGTTGAACATCGCCCCCATGGCGTGCGTGAGCGCCGGCTCCAGCTCCCGCAGCTCTTTCGCGTCGAGCCAGCGGGTGGTTGGCAGCGCTGTTTTTTTCAGTCCCTTGATGCCCTTCCCGCTAAGCGCGACCTGGAGGATGCCGCGCCGGTTGAGCGGCACCTGAATTCCCGTTCGCTCGGCGAGAAACTCGATGTAGCTCGGATAGCGATCACGGGCGGCTATTCCAAAATCGTGAGCAGGACCGACGGCTCGCTCGACGGACGGTGCCAACATCCCCGCGGCAGCGGGAGAAGCCTCGCCGGCCCTGCTTTCTCCAATCAGCGTGACGGATATTCCGCGCTCGGCGACAGCTACAGCGGTGGCGAGGCCGATTAACCCGCCGCCGACGACAATAACTTCGGTGCTCAGCTTATCTGCCTCTTCTGAAACCGCTTGCCACGGTGTAGCGTAGTGATAACTGTCACTGCTTCGGAGAACGTCATGTTACGCGCCATTTTCATGATCGGCCTATTCGCCATGCTGGGCCTCTTTGCCGTGGGCATGGTGTTCAACCTGTTCGGCGGCATTATTGGTCTGACTTTCTGGCTGATAGCGCTCGCGCTCAAGGTACTCATTGTCGGCGGGCTGCTGTACCTCGGGATTCGGGTGCTTAGCCCGAGTACCGCGGCGAGACTCAGAGAGAAATTCGCGGGGACGAGGCTCACTCGGTACTAGGCTCGAACTGGCTGGGGCTGCTGGGAAGTTGCAGTTTGCAGTCTACTATGCCCTCTCGATCGCCTCGATAACGCCCCAAGTGAGCAACGGCACCATGATCTCGTGGTGCCCCGTGATCTCGTACCCTTTTCCGCTTTCCTGAGTCGGGCGCTGCACCACATTTACGCGCGGACGATAGTGCCTCTGCATGTCGAGATCGCAGGTCGTGAACCCGGTCGGTTTACCGTTGTTGAGATTGCGCGCAATCGTCAGGGCCTTCAGGAAAACTTCCGGCATTATCACCGCGCTCCCCAGATTCAGCACAACGCCGCCGTCCTGCAACGCGGGCAGCGACGCCGCGAGTCTGCGAAAATCGCGGTGACTCGTGTCACCGATTGCGGCGCCATTCGTCGCCGGGTGCTGATGAATGATCTCGGCGCCGAGGGCTGCGTGAACGGTGCAGGGAATTCCAAGCCGGTGCGCCGAGAGCATGACTGATAAATCCGCATTCGATAATGGCAGCGTCTCGAGAGCGCGCGAGAGAGCTTCACCCATCCCCCAGCCATTCTTCATGCCGGCTATGAACGCCTCGTTCATTCCGCGACCAGTCTCTTCGGCCATTCCGAACGTTCCATCTACCAGTCCGCGCGCGACATCTTCCGACGTGGCCCCGAAGCGCGCGATCTCGTAATCGTGGATCGCGGCGGATCCGTTCATCGCGAGATGGGTGATCACTCCTCGATTCATGAGATCGATGAGGAGTGGCGCGAGCCCGGTCTTGACGATGTGGCCGCCGAGCATGACGACGACCGCGCGCCCATTCTTTTTTGCCGACGCGACCGCGTCGACGACGCGAAGGAAATCACGCGCGACCAGGACGTCGGGAAGTGATTTGAGAAACGCGGAGAAGCTTCGATCCTTGCCGGGGGGCAACGCAAACTCCGCCGCGGCGACTTTGTTCGGGCGCCGCTCGATGGGAACGGTGCGGACCTTCGAGAGGTCGGCTTCCGGGATGGACTTGGAAGCCGAGCTCCCCGATTTTGCTCCCGCTCCCCCTCGCTTCGAAGACGTGGGGCCCGAACGGGAGCCGCGGTTACCGCCTACTGGTTCGGCGATGGGAAGTAGGACTTGAGAAAAAGGTTCAGCGAGCCGAAAGAGAGCTTCGACTTGAGCTGAAGCATGATGTGGCGCTCATCGTCCGAGAGCCAGATCTCGGCGTGACCGTTCTCCGAGAAAATCCCCTTGGTCTTGATCACGGGCTGAATAACGATCGCGTCGAAGGTACCGGCGGGCACCTTGATCCGCTCCTTCCGCAGTACGCGAATCCGGACCGGGTTCCGATCGGGACGGAAGTAGCGGTTGAAGTCGTAGGTCTGTCCGACGACGAGGGGAATCGTGCGGACGAAATACAGGAACGAGCCATCATCGAGGGGTTGGCTGACGGAGGGCTCTTCCTTTGGCGGCTTCTTCGAAGTCTGAACGAAAACCGCGCGGTCGGGATAGATCTCGAATCTGCGCTCGGTGTCCTTCCCGCCCTCTTCCAGCTCCTGGACGAAACGGAGCGACGAGAGAGTTTCCGCATCCATCCAGCTCTCGTACACGTCGTTGACGCGATAGAGGAAGTTTCCGCCCTGCACCCAGAACGCTGTGTGCCAGGCGGGCCGGCCGCGAAGGTTGTCCAGCGCGACTACCTCCATGTGCGCGTTGCCGACTCTGAGCGCGCCAAACCTGACGTCGTATTCCATCCGCTCGCCGGCGCCGAATGGGACCTTGGCGCGCTTCACTCCGGACGCGAGGATGGACGATTGCGCGGCTGGCGTCGGAGTCGCGGGAGATTGGGCTGACGCAGTCGTGGCGGCAGCAGTGGCAACCAGAGCGACGCGGGAAAGGATTGCGGACTTCACCCGGCACCTTTGGCAGACGCCGCGAGAACGCGCGCCTTTCGACTGAAGCGGAAGAGATTCACGGCATCGGCAAAAGGGCGGACTCTCGTCTCTCGAGTCCGCACGTCGTAGCGCGGTGCCAGATCGACTGTCTCCACTCGGCGCGCAAATCTCCGTACCTTGAGCAGCAGCTCGGCGTTCGCAGCCCATCCGCTGCTTGTAACGACCGGCTTGTCTCCGAGAGCCTTGAGCAGCTCGCGGAGCACCGAAATGCGGTAGAGCCGGTACGTCGTGAACGGATCGGCGTCGGTTTTTGGCATTCCCGCGCGCTGGATCCAGTCGGCAAAGCGACGCAGCCTCTGCACAGGGGCCGGCGCCTCGCTCATCTCCTGTTTGGCGGCAACGATGTCGGCCCCTCCCTCGAATCGTTTGACCAGCTCGGGGATGTGCTCAGGCTGATCCGTAAAGTCGGCTTGCATCACTATCAATGCGTCACGGCGCGCATATCGTGTGCGCCGAGAGACTTCGCGAACGAGCTTGTCGATCGCGAACCCGAATCCCTTGCGCTGTTCACCCCTCAGCACGGTGAGCGGGATCACTTTCGCGTACGGCTGGACAGTCTCACGGGTACCGTCGGTGCTGCCGTCGTCGTATAGGATGATCTCATACTCGCGCGAGTAGTCCTGAAAAACGCGACGAATGCGCCAGAGGAGCACGCCGACGGTGGGACCCTCGTTGTAGCTCGGGATACAGATGTAGAGCAAGGCAAATTCGAGTTAATGGGGAGCGACGGCGAAGCCGTCAGAGGCAAGATAGGAGTAACAGACGATTGCTCGCTACCCCGCAAGCACTCTATCGTACACCTCAGCCGTTCGTTCGATCATCCTCTTGGAGTCGAATTCCCGGGCTCTGGCCTTGGCGCCCTCTCCGAGCCGGGCTCGCAGCGCGTCGTTGGTAATGAGCTCTGCCGCTGCACGCATGAACGCACTGAGATCGCCTGGCGCCACGAGGATCCCGCTCTTTCCGTCCTCGATGACCTCTGGCAATCCACCGACGGCAAAGGCTATCGGCGGCACTCCGATGGCCATCGCATCGATTACGGACGTCCCCAATCCTTCTGATCTCGACGGATGCCAGAGCACGTCCAGGCCCGCGACGGCGTCGTGAATCTCCTCGACGAAGCCCGCGTCGAATCCTTCGACGCCGGCCACGCTTGTCCCACCCTTGCCTTTACCGCCCAGCAGAACCAATCGTGTACGCCTGAACACTTCTCCAGGTAACCGACGAGCGATTCCGCTGATCATGTCCAGTCCCTTTTCCTGGGTCATGGCGCCCACGATTCCGCAGACGACCGTGCTCGCCGGCCAGCCCCGCTCCCGGCGCCAATTGCGGGGGCGCTTCACCTGCGGTGCGGGGATTCCCGAATAGACCACGTCGATTCGATTCGCAGGAACTCCAGCTCCTACCATTACCGATTTCACGGCTTGAGAGATCGCGATGAACGCGTCGACGCCGTACCGGTACTTGAGACGGACCTGTTTGGGAGGGAATGCGACACGACGCGTGACGATGAGACGAATTTTTCTCTTGCCCAGGAGCGCGAAGCGAGCGATCGAGTGAGAGCGCGCGTCGTGGGCATGAACGATGTTGGCGTCCCACTCGCGCGCTACCGCGCGCAGCTCCCGCGCGGAGCGGATGTCCCACTCTCCACGCAGCGTGAGCCGGTAAGTAGGCAGTCCCGCACGGTCGGCGCGGCGTATCAGCGGCGAGCCGGTCGGCGCCACCACGAGCACGCGATAGCCACGATCACGAAGTCCGGTCGCGAGCAAAAGAACCTGGCGTTGTCCGCCGCGCCAACTGCGGCCAGAATCGATGTGAATAATCCGCGGTTGGTCCACTACGCTCCGAGCTGCTGTGCGAACGCCTTGAAGAGACCTCGGTCCCATGGCTCCGGCGAATCGGTCATCTCCTCGGGGTGCCACTGCACGGCCATCACCCACCAGTCGTCGGTTGATTCGAGTCCTTCGATGACCCCGTCCGGGGAGCGCGCCGTGACACGCATGCCATCAGCGACGCGCTTCACTGACTGATGGTGGAACGAATTGACGGTGCAGTGCTCTGTGCCGACTGCTTTGGCGATCAGAGAGCCTGGCTCGATGGAGATCTCGTGCGAGCGCGAATTGCGGGGGGAGTCTTCGTCGTGCGCGATCCTGGTGTCCAACTGTGACGGAATATCCTGCACGAGAGTTCCGCCGAGGGCGACATTGAGGATCTGGATGCCTCGGCAAATGGCGAGGACGGGTTTTCCCCGAGCCTTTGCTTCCTCAATCAGCGCGGCTTCCGTCGCATCGCGCGCGGCGTTGATCGAGCGTATTTTTTCGTGGCGCTTCTCGCCGTAGCGGGCAGGATCGACGTCCTCGCCTCCCGTCAGTACAAGACCGGAAACTGAATCCAGAATGGCTGCGGCTGCGCTCGCGCTCGAAAGAGGAGGGACGATGAGTGGTATGAGCCCTGCACTTTCGAGAGCGGTCACGTAAGCGGCGGTAAGCCGGACACGACTGGTATCGCCATCGAGGCGGATGCTAGCGGTAACAGCAACTGTGCAAGCTGGAGCCGGCTTGCGCGCGGACGACACGAGTGATCTCTCTTGGACAGGGTA
>DASZZU010000320.1:0-6993 GCA_035544855.1 Gemmatimonadaceae bacterium | reverse complement strand
TGGCTTGACTCGAACGCACTGAGCGACAGCCCGCAGCCATTCGCTGTCAAGCCGATAGCCCCCGGCAGGTAGTCTTCAGTTGCAGGTCAAACCAGCCATAATTATCAAGAATGCCTAGCTGACCATCCCGTTCGGCGTGCCCGTAACCATCGGCTGCTGAGTTGGTCCATTGACGAACAATCTCGCCACCGCCGTCGGCTGACCGTCGAGCGTGACTTGCATGGTGTACTGTCCCGCCACATTGAGCGGGAGATCCACGACGGCGATGATCGGCAGATCCAGCTCGAACACCGGATTCGCAGCTGGCGCCACGCTCATCTCACCCGATGACGACCAGAGCTCCTCCTCGTATGGAGAGAGCCAGCGAAACGTGAGCTTGTGCGACCCAGTGTCGTCGCCATCCGCCTTGAGTCGAACGACGAAGTGTGTCCGGGGATGGATTGTCGGCAGTCCCGCCACCTGCACGGCGTCGAAGACGCCGAGGATGTTGAGCTTTCCTTCCTGCGAGAGGTTGGCGGCATCGGCGAAAACCGCGAACGAGATGTGCATGACGCAAGGTAGCCGCGCCGCGCCCGCTCCGGCTAGCTTTCGGCGATGACAGAAACAGTTACTCATCCTTCGTCCCTGACGCCCGACTCAGCCGCGCATCCGGCGCTCGGTTTTACGGATGTGCTCCTGTTCACGATGGCGGTGATCTGGGGGATCAACTTCGTGGTGGTGAAGTACGCCACGCACATCTTCAGCCCTGTCGCCTTCACTGGCCTGCGCGTCGGAACCGCCGCGGCGTTCCTTCTCGTGGTCGCGTTCGCGGGTCGTCGAATCGCGATCTCCCGACGCGATGGTATCCGTCTCCTTCTCCTGGGCGTGCTCGGGAACGGCTTGTATCAGCTCTTCTTCATACATGGCGTGGCGCGGACGCGCGCGGGAAACGCGGCGCTGATAGTGGGCGCCGCTCCAGCCTTCATTGCGCTCGTAGCACGGGCGCGGGGAATGGAGCGGGTAAAGCGGATGACGCTCGTCGGCATAGGACTCTCCGTCATTGGCGTCGGGTTGGTAATCGTCGGGAGCGCGAGCTCGTCGAGCGGCGAGACGACTTTACTCGGCTCATTGCTCGTCTTCCTCGGCGTGATCTGCTGGACGTTCTACACGATCGGTCTCCAGCCCTATACGAAGCGGATCGATGTGCTCCAGCTGTCCGCGGTGACGATGGTTGGCGGGGCAGTGCCGCTGCTCATTGCGTCGGCTCCGGCGTTGATCTCCACCAACTGGTCTCGTATCGGAACGGGAGGGTGGCTCGCGCTGTTCTACTCGAGCGTGATATCAATGGGCGTCGCCTACTTCTTCTGGTATCGCGGATTGCGGGTGCTTGGTGCGACGCGCACCTCCGTCTATTCCAATCTCCAGCCGATCGTCGCTCTCCTCGTGGCGTGGGCCTTTCTCAATGAGACTCCGACGATTTTCCAGGGCGTAGGTGCGGCGACGATCATCGCCGGAGTTTTTCTGACGAGAGCATGAAGCTCGTTCTCTTCGACATCGACGGCACTCTGCTGAACTCGTCGGGAATGGGCCGGGCATCGATGCAGCGTGCACTGGCGGAGGTGTTCGGGTCGGCGGGGAATCTGTCGTACCGATACGATGGAAAGACCGACAAGCAGATAGTTCGTGACGTGATGCGGCTGGAAGGACACTCGGATGCGCACATCGATTCACGCATGGAAAACCTGATCGCGCTCTATCTCGAGGGACTGCGAACGGGGGAGAAGAGCGGGAAGTTCAACGTCCGGCCGCTCGCAGGCGTCGTCGAAATACTGGACGCGCTCGAAGCGCGTGACGACGTCGTCCTCGGATTGCTGACGGGCAACATCGAGCCGGGAGCGCGAATAAAGTTGAGCGCCGCTGGAATCAACCCGGATCGCTTTCGTGTCAACGCCTTCGGATCGGACCACGAGCATCGTCCCGAGCTGCCGGCAATCGCCCAACGGCGAGCGAGCGAGACGCTCGGACTCGCCATCGCTGGAGAGCGACTGGTCGTCATCGGCGACACGCCCGCCGACATAGAGTGCGGACGCTCCCTCGGCGCCCGCGCGATCGGCGTGGCGAGTGGGCATTACACGGTAGAGGAGCTCGAGGCGCATAATCCTTACGCGGCTCTGCCTTCACTCGCGAACACGCAGCAGGTCTTGGAGACGATTCTGAATGCGTGAGGTCGAGCTCAAGGCCGTCGTCGATGATCTTCCGGCTCGGCGGAAGGAGCTCGAGAAAGCGGGAGCGAAGCTCACCTACGAGGGGAGGCTCGTCGACAAGCGTTACGACATCGAGTCTCGGGAGCTCGCCGATCGCGACGAGGTCCTTCGCGTAAGGCGCTACGAGAGCAGCGGATCCACGAAGACATATTTAGACTGGAAGGGTCCCACCGAGACGCAAGGCGCCTACAAGATCAGGGAAGAGATCTCGACGCGGGTCGACGACTTCGCCGCGATCGAGCAGATCCTGGACAAAGTCGGGTTTGTTGTCACAATGGAAATCGATCGCGCGATTGCCCAGTACGAGCTCGGCGGCGCGACAATCCGGTTCGAGACATATCCACGGATGGATGTGCTCGTGGAAGTGGAGGGAGAGCCCGACGCCATCGAGCAGGCGATTGAAGCTCTCGGAATGTCGAGGGGCGAGTTCACCAGCGAGAGGCTTCCCAGCTTCGTCAGCAGATTCGAGCAACGCACCGGCGTAAGGGCGGCGATCTGCGACCGCGAGCTCACCGGCGACTATGAGTTTCGCCGTTCGGATGCCTGACTACTCCGTTTCACCGATTGCTTCTCACCGTTATCCAGATAAATTCACTCGGCAATGAATTGTCGATCTATGCGATGGATTGGTGTCTCGATTCTGTCGCTCATGGCAGCTGTCGCGCTGCCCGCCCAGGAAAACCCGGCCAAACGTCTCGCGAGTATCGTCGGTGTTGCCGTCGAGGAGTACGCGAAGGCGGTTGATGACCACGGAAAGCTCATCTCAAAGGATGAGTTCGACGAGACTTACGGCTTTCTGGCGGACGCCAAACTCGTAGCCGCTCGCTTGAGCGGCTACGACGCTCGCGCGACCAGGGCGATTCTCGACAGCCTCACAGCCGCAGTCTCGGCGAAGAAGCCGCCGGCCACAGTCAAACAGTTCTACAAGCTTTTCGCGGCGTCGCTTGGCACCGCGGGGGCGATGGACTTACCGAAAGGTCCGCTGGACACAGCTGAGGGTCGCGCGCTCTATCTCAAGAATTGCGCGTCCTGTCACGGGACGAGAGGTGCTGGCGATGGGCCAGCGGCTCACACCCTGAGCACGCCACCGCCGGCGACCGGCGTGAAGAATCTGACACCAGAGCTCACCCCGACTCTGGCGTACAACGTCATCTCGGTAGGCGTCCGCGGCACCGCAATGCCCCCCTTCGCTTCCGTGCTGACACCGCAGCAGCGCTGGAACATCATCAAATACATCTACTCGCTACGTGGCGAGAAGATGGCTCTTCCCGCCGCCCGAGCCGACGCGACCGCTATTCCGGGAGACACCGCATCACCGGTGATTCTCGCGCTCCTCGACAGCGCGCTCGATTTCGCGCGGAACGGCAAACCCGCGGAAGCGGGTGACCGCGCCTTCGATGCGTACATCGCATTCGAGCCGCTCGAGACTCCCGCTCGCGCAAAAAAGCCCGGGCTCGTCGCCACGATGGAGCGATACTTTGCCGACTTTAAGGGAGCAGTCAAGCGCAACGACATCGCGGGGGCGAAAGCCTCGCGCGACGCAATCGCGGATGGGCTTCCGGCGGTGATAGATCTCACCCAGCAGCCATCCACGAGCTGGGAAGCATTCTTCCAATCCTTCCTCATCATCCTGCGCGAAGGCTTCGAGGCGATCCTCGTCCTCGGGGCTGTCGTGGCGTTCCTGATCAAGACGGGACACCGGGAGCGGCTGCGCTCGATATGGATCGGTCTTACGCTCGGCGTGTTCGCAAGTCTTGCAACCGCGGTAGTGCTCAAGACGTTGTTGGGTGCCATGCCCGCGAGCCGCTCGCTCGTCGAGGCGATAACAATGCTCATCGCCGTGGCCGTTCTCTTCTCGGTCAGCTACTGGCTCATCTCCAAGGTCGAAGCCGCCAAGTGGCAGAAGTTCATCCGCGAGAAGGTGACGTCCGCGCTCGAGCACGGCGGTGGCAAGGCGCTCGCGCTCGTCGCGTTCCTCGCCGTCTACAGGGAAGGAGCCGAGACGGCGCTCTTCTATCAGGCGCTGTTCAACGGCGGACCGAACGTTGGAGTGCCGCTCGCTCTCGGAATCCTCGTCGGGTTCGCGGCGCTCGCGGTGATCTTCACGCTGTTCTACCGATACGGCGTCCGCATCCCCATGCGTCCCTTCTTCGCCGTCACGAGCCTCCTGCTTTACTACATGGCGTTCGTGTTCATGGGTAAGGGAATTCGGGAGCTTCAGGAAGCGAACGTGATGCCTATCACGGTCGTTCCAGGGGCGCCCCACATCGACGCGATGGGCATCTACCCCAGCGTGGAGACTCTCGCCGCGCAGGGAATACTCGTCCTGCTGCTGATCTTTGCGACGATCAAAACGTTCTGGCCCGGTCACAAGCACGAAGTTGAGAGCGCGGGGGCGTAGCATTTGCCCCTGGATGCAGTTGAGCGGAGGTGGAGATGACAACAAAGCAGATGACGGCCAGAGCTGACGACCAGGGAATTCGTCCCAAAGGCTACCGTCTCCCCGAATCAACGCACCTGGGCAGAGTTCGGCTGCAGGTGGCCGACCTCGACCGCTCGCTTCTCTTCTACGAGAAAGTTCTCGGCATGCGCGTCATCAGCCGCAGCGCTGATTCGGTTAGTCTTGGCCCGCACGGCGAGGATCGCGAGATCGTTCACCTTCGCCAGTTGTCGAGCGCGAGGCCGGTTCCGCGCCGCGGATTGCTGGGTCTCTATCACTTTGCGATCCTGCTTCCGGATCGCGCTTCACTCGGGCGCTTCGTCGCCCATCTCGCCGAGATCGGTGCCTACGCCGGAATGTCCGATCACTTCGTGAGCGAAGCGGTGTACCTCACCGATCCGGACGGTCTCGGCATCGAGGTGTACGCGGACAGGCCTCGCGATGCGTGGCGGTACGACGAGCGTCAGCTCTACATGACGACCAACCATCTGGATGTCGATGACCTGGTGCGATCAGCGGGCGCCGAGCCTTGGACTGGGATGCCCCCGGGCACTGTGCTGGGCCACGTGCACCTCTACGTCGACGACATCGACAAGGCCGAGGCGTTCTATCATGACGCACTTGGCTTCGACAAGATTGTGTGGAGCTATCCCGGCGCGCTCTTTATGTCGGCCGGAGGCTATCACCATCATCTTGGAACCAACACCTGGGCAAGAGGCGCTGCGCCTGCGACGGACGCGGACGCGAGGCTGCTCGAGTGGGAGATCGTCGTTCCGACGAAGAAGGATACAGACCAAGCCGCGCAGAATATCTTGGCGGCTGGATACGAGGCGAAGCCTGAGAATGGCGGGTGGATCCTGACCGACCCCTGGGGGACGAGCTTGAGACTTGTTCCGGAGAAAAAATGAGAACAGTGCGTAGATGGATTTGGCTGTCGATCGCGTTAGGCGTTGCCGGTTGCGTCAGTCAACCGAGCTCTACGCCGGCAGTCGCGGTCACGCCGGCATCCGACGTTGCCGCGATACGAGCAGTTTTCGACACGACGGCCGCCGGGTGGAATCGCGGCGATTTATCAGTGTATCTCTCCGCCTACACAAACTCTGCGACGGCGATGGGCCGGACCGGACTGGTGCACGGTCCGAGCGGAATCGGCGATCAGATGAGGGCGGGCTTCTGGAAAACCGGACGCCCGGTTCAGGTCCTCAACTACGATCATCTGGAGGTCCGGCCGCTGGGTCCGGATCACGCGCTGGCAACAGGTCAGTACATCCTGAGCGGCGCCGGCCAACCTGAGCGAACTGGTTGGTTCACAACGATTTGGGAGCGCACGCCGGCTGGATGGCGGATGATTCACGACCATTCGTGAGCGCGCGACTCTTGACCGTTTGTGAACATATGACAATGATTTGTCTGGCTCGCGACAAGAACCCGTAGCGTCAGGTCATACAGGATGCCTCTTCAAAGAGTACGGACAATTCCTGGAGTCACAGCCGCCTGCGCGGCGCTCCTGTTTTCTCTCTCAGCTTGCGGCAGCGATTCAACCGCGCCTGCCACCGTCGATGCCAATGCAGCAGCACTGCAGAGTCTGGCCATCGGGATCGGTGCCATGGGCGGCACGACCTCTCCCTACGGGCCGTCGACGACATCCCTCGGCAGCCTGGCGCCGCAGCTCAATCAGATCAGCGTCACGATCGACGGAAAATCCCAAAGCATGTTCGCGCTCGGCCTGAGAGAGACCTACCCTACAGGCACGTGCATCGAGACGCTGATCAGCAATCCGTCGTTTGTCATTCCGCCGGGTCAGTGCACGCCTCCGCCATTCGCGTTTGCGCTGATCCTCTGGCAAAGCCATTCGGCGAACAGGGCGCCGGATCGGCTGGCGGTGATCGCGGGAGATGTGGGCACGATCGACTTCCAGTATTTACCGATCATGTCCGATGCGATCCCAGCGCTCGCTCTCTACAGCGAAGGCGTGGGCGATTTCTGGGATTCGGTCTCCGGCACTCTCACTAGCAACGTGAGCGCCACGACCCAGAGTTGCGCTGTTCCGCTTCCGCCTTTCGCGAAGAGTGGGTCGTGCAGCATCGCCACATTCGACGAAGAGGGCACGATCGTCTTCGAGGCGTTAGGGCCAAAACACCTTACTCTGGTGATCCCTCGTCAGACGATTCACGGTATCTGGCAGGCAATAACGGAAACACAGACGATCACCCTGCCGACACCCTAGCGCTACTCCCGCAATGCGGGTTGCGGCATCGCGTAGATGCCGGGCGCGTCCGGACCAGGATTGCGGCGCATGTACATCCAAAT
>DASZZU010000319.1:0-1672 GCA_035544855.1 Gemmatimonadaceae bacterium | reverse complement strand
GCCCTCGTAGTCGTCGGCGAGCAGCAATCGCTTCACCTTGCGGGATCCTTGCGAGTTGACTCGCTCGCCCACCAGCAGGGGCGGCGGATCCTGGTGCAGCGTGATGGCGCGCATGGCCGAGCTGACTCGGGGGACGTGCTGAGATCTCGAAGCAGGCTTTGCCGCACGCTCGGCCTCGCGCACCGCGCCGACTATCGCCGAGAGGTGTTCTGGCGTCGTCCCACAGCAGCCGCCAACGATGCGCACTCCGAAATCCCGTACGAACTCTGACAGCGCCTGCGCCATCGGAGCCGGCTCGAGTGGATAGACGGCCTCACCGACGCCCGTATTGAGCGGCAATCCCGCGTTAGGGATCACTGACAGCGGCAGCGTTGCGTGCTCGGAGAGGTATCTCACCGGCTCGCGCATGTGCTCGGGACCCGTCGAGCAATTCAGTCCGATGACGTCGACTTTGAGCGCTTCGAGCGTTGTCATCGCGCTGGCGATGTCGGTGCCGAGGAGCATGCGGCCGCTGATGTCGAGCGTGACCTGCGTCTGGATCGGGAGCCGCCGGCCGATCTCGGCGAACAATCTCTCGATCCCGGCCACGGCGGCCTTCACTTCCAGAATGTCCTGCGACGTCTCGATCAGAAGGAGATCGACTCCACCCTCGACGAGATACTTGGCCTGCTCGTAGAAGTTGTTGGCGAGCTCCTCGTAGGTGATTCGAGACAACACGGGATCGGAGCTGGAGGGCAGCATCCCCGTGGGGCCCATCGATGCAGCCACGAAACGGGGACGATCCGGTGTCGAGTATTTATCCGCCGCCGCGCGCGCCAGCTGCGCCGCGGCGATGTTTATGTCGCGAACCTTGTCGCCCAATCCCCACTCGTGGAGACGGCGCGGGGTCGACTGGAACGTGCACGTCTCAACGACGTCGCAGCCCACTTCGAGGAACGACTCGTGGATTGCCTGGATCACATCCGGACGCGTGAGAACGAGATTATCGTTGCATCCCTCCAGCGCCTTGCCGCCAAAATCCTCGGCGCTGAGATTGTAGCGCTGGATGTTGGTGCCCATCGCGCCGTCGTACACCAGCACTCGACGCTTGAGCTCGTCCAGGTATCCTGATTGTGTGCGTGTCTCGCTCATTTCAGCCTTTGATCTATCCACTCTTTGCGGGAGGAACCGACTTCATTGTTTCGACCGCTAACCACGCGCCGGCCCCAAAGCAAAAAAGCCCGCGCATAGGCGCCGGGCGAGCGCTTTAGCGATTTGTTTAACGTGGCCGCAAGTTGCTTTAAATCGCCACGGATTCAGTTGTGCCCCTTCACTATAGTAGCTGGCGGATGGGCTGCGGGCAACCTCAGGTTCGCGACAAAATCATCGTATGAAGTGGCTTTGCCGCGAAGATCCGGATCTGTACCCGCCGGCGACGTGTGTGGATCAACGGCGACTACGGTGCCGAGGTCCAGCTCTCGGGTGACGTACGCGATGCCGACGGTGGATCTGCCCTTGAAGCTGCCGGTCTCCAGGTTCTTTCCTCGCATGGGGGCCAGCGCGGCGGCAGCCATGAGAAAGCGCGCTTCGCGCTCCGATCAGGACTCTCGTGTCAGAGATCGGGCTGGAAGTCGTCGGCGATGTCTTCGCGCATCGATCGGCCTGTCGTCCGCGATCGACTCTCGAACGACTG
>DASZZU010000318.1:0-9415 GCA_035544855.1 Gemmatimonadaceae bacterium | reverse complement strand
GGAAGAGATCGGCAATGTGACTTCGCAGCCCACGGAGCTGCAGCGTTCGACGCTGACGCTCGCAACGTCGGATCTCCAACGCGAAGTCGGACGGATCAACGCACTCCTGCAACGGCGGATTCCCGCGCTCAACGCAGGCCTCGACGCGGCGAAGATTCCGTGGACCATCGGACGGCCGGTCGAGCTGATGAAATGAAGGCGGTTGGATGAGAGATTACTTCATCAAGGTGTATAAGCACCTGGCGTGGGCAGACGCCAGAGTTCTGGAGAGCCTTCGTGCTGCCCACAGCGTGCTGAAGAGAGATCTTGACCTGTACGCGCACATACTTGGCTCAGAGCATGTATGGTTGTCGCGCATCAGCGGCACCGCCCCGAAATTCGCCCCTGGCCGAGCCTGACGCTCGATGAGTGCGAACGGCTTGCTGCCGAGAATGCAGCGACATACCAGAAGCTCGCTTCAGAGGTGACGTCGGAAACGAGGCAGCGTCCGATCACCTATCGGAACAGTGCGGGGGATGAATTCACCTCGACGTTGGAAGACATTCTCACGCACGTGTCGCTGCACGGCGCCTATCATCGCGGACAAATCGCCGCATCGATTCGTGCCGCCGGCGACACACCCAGCCCGACCGACTACATCGCCTTCGCTCGTGGCGCTCTTGCAGCGACACGCAAGCGCTGAGCACTCCCGCGATCAGTCTCTCTCTGGCCCTGGTTCCAGCTCTGCACCTCCACTTCCCGCCGAGCCGAACTTCGGGGCGGTGAACTTGCCGGTGGTCGTGCGGGGTGGATTGGGCGCATCGCCCGTATCCAGCTCCTCGGGTTTGACCACTTTCTTGATGGAATCCAGCTCCTCGGGTTTGACCACTTTCTTGATGGTGGCGCGATCAATTTCCGCTCTATCCCCTGGTAGTTCGTCGCTGCCAGTCGGAATGTCGCCTTGCTGCTTGCGGTTTCTGTCGGTCATGGATACCTCGTCTGCTGTAGTCGATCCCCTAATAACAGGCATAGGCTATGCCTCTCATTACGCAGGTCACCGGTGCGAGCCGAGTTTTCTCCAGTTGCAAAAAGCGAGAGAGTCCAATGCCAGACAAAGACTTGAGCGGCAATCAGGAATCCACGGGCGGTAAAGCTCGCGGCGGAAACGAGGGCCACCACGGCTGGAAATCAAAATGGGTCGAGAGCACCGCGCCGAGCGCGGATGATCCGATCGACGAGGAGGAGATGAAGGGTCACAACATCCTCGGCAATGCGAGTCTGCGCGGAGGTGCAATCGCCGGAGTAAGTGATCCGGTGCGCGACGGACATGGCGCTCCCGGAGAGCGTCCAGACGATGTGAGACTCGCCGGACCCCGCCTGAATCCGCCGGAGCAAGACGAAGTTCCCGGGGAAGGTGGGGAGGAAACGACCGATAGCTGAGCTGTACCGGCGCTGATTCGTGCCGTCGGTGGGGCTCGGCTACTCCGCTAAGCGCAAGATCAAGTAAGGTTTGCAAGCTCGACGACACCCCAATAATATCCGGTGGTGTCTCTCCTCTATTCGTATCTCCGTAAATACCGCGCGCTGATTCTGCTAGCGCTCGTGCTGGCGGCAACGAACCAGGTTTTCTCGCTCCTGGATCCGCTCATTTTCCGCCACGTCATTGACGACTACGCAACCCGCTTTCGGGAATACCAGACTTCGCAATTCATCAAGGGCGCTGGGAAGCTGCTGCTCATGGCGATGGGGGTTGCGTTCGTTTCGAGAGTCGCCAAGAATTTCCAGGACTACTTCGTCAACGTCATCGTCCAGCGCGTAGGTGCCGAGATGTACTCGGATGGAATCCGGCACTCGCTGGAGCTGCCGTACTCGGTGTTCGAGGATCAGCGCAGTGGAGAGACGCTGGGCAAGCTCCAGAAGGTGCGTTCGGACGTCGAGAAGTTCATCTCGCTGTCGATAAATCTGATCTTCACGACACTCGTAGGCGTTCTGTTCGTGACCGTCTACGCCTGGCACGTCTACTGGCTGCTGGTCCCCGCATTTCTCTCTACCGTGCCGCTGCTCGGAATTCTGAGCTGGTCCCTGAGCGGACGCATCAAGTCGATGCAGAAGATCATCGTCGCGGAGACAACATCACTAGCTGGCTCGACGACCGAGTCACTACGCAATATCGAGCTGGTGAAGAGTCTCGGCCTTGCCGATCAGGAAGTGGTGCGGCTGAACGCGACTACCCAGAAAATCCTGAATCTCGAGCTCAAGAAGGTGAAGTACATCCGGAGTCTGAGCTTCATACAAGGGACGACGGTCAATCTGGTGCGCACCAGCATCTTGTTCATGATGCTTTACCTGATCTTCACCCAGAAGATCACCATCGGTCAGTTCTTCTCGCTCCTCTTCTACTCGTTTTTCATATTCGGCCCCATGCAGGAGCTAGGCAACATCATCAACGTGTTTCGGGAAACCGAAGTCTCTCTGATCAATTTCCGCAAGATTCTCGAGACGCCTAAGGATCCGAGACCAGCGGCTCCAGTTCCGCTGGAGGAGATCGAGAATCTGGAGTTCGAGAATGTCGGGTTCATGCACCAGACGGCGACGATGCCCGCTCTCACCGACATATCGTTCTCGGTGAAGCGTGGGGAGACGATCGCGTTCGTGGGTCCATCGGGAGCCGGGAAGACGACACTGGTGAAGCTACTCGTGGGTCTCTATCCGCCCAAAGCGGGCCGCATACTGTACAACGGACTGCCCAGCGATTCCGTCGATCTCGACCGGCTGCGCGAGCGGATCGGGTTCGTGACACAGGACGCTCAGCTTTTCTCCGGCACGATCCGCGAGAATCTAAAGTTCGTCAATCCGCACGCGACCGACGCGGAGTGCTTCGATGTCCTGCACAAGGCTGCCGCGCACACGCTCCTGGCGCGAGCGGACAAGGGCCTCGATACAGTGATCGGCGAAGGCGGAGTGAAAGTCTCCGGCGGAGAGAAGCAGCGACTCTCGATCGCGCGAGCGCTGCTCCGCAAGCCGCATCTGCTGGTATTCGATGAAGCGACATCGTCGCTCGACTCCCTCACCGAGGAGGAGATCAGCCGCACGATGCGCGATGTCGCCCATTCGCGCGAGGTGATCACGATACTCATTGCGCACCGATTGTCGACGGTGATGCACGCTGACCGCATCTACGTGCTCGAGCGCGGCAAGATCGTCGAGGCGGGTCAGCACGAGGATCTGCTCGAGAGAACGGGACTCTACTACGCGATGTGGCGTCAACAGGTTGGCGAGCGCCGGACAGTGCCTCAGCTTGCGGGTGTCAAACCACTGCAGCTGGCGGCGGTCTAGTGTGTCACTTGGGAATCGTGGTTTCTGGGCGGGGGTGCGCGGTCCACGTTTGGTCGACCATATTTAGCCAAACACACTCTAGCGCTTACCATCAATGCCCGACGATACCGGTAAACTGAAGCAGGGAAACTTCATGCAGGCACTCGACTCGATTCGCGCGGAGGCCGAGCGGTTGATGGCCCGGCGAGATCTGCCACCAGAAGTGAAGGCGGGACTCGATCGAATCGTCGGGTTTACCCGCTCGAAGTTCGATCTGGGCGGCGACATCGAGTAGCGGCACGGCCGGGTGATTCTTTCTCCTGAGCCCTCCTGACAGCCATAACTCGTGAAATCCACCCTCCGGGGTTTCCAACCCTGGGGCGGCGAGTGGCATCTTAGTTCCGCCTGAGATGAAGACGAGCGCGGTGGTATCAGATACGATTGGGACTTACCCGTCCACGAGTGCTGAAGATAAAGCTGCCGCGCTGGAGCGAATTCGGCGCGCGCAAGCTGGCGATGTCGATGCATTCGAGCTCCTGTATCGCGAGCATTCACCACGCATATACGCGCTCTGTCTCCGGCTCAAGGCTGGCGACAAATCCGACGCCACGGAGTTGTTGCAGGATGTCTTTATAAAGGCCTGGCGTCGCCTCGACACTTTTCGCGGTGATTGTGCATTCTCATCCTGGCTGCATCGACTTGCGGTCAACACGATGCTCGAGAACGCGAGAAGCGACCAGCGGCGCACGGCGAGAGTGCTTCCCATGGAAGACACCTCGCGCCTCGCCGGTGCGGCAAGGGCGAGCGGCGTGGAGTCGAGGATGGACATGGAAAGTGCAATCGCTTCGCTCCCCAAAGGAGCCAGGCTCGCGTTCGTGCTGCACGATGTCGAAGGCTATCAGCATCAGGAGATCGCTGAGCAGTTGAGCGTTACGGTTGGAACGGTGAAGGCGCAGCTGCATCGGGCGCGCAGGCTATTGAGGGAGAGACTGGAGTCTTGAGATGACACATGAAGTGATTAAGCATCTATTGGACGATTACGTCACCGGCGACCTGACCGAAGAGGCGCGTCCTCCGGTGGAGGAGCATGTCGCCGTGTGCGCGTTGTGTAACGCCGAGGTCGAGAGCCTGAAACAGATCCTGGCTCGCGCCGCGGAGCTGCCGAAGGCGATCGATGCTCCGGTGGATGCCTGGTCGAACATTCGGTCGGCCATCCGGCGCGACGAATCCGCGGTGCGAGCGGGTAACTCTGTTTCGCGATTGGGAGTCTGGCAGCGTCGGTACGTCCTGGCCGCGGCCGCGATTCTGGTTGCGGTCCTGTCATCTTCCGGAACGGCCGTGTACATGAACGCGCATTACTCTGGCGCGCGGAGTGGCGGTACGGTTGCCAACAATTCTTCATCCGAAGCGACGCCTGCCACTCTCGCCGCCTTCACGATCGAGGAGAACAACTACCTCCGAACGGCGGCAATGCTGCAGGATCTGCTGGATCAGCAGCAAGCTTCTCTTGCGCCCGAGACCGTTGCCCAGCTCAAGGCGAGTCTGCGCACGATCGACGAGGCAATTCTCGAGGCGAGGAATGCGCTTGCGCGTGATCCCGCGAATAAAATGCTGGTCGAGATGCTCTCTGCCAGTTACAGGCAGAAGGTGGATCTGCTGCGCCGCACGACGGAGTTGACGCGTGGTACTTAGAATGCCCGGGAGCTTCGCTCGTTACCGGGTTCGCTGCGTCTCGTGCCGTGGCTTCATCGTCACAGCGGTCGCGCTCCTGCTTTGCGCATCGCCAGCCGCCGCGCAGAAAAAAGTAGAGCGCAGGATCCCGCTTGGAATGGAAGGCGCGCTGCGCATCGCCAACATGGTGGGCAGCGTCGTCGTGCACGGCTGGAATAAGGACACCGTCATGGTGCGCGGCACATTGGGAGCCGGCGACAACTTTTTCATGGGCGGCAGCTACACCGGCGCCAAAATGTTCGTCGAAGCTACCAACGATCGCGATCCCAAGCCCACTCGGCTCGAAGTATGGGTGCCTTCGCGTGTTCGACTCTGGGTGAAGACTGCGACGGCAAGCATCGACGTCAGTGATGTCACGGGTGGTCTCGATCTGTACGTAGTGAGCGGTACCATCGACGTGAGGGGCAATCCGCACGAGCTGAACGCGGAAGCAATCGATGGGGACATTCACGTCATTGGCTCTCCGTCATGGCTCCGGGCCAAGACGGCGACGGGCACCATAACCTTTCAGGGCGCGAGCTCCGATGTAGGACTGTCTACTGTAAGTGGACCCATAAAAGTCGACGGTGGGGTGTTCGAGCGCACCAAGATCGAGACGGTAACCGGCAACATCACCTTCGCCGGCCGGCTCGATAGAGGCGGCACCTTCGATTTCGACACGCACAGTGGAAGCGTGGAGATCGGGATTCCAGAAAAGATGGGCGCCAGCGTCTCGGCTGTGACGATTGCCGGCACCATCACCAACAATCTGTCCAAGCACCCACCGATTCCGGGACGCTTCGGACGCGGGGCTGAGCTGACAATGGAGCTGAGTGGAGGCGGCGCGAGAGTATCGGTTCGCACCTTCAAGGGACCCGTCACCTTTCGAAGAGCGCAATAAGAAGTCGCGTTCAACCCTGGAGAGTCGAGCGGCATCGTAGAAGCGCTCGAAAAACTTCTTCAGGAGATCACCATGAAACGCACGCTGCTCCACTCCTTCGCACTTGCCGCTGTGCTTACAGTAGCGGCTTCCAGCTCCGCCCTTGCTGGTCCGCCATGGATCGCAATCGAGTATCCCGCCAATCCGTTCGATGCATCGTCGCGTGGCGCGTTCCTCACCGTGCGGACGTATCATCACGGTGAATTTCAATCGACGACCGTGACCGGCACCGCCGAAGGTGTAGTGGATGGAAAGCGTCAGAGCATGCGCCTCGACATCCGTCCCGGCTCACAACCCGGCATGTACGTGGTTCGCTGGCAGCGACCAGCCACGGGGAGATGGGTACTCGTGATCAACAGTGGAACGGCTGGAGTTTCGGAAGCGACGGCAGTGGTCGAGATCAGTCCAAGTGGTGGGGTGGCCGGCGTGACTGTGCCGACCAGGTCGATTGGGAACGGCTGGATCTCACCGAGAGCGGTCGCGACATCGGAGATCGATGCCCTGCTGCAGGGCCGAGCACTCGCGAGTGTTGGCGTCGCAGCTCAAACAGCGCGCACGCGATAGTATTACTGGCCTCGTAGGCTATTCAGAGTCCGCTGCAACTCCGCGGTTCTTCTGGCGGATTGGTCTGCGAGGCAGCGCGCCCGCGACCGCGCCCAGAGCGATCCTCCCTGACCGCTCGTCTGCTGAATGCATTGGCTGTCGCGTGTGTTGACCCAATCACGCTGCGACTGCCTGAGTCGGTCCTCCAGCTCAGGGCCTCCCGACTTTCGGCTCTGCGCGAGCAGGTCCTGGTAGATCCTGTTCAGATCAGCGTCGTTCTGCACGATCGAGCGGTTCAGGCAGGAGCGTTGGTCGACAGGAGCGGGCGAGTCGCACGGGTCTCTGGAGGACGCTCCCTGCGCTGATCGTGTCCCATCCGTCTGTCGCGCTCCGCTTGCCCCAAGTGCGGAATCGTTCGAGCGGCGCGGTGGTCGCGCCACGACGCGCGTCTCGGACGTGCGACTTTGCGCCGCCGCGTCCACCATCGCCGGCAACGATTCGTCGCCTCTCGTCCTCGCTGTATTCAAGCTGTTGTCCACCGCGTTCGCGGCAGCAGTGTTCCTGTTTGCCTCCGCCAGATCGTGGAGCAGCATGGTATCCTGTGCGGCGCTGGCTACTTCTGGCGTCTTCTTTTTCGGCTCTCGGCAGGCGAGACTGCCTGCCAAAAGCATGAGCCAAAGACCAACCGGGAATCTGGAACGCGTGTTCATTTATGCGCCTGGAGTTGAAGGCATCCTGACCAATCGGGCAGAGGGCGTGCCATTCTGCGGTTCGCCAAAGATGCAGTTGACGCGTCACCGATACAGATTTCAGGGACGCAAGTCCGCGTCCGCACGCCGATGGAGAAAAGATGGAGAAAGATCAGCCCGAGCTCAACACGGTTATCCGGACGTTTGCCAACGAGATCGAAGCGCATGTGGCGCAAGCAGTTCTAGACGCCAACGGAATCGATTCGAGCCTGATTCGCGACGACGCCAACGGGATGATGCCCTGGCTCCAATGGCTTCATCCGATCCGGCTCGTGGTCCGGGAAGAGGATAGCGGCGACGCCGTGGAGCTCCTCGACACGCCGCCCGGACCGAGCCTTTCGCCCTGATAACGGCTGCTTGGCACCGATGCGCGGGCGTTAGCTTTCACGCCATGACTTCACTTTTTCTTCACAATCGGCGCGCCGCTTCGCTCGTCTCGAGCGCGCTCTTGGTTATTGCGGCCGGTGCGAGTAGTCCCATTCACGCGCAGACAACTGCCGCTCCCGACGCCCGCTACCTCGCCCGCGCCAAACGGATCCTGAGGGAGACTCCCCTCATCGACGGGCACAACGATCTGCCGTGGCGCATCCGCGAAGACACTGTCGCGCGCGGCAATGTCGACGCGTACGATCTCCGAAAACACACACCCGGCCAGACCGATCTGGACCGACTCAGAAAGGGAATGGTCGGAGCGCAGTTCTGGTCGGTCTACACTCCGGGCGAATACCGTGATTCTGGCTACGCCAGGGTACAGCTCGAGCAGATAGACATCGCGCGTCGACTAATCGAGAAATATCCCGATCGCCTCGCGCTTGCCTTGAGTCCCACCGACATCCGACGTGAGTTCAAGCAGGGCAAGCTCGCCTCTCTCCTCGGTCTCGAAGGCGGTCACGCCATCGAGCATTCGCTCGGCGCCCTCCGCGCGTACTACGATCTGGGCGCCAGGTACATGACGCTCACTCACAATGTGACGCTCGATTGGGCCGACGCCGCGCTCGACTCCGCCAGGCACAACGGCCTCACTCCCTTCGGGGACAGCGTCGTGCGCGAGATGAACAGGCTCGGGATGCTTGTCGATCTGTCGCACGTGTCACCCGGTACGATGAGTGCCGCGCTCAACGTAAGTCAGGCGCCGGTGATTTTCTCACATTCCGGCGCGCGCGCACTGGTGGACGTGCCACGCAACGTTCCCGACTCGATTCTCCGACGTGTCACGAAGAACGGCGGCATTGTGATGGTGCCGTTCGTCACTGGATTTGTTTCGCCGGCGGTCTATCTGTACGATCAGTCAACGCGTCCAGCGATGAAGGAACTTCGGCAGAAATACGGAAACGACACTGCCGCTATCACACGCGCCGTGAGTGAATGGCGTAAAACACACCCCGAACCGCGCGCTACACTATCTCAAGTTGCGGACCAGATCGAGTACGTGCGGAAAGTCGCGGGCGTCGATCACGTCGGGATCGGCGGCGACTTCGACGGCATCACCGAAGTGGTCCAGGGTCTCGAAGACGTCTCGACTTATCCGGCGCTCTTCGCCGAGCTGGCAAGGCGCGGCTGGTCCGACACCGACCTGCGGAAGCTGGCGGGCGAGAACTTCCTGAGGGTCTTCGCCCAGGCGGAGGCAGTCGCGAAGCGGATGCAGAAGCGGTAACGACTACCGGGGTCGCAAGGGATTCTGAACTACAACTGAAGACTACCCGCCCGGGGCTATCAGCTTATAAGCTGACGGCCCCGGGCAGGTAGTCTTCCTTTTGCAGTTCTCTCTTGTGCCGCCTGACGCCGCCTGATTTCAGCACCTCGGCGAATTCATTCGATAGATCGCTCTCGCGAATGGTGCGAGTAGCCGCATCGACGTTGTATGGAACGCGCACGAATTCCGACCGCGTACCGGATCCATCGACCGCCAGCAGTAAATAACACGAGCGCCAATCTCCATCTTTGGGACGGCCGACGCTCCCGGTATTGATGAACTGAACGCCGCCCACTGTCCGTTGCCACGGCTTATGGGTGTGTCCGAAGCAAATGACATCCTTGCTACGGGCGCCGATGTCCTTCGCCATCTTCTCGAGGAATGAATCGGGCCGGTCCTCGGTGACATAGACCGTGTTCAGCGTCTGATTACCGTGCACGAGAGTTATCGTAGGACCCGACACATGCCCACCGAGTGGGCGGATGT
>DASZZU010000317.1:0-2211 GCA_035544855.1 Gemmatimonadaceae bacterium | reverse complement strand
ATACAACGGACAGCAGTTCCGTGCTGCGAAGTATTCTCAGCTCCGCAGAGCTGGCGCGCACGATGTTGTTGCTCGGGACCCTCATCGTGATCCTGGTCGCGCTTGTTCTCGCGCGGCTCCTCGACCCGGACAAAATCGAGGAATGGTGCATTTCCGGGGGTCGGCGCCTGACCGCGATTCCCTCCGCGCGATTTGTCTGGGGCCTGGCCTTGTTGTCGGCAGCGGTAACTCTGGCGTTCTCGCACTTCATGCTCGCCGGAAAGCCAACGCTCATCGATGCTATGGTTCAGATGCTACAGGCGCGCTTCGTCGCGGCGGGCCACCTCGGCGGTCCCGCTGACCGCTTCACAGAATTCTGGCAGCTCCAGAATTCCCTGATTACTCCCAACGGCTGGGTATCGCAGTACCCGCCCGGGCATGTCTTCCTGCTCGCCCTGGGATTCCTGCTTCACGTGCCCGTCCTCGTGGGTCCGGCTCTGGTGGGAGTCACCGTACTGTTCACAGCCCTCAGTTCCCAGCGGCTCCTGCGCGACGATCAGGCGGTTGCTAGACTCGGCGCAATAATGCTCGCGCTCAGTCCTTTCTTCATCGGGCTCGCCGGCGCGTACATGAACCACGTCTCCGCTGCCGCCGCTGCATCGGTCGCGATGTATTGTGCATTGCGTAGCGAAGATGACGAGCGCTTTCGCTGGCCCTTGCTCACGGGAGCAGCGCTCGGACTTGCGTTCTCGATTCGTCCCCTGGCCGCAATCGTTGCGGGTATGACGGTGTTGGCGATATGGATCGTCGTCCGCGGCGCACGCCGTACGGAAATCAGCGGATGGGTTCGGCTCTGCATCGGCGCGGTGATTGGTGCGGCGCCCTTTCTGGTGGCGGTCGGCGCCTACAACAACCACTTCTTCGGAGGTCCATTCCGATTTGGTTACGTCGCCGCGCAAGGTCCTCTGGTTGGCCTGGGTTTCCATCAGGATCCTTTCGGTCATTTCTACGGTCCCGCGGAGGCACTCGCATATACCTCATCCGATCTGGTGGCACTGAGCCTCTACTTGTTGGAGACGCCGATGCCGGCGGTGATCGTCATCGGATTGTTTCTGATGTTCAGGCGAAAGTTTTCCGCGGGTGAGCAGCTGATTGCACTGTGGGCGCTGCTCCCCGTTGTCGCAAACATGTTCTACTGGCATCACGGCATTTTCATGGGCCCACGGATGCTGAACGAGGCCGCGCCGGCGTGGGCTCTGCTCACCGCGATTGGTGCCGTCGGTCTCGTGAGGCTGACTACTCGGAGACGATTCGGCAGCTACTCTCCACGCGCGATGCTCATCGTAGCTTTCGTTATTGCATGGGCAGCCGGAATCTTCTATCTCGCCCCCAGCCGGCTCAAGAGTTATGGCGGAGCGTGGATGGCGAGCAGTCGAATCGAGCCACCACATACCGCCACTCCCTCACTCATTTTCGTTCACGGCGCCTGGTCGGGGAGAGTCGTCATGCGACTGATAGCGAATGGGCTCCGCCTGGATTCTCTCGATATTGGCATCAGACAGAATACGACGTGTGACTTCCAGGAGTTCGCCAACTGGTACGCAGCGGCAAAGGCAGGGCGGATCACCGCACGCCCGGATGTCGACTTCGATCCGGCCAGCCGCAGGCGCACCGCACTATTCTTAATCGCGGAGGACGATGTGATCCGCGCCAATGCCGGGCAGCCAATGTCGCACGATTGCGTACGGGAGATCGCATCTGATTCTGCCGGCATTATCGACATCTCATCGTTTCTCTGGCAGACCGATCTCCCGGGGCTCACCGGTGACGGCACGATGATCGTGCGCGACATGGGACCCGAGGCGAATGCACGACTGATTGCGCATTACCCCCACCGAACTCCGATGTTTTTTTACCGCGCCGAGGGAGAGGACAAGGGGCCACAACTTGTATCGTACGCCGAGGGTTTGAGGCGACTGTGGCGCTGAGCGCGATTGAGCGGGCACAAAAAAAAAGAGGGAGCGTCTTTCGACGCTCCCTCTCTCTTTATCCAGACGACAGCCCTAATCAGCTGCAGACGATCACACCAGAGCTGTTGTCGCACTTGGTCTTTGACAGCGAGTGGGACGCGATCGCGGTCCAGGTCTGCGGCGGGCCCACGGCAGCGGTCGCAGTGACCGTTACGTTGTTCGAAGGCGTGAAGCCGCTAGGACCGGGAACAGTCATCGTCAT
>DASZZU010000316.1:0-3581 GCA_035544855.1 Gemmatimonadaceae bacterium | reverse complement strand
CTTCGCTCTCGGCGTGCACAACCTCGCCGCGTTGCTCTCGTACACATTTGGCGGTCTGGTGCTCGCTACCATAGTACAGGAGTTCTACAAGGGAGTCGGCGCGCGGCACCGGATGTACGGTGAGTCGCGCATCATCGCGCTGCCCAGGCTGATCGCGCGCAATCGACGGCGCTACGGCGGGTACATCGTGCACCTGGGCGTCGTCGTGATCTTTGCCGCTTTCGCCGGTCTCGCGTTCAAGCGCGAGTTCGATCTCAACTTGAACCCCGGCGACGCCAAGACTGTCACTGATGCGTGGGGACACAGCTGGACTTTTGTGAGTCAGGGGATCTCGCGGTACAACGTGCTCAACCGCGAAGTCACCGCGATCGCGCTCGACGTCACCCGCGATGGAAAGCCTGCGGGCGTCATCACAAGCGAGAAGCGGCAGCACGTCGATTCGCGTGGCGCACCGACATTCGAGCCATCGACCGAAGTCGGGATCATGGGATCGTTCAAGCAGGACGTTTACGTCGTGCTCGCAGGTGTACGCGGCGCAGACGACGCCGAGATTCGCGTCACCTTCAATCCACTCGTGCGGTGGGTTTGGCTCGGGGGCGCACTCATGGCGATTGGCGGACTCATCGTGATGTGGCCGGCCGCCGACAGACAGCGAGCTCAGGGTGGGTATGCGGCGGTCCTCAGGCCACGAGCCGCATGATACAGGCGTGAACATTTCCAGGCGTCAGTTCGTTCTCGCCATTCCCGCGCTCGGACTAACCGCTGCGGCATTTCCGCGGCGCATTCGTGCGGCGCAGGTGGCGGTGCAGACATTCAACGGCCCGATGGCCGACGCCGAAGCTGTGTACAAGCCGATGACGATCGAGCCGAAGGCGAATGCAAAGCCGTCGATGACGGATGCGCAGCGCGACGATCTCGAGCACCAGATCCACTGCCAGTGCGGATGCAATCTCGATGTGTACACCTGCCGCACCACCGACTTTGCGTGCAGTGTGTCGCCGGCGATGCACAGCGATGTGATGGGGCTCGTCGCCGGAGGTTACAGCGCGCAGGAGATTCTCTCCGCGTTCAAGGCTGCGTATGGTGAAAAAGTGCTCATGGCGCCGGTAAAGAGCGGATTCAATCTCGTCGGCTACACGATGCCATTCGTCGCGCTCGGCGCGGGCGCTGTCGTGGTCGCGGCATTGCTGCAACGGTGGAAATCACGTACGCACGCGGTGGCGGCAGTCTCGCATTCTCACGTGGACGCGACCGAGGAAGAGCTCGCGGCTCTCGAGGCCGCTCTGAGGCAGGACGAATGACCGCACTTCTCGTCGGTACGGCGCTCGCGGTCGCATCACTCTGCTACGTGCTCTACCCGGTTTTTCGTGCCGACATTTACCTTGCGCGGGGCGATCTGCCCGCAAACGGGCACGCGCGGCAAAGCCTCGCCGTCGATGCACTGCGCGAGCTCGAGTTTGATCGTCAGACCGGCAAGATCTCCGACTCGGACTACGAGCCGCTCAAGGCGCGTTACACGGAGCAGGCGCTCGCTGTAATGCGCGCCGGTAACGCGCCGGTGTGCGAGAAATGCGGGCCGCGCCCCGAGCGGGAAGGCGCCGAATTCTGCTCCAACTGCGGGTCCGCGCTCATTAGCTAGCCTCGCGGGGCATGCGCGATCGCGCAGGCCGCTCCCGGAAAAGCTCGTCCAGCACGCGGCTTGCAATATGTTCCTCGAAGGGGAGGGACCATCCAATGGCAGTGCGTGATGTCGTCGACGAGAAGGGAACGAAGTGGAAAGTCTGGTTGGTATCGGCGTCGTCCATTCACCCGAAAACCGCTGCCGAAGACTTTCTTGGCGAATACTCCGAGGGCTGGCTCTGTTTCGAATCCGACAATCAGCGGCGCCGCCTGGCCAGATACCCACAGGATTGGGACAAGCTTCCCGACAAGGAATTGATCCGTCTGCTCAAGGGCGCCCAGATCGTTCAGCCGCACAGGCACACTCCGCCCAGGTCCGGCGACGCGGTGAATCCGTAGTCAGCACCGGGATGGGTGGCTGCGCCTAGCCGATCATCTCTCTCGCCACGTGTCGGGCGAGCGCCATGATCGTGATCATCGGATTTACTCCGGACGACGCGGGGAACAGGCTCGCGTCGGCGACGTAGGCGCCTTTCAACCCGAACACGGCGCCGGTTCCGTCGCACACCGCTGACGCGCTGTCGGTGCCCATCCGACACGTTCCCATCTGATGCGCGCTGAATAGCGGCAGCCGATTCGGCGACGTTGGTGCCACCTCGATTTGACGACAAAACTTGTCTATCGATCCGCTCGAAGTACGCTCCCGCAGCAATGGCGTGGTATGAAGAGTCATTACTCGCTCCGCGCCGGCAGCGAAGTGAATTCTTGCCGCGGTCGCCATTCCGTGTCTGAGCAGACGTCGCTCTTCCTTGCCGAGCCGATAGTCGAAGTACGGCCTACCGTCGCGAGTGATGCGTACGCGTCCGGAATTGGAATCACGCGTCAGGACGAGGAACGGCGCGGCAAAGCGTATCTGCTGCATCTCGCGTCTGTGATCCCTCGCGTTCCTCCATGGTAATCCCACCGAGAGCAGTCCCGGATGCGCGGGCACCGCTTCGATCCGGTATCCGTATCCGTCGGACAGATTGCTGAATTCGTCGCAGACAATCGTCTGCGGAGGTCCCTTCCACGCCTCGATCGGGGAGGCATAGCTCCCGTTCACGGCCACAGTCGGGTGGAGATACAGGTGCTGACCGAGGTGCAGCGATTTCAATCCTGACCGCATCAGCAGCGCGGGCGTCTCGATCGCCCCGGCAGCCAGGACCACTCTCTGTGCCTTGATGCGCATCGCTGTCGGCGTACCGTTCGCACCCCTGACGGTGCCCTCGACGCCGGTTACTTCCCCTTTGTTCTGAGTGAGACGGCGCGCGGAGTACGGAGCGATGAGTCGAGCGCCGGAGCGGATCGCATCGATCAGGTAGGTCGTCGCCGCGCTCTGCTTGCCACCGACTCGACAACCGAACATGCAGTTGCCGCACTGCTCGATGTCGCAGCCCAGGGAATTGCGCGCAATTACGCTCCAGTTGTAGCCAAGCGATTGGGCGCCGCGACTGATCGCGTTGTTGTTCTCGTTGATCTCGCTCTCGTCCGTAGAGGCGCCAATCCGGCGCCACACGGCATCGAGTGATTCGGTGAACGACGCGGCCTCGAAGTGACTGCAGCCCGATACTTCCGCCCATTCCTCACGCACATTGTCGGGAGTGCGAAAGCACGATTGCCAGTTGACCGTAGTGCCGCCGCCAATGCACGCGCCGGCGAAGAGTGAGAGGCTGAGGTCGCGCGTTCCGGACGTTCCGCCTTCGCGAAAGAGGGTCTGCATCCCCGTGAGCTCGTGCTGGTCGTAATCGCCGCCGGTCCGCTCCGAGCCCGCTTCCAGCACGATGACGTCCCGACCGCTCGCGGCGAGCTCGGCGGCCACGACACTTCCTGCCGCGCCGGATCCGACCACGCAGACTTCGCATTCGACAGTCGTCTCGTGATCGAGCCTCATCACCGGTATTCGCGGCGCGGTCGCCTTGCGA
>DASZZU010000315.1:0-1562 GCA_035544855.1 Gemmatimonadaceae bacterium | reverse complement strand
GTATATAGCCGCGCCATGGTCACGGCCAAATCGTTCGCCTCGCTGCCATCGTTCACGAAGTAGGTGACGTCGAGACCCTTCGGCATCTTCGACGCTAGCTTCTTCGCCAGCAGCGGAAAATTGGGGTGGAGATAGATCGTCGTCGCATGCTGCAGCGTTTCGACCTGCTTCTCGATTGCGGCGACGATCTTCGGATGGCAATGGCCGCACGACACCGTGACAATTCCGGCAAACATGTCGAGGTAGCGTTTACCGGTCTCGTCGAACAGCCACTGCATGTAGCCCTCGACGATGAGCAGCGGCTCGCCGTACAGCGTGAAGATTGCGGGATTGGTGTACTTCTTACGCATCGCGAGAACTTCCGCCCGCGACGGTCCCGTGTACGGCTTGGGCTTGTGATCGCACGGCGGCATCTCGAGCCGCGCGGAATTTCTCCGCGCGCCTTTGCCCGGAGCGGTGCGATCGAGCGCGGGTGAAGTAGACGCGATGGTCACGACCTAAGCCCGCACCGCTACTTCGTCCGCCTGCGGCGAAGCGTAGCCCTCGACCCCTTCATAACCCGAGTGATAGTCGGCGGCTTCGGGGCGCCTGATCTCCGATTGCAGCACGATCCTGTCGCGGCGAATGCCGCGGAAATCTTCGACACGCTTCCAGCCATCCTTCGCGTGCTCTTCCAGGAACTTGTCGAGTCCCGACAGAAGCCGCTTGATGATGTTGGGGCCAACTGCCTGATCGAGCATCGCGGCGGTGCAAACCTGCACGGTGCCGCAGCCGAGGAGGAAGTACGAGAGCGCCTGATTGAAATCGGAGACGCCGCCGATGCCGGAGAAGCTCCGGTCCGGAAGCGCCTTGGTAAGCTGTGCCATTTTCGCGAGCGAGAGTGGCAGAATCGCGGGGCCGCCAAGTCCACCGCTCGAGACGAAGCCATCGACGTTGATCTCGAACTCGAGCGTCTCGGGATCGATGAGCGGAATGGACGGGAATGTGTTGGACGAAACGATCGCGTCGGCGCCGCCGCGGAAGCAGGCAGCTGCCTCGACGACGATGTCCGCGGTGGCTGGAGTGAGCTTGCACCATACGGGAACCTTCGCGACTTCCTTCACCGCCTCCGTCACCACCGAGCAGAGACCCTGGTCCTTTCCGATGTTGGATCCCATGTCGCGGCGATCCATGTGTGGACACGAGAAGTTGAGCTCGAGTCCATCTGCACCTTCGCCCTGCGCCGTCTCGGCCAGCTCCTGCCAGTGTCTCAGCTCCTTGTCGTTGCCCGATCCGGCCATGATCGATGCGATGAGAACCTTGTTCGGAAACGCATCCTTTATGCGACGAATCCGCGGCGCCCACCACTCGAGAGTCTTGTCGGAGATCAGCTCCCAGTTCCACGAAGAGTGGAGCGCGGCGCCCGGCCTCTTCTTCATGGAGACGTTCGCGTCGTCCGCGCCGGTGCGCATGAACTTCGCCTTCGCGCCATAGACGTTTACGACGGGGTGCAAACCGATCGTCTTCGTTACGACGCCGCCCCATCCGCTCTCGAACGCGCGCATGATGTTCGATTCAGACTC
>DASZZU010000314.1:0-28151 GCA_035544855.1 Gemmatimonadaceae bacterium | reverse complement strand
CCTGATGCAACGCTATCAGCGCTGAGGTCGTAGGGAAAGCGAGTCCGGCACCCTCGTCGCAAGTAAATCAGTGTAGGGTCGCGTTTATTTCTGGAGCAAGCGCACACAAGGACCGGGCCTTA
The DNA here is from genome assembly GCA_035544855.1 of Gemmatimonadaceae bacterium. Taxonomy (GTDB): domain Bacteria; phylum Gemmatimonadota; class Gemmatimonadetes; order Gemmatimonadales; family Gemmatimonadaceae; genus UBA4720. The sequence continues at coordinate 28,029 of DASZZU010000314.1, read as the reverse complement.
CATACTTGCGACAGTCTCCGAGGGCGCCGACAGCTCCCGCTCCGCCTTGCCCAGAATCACTTCGTTGACTTCTGGCGACTGTAAGCGCTTCGCAAAAATCAGCTTGTCGTCCCCGGGCTTATAGTACTCCTTGACCTTCCCGACAAGCTCGTACCCGGTCCTCTCGTAAAACTGAATCGTTCCGCCGTAGGTCTCCTGCGACGACGTCTCGACCAGCAGCATTCTCCCACCGCGCCGCACGATCTCTTCCTCGGTGAACTTCAACAGCTTCTTCCCAACTCCGCCGCGGTGCTTCGACTTGTCCACCGCGATCCAGTATAGATCGTAGGTCGACTCGGTGAGTGGCGTCGGACCGAAGGAGACGTAGCCGAGCACCTCCCTCAACTCCTCAACCTGCGACTCGAGGACGTAGGTGAGATAGCCGCTGTGCTCGCCCAGCTCGAGCCACTCGTCGATCAGCTCGAGCGCCGTCGCGACTTCCTCGGGCGTGAAATTCCCCGCGTTCTCGAGGATGCGGAACACGCCGCTGCGATCGGCGGCGACAAGAGGCCTGATGACCTGTTTCATTTGCTGCCAGCGCTTCTATATATGTATCGACCTGCCGAGCACGCCGAGGGCGGCTTCCTTCACCGCCTCGCTGAGCGTCGGATGCGAGTGCACCGTGATCGCGATGTCCTCCGACGACCCGCGATACTGGAACGCCAGCACCGCTTCCTGAATCATCTCCGAGACGTTCGGCCCGATCATGTGCGCGCCCAGCAGCTCGTCGGTCTCGGCGTCGGCGATGAACTTGATGAAGCCGGTCGTCTCGCCCGACGTGCGCGCACGCGCGTTGGCGGTGAAGGGAAACTTTCCGACTTTGTACTTCCGGCCGCTCTCTCTCACTTCGTGCTCCGCCAACCCGACGGTCGCGATCTCGGGCCAGGTGTACACCACCGACGGCATCGACTTGTAGTCCATGTGCACCTTGTGTCCGGCGATCACTTCCGCGGCGATCGTGCCTTCTTCCTCGGCCTTGTGCGCGAGGAGCTTACCGCCAACCGCATCACCGATCGCGTACACGTTGGGAAGATTGGTGCGCAGCTGCGCGTCGACCGCGATCTCGCCACGCTTACCGAGTGTGAGCCCCAGCGCTTTCACATCGATTCCGGTGAGCGCAGGCTTTCGTCCAACAGAGACGAGCACGTAATCGGCTTCGATCGTCTCCTTTTTCCCCTCCTTCTCGACATCGACCAGCACGCGATTCGCCTCCAGCTTCGCACCCGTCACCTTGGTGCCGACGCGGATGTCGAGCCCCTGCTTTCTGAATGTCCTGTCGGCCTCGCGAATGATCTCTTCGTCGTTGCCGGGCAGTATCGTCGGCATCAGCTCGACGACGGTCACCTTCGCTCCTAGCCGGCGCCACACGGAGCCGAGCTCGAGTCCAATCACCCCGCCGCCAATCACGAGCACGCGCTTCGGCACTTCAGGAATCTTGAGCGCGCCAATGTTCGACAGCACGCGCTTCTCGTCGAACTTGAGAAATGGCAGCTCCACCGGAACGGATCCAGTCGCGATGATCACGTTCTTCGCGCGATACGACTCAGTCTTTCCGTCGTCGCTAACAACATCCACAACGTTGCCCTTCTTCAGAGTCCCGCGGCCCTTCGCCCACGTGATCTTGTTCTTCCTGAACAGGAACTCGATTCCCTTCGTGTTCTGCCCGACTACGGTGTCCTTTCGCTTCATCATCGTCGCGAGATCCAGCTTCACCTCGCCGATCGTCACACCGTGCTCGGCCGCATGCAGCCGCGCGAACTCGTAGTGCTCCGATGACGTGAGCAGCGCCTTCGATGGAATGCACCCGACGTTGACGCACGTTCCGCCGAGCGTCTTGTCCATCTCGATGCAAACAGTGTTGAGCCCCAGCTGGGCGGCGCGAATTGCTGCTACATATCCACCGGGTCCGCCGCCGATGATCGCTACATCGCAGTCGACCATTTATTCGATAAGCATCGCGGCCGGATCTTCGATGAGCTCCTTCACGCGTATGAGGAATAGCACCGCCTGCTGGCCTTCAACTATGCGGTGATCGTAGGAGAGCGCGACGTACATCATCGGCCGGATAACGACCTGGCCGTTGACTGCCACCGGCCGGTCCTGCGTCTTGTGCAGGCCGAGTATGCCGACCTGCGGGTAGTTGATGATCGGCGTCGAGATGAGCGAGCCGAACACTCCGCCATTGGTGATCGTGAACGTGCCGCCGGTGAGATCATCCATGGTGAGCTTGCCGTCACGCGCGCGCCTGGCGACTTCGGCGATCTCGCGACTCAGGTCCAGCAGTCCCGTGCGATCGGCATCCTTGATGTTCGGAACCACGAGCCCCTGTTCGGAAGCGACCGCAATTCCCATGTTGACATAGTGCTTGTAGACGATGGTGTCGCCATCGACCTGGGCGTTGACCGTCGGGAACTGCTTGAGCGCCTGACACGTCGCGCGTACGAAGAACGGCATGAACGTCAGCTTGACGCCATGCTCCTTCTCGATCTTCTCCTTGTACTTGTCGCGCAGCGCGTTGAGCGCGGACATGTCGACTTCATTGAACGTCGTTAAGTGCGCCGTTGCGTGCTGCGACTGGAGGAGATTCTCGGCGATCCGCTTCCGGCGCGTAGACATTTTCTCACGCGTCTCGCGCTCGCCCGGCGCGGCACCATTTCCGCCGCGCGGTGGTGCGCTCGGCGCTGACGTGGATGCGCGCGGAGCAGGCCCGCGCTCGGTACTCGGTGGTGCCGCTAACATATCTGGTTTCGAGACGACGCCGCCCCGACCGGTTCCGGCCACCACCGCGATGTCGATACCACGCTCGTCGGCGATGCGTCGCGCAGCCGGTGACGATTTGACGGTCTCGGACTGCGAAGCAGGCGCGGGACGCGGAGGTGCTGACCCAGCACGTGGGGCGGGCGGCGGCAACGCGGGAGTAGCGGGTTTTGCAGCGGCAGGCGAAGAGGCGCTTTGACTGGCACCGGCACCTGCCGGCACCGCGCTTTCGTCGATCTCGCCCAGTACGTCGTCCACGTGAACGACATCCCCTTCATTCTTGGCGCGCTTGGCGAGCACACCCGGCTTGAGCGCCGGGACTTCAACCGTGATCTTGTCGGTGTCCAGCTCGACCACCGTATCGCCGGTGGCGACAGCATCGCCTTCCTTCTTGAGCCACCGCGAAACCGTGGCCTCGACGATGGATTCTCCGAGCGGGGGAACCTTTATGGAGAGCATTCAGACTGATCCGGAGCGGATAGAAATCAAAGGCGGTATCTTCGTTGATGCGTGCAGCTCTTAGGTTTCGACTGAATATAACGCTCCCATAATCGCGTGCGAGGACTGACAATCTCGGCGCACGGCGGGCTCGACCAGCTCGAGTACCGGACCGATCTGCCGAAGCCTGAGCCCAGACGCGGCGAGATTCGCATCCGCGTCAAAGCCGCCGCGCTCAACCACCTCGACCTGTTCGTGGTCGCGGGGATGCCCGGCGTGAAGATCACTCCGCCCTGGATCCTCGGCGCCGATGCAACAGGCGTCGTCGATGCGATCGGCGACCTGAGCGGCACGTCCGACAACAAGCTCCAGGTGGGCGACAGCGTCATCATCAACCCGGGCCTGAGCGACCACACGTGCGAGTACTGCCAGGTGGGCGAGCATTCGCTCTGCGTCAAATTCGGAATCCTCGGCGAGCACGCGCCCGGGACCCTGGCAGAGTACATCGTTGTGCCCGCGCGCAACGCGCGAAGCATTCCGAAGGACAAGCCGGTCGAGCAGGCGGCCGCGTTCACGCTCGCGACGCTTACCGCGTGGCGGATGGTCGTCACGCGCGCGCGGGTGAAAAGAACCGACAACGTGCTCATCTGGGGAATCGGCGGCGGTGTTGCGCTCGCGGCGCTGGAGATCGTCCGCCACATTGGCGCAACGGCGTGGGTCACATCGCACAGCGATGAGAAGCTGGCGCTGGCGCGTGGGTTGGGCGCCGAGAATGTGATCAACTACACGACTACCGATGTTGGAAAGGAGATCAGGGCGCGAACAGAAAAACGCGGAGTCGATGTCGTGTTCGATACCGTCGGCGAAGCAACCTGGCCACAATCACTCGGCGCGCTCGGCAAGCGTGGCCGGCTGGTGACGTGCGGCGCGACGTCGGGACCAATGGTGCAGATGGATGTGCGGCGCCTATTCTGGAATCAGTGGGACATCATGGGCTCGACGATGGGAAACGATGCAGAGTTCGACGCGATCACGAACGAATATCGGGCGGGACGTCTCACACCGCTGGTGGACTCGGTATTCGATATCTCGCAGGGACGACAGGCATTCGAGCGGCTCCAGAGCGGACAGCAGTTCGGGAAGATAGTGGTGCGGATTCCGGAATGACGCCAGCTGACGATTCCAAAGGCGCCGACGCGCCATCATCGCCCGCCGGGCAGGCTCAGTACGCGGCGGGTGAGCTGCAACAGATCCGCGACGAATTCACTACCGGGAGGACACCGATCTGCCCACGGTGCAAAGTCTTCATGACGCGTCGCGGAATAGGGGGCGGCTCCTTCGGCTTGGGCTATGCCCGGCGGCGCGACTGGCTGATCTGCCCCAGGTGCCGCCGCAGCGCGATTTTCGATATCCAGCGCGGGACCCGGACTTAACCTTCAGCCAACCTCCAAATGAATCTGATCCGACGCCTCGTTACAATCGGCGCATTGTTGTCGTTTCCCGCTTCGCGCATGGCGGCGCAAATAATCGAGCGACCCATTCCGTTCGACAGCGCCGGACAGGTGCCCATCATGACGCCGTATATCGCCCAGCGCGCAGCGTTGCGCGCGCCGTGGTGGCCCGTCTCGGGGGATTTCACCGAAGCGAGGCTCTACACAGCAAACGACTCGACATACGTGCTCACTGTGGGGCGCCGGACAGGCGTCGTCGAGCGCTATGCTCTCAGCGCAGCTGATCGAGACGCGATACGGGCGATCGTGTCGCGACTACCGCGCGACGTGGTCACTGCGCGGAACGAGGCGCGCAATGCGTTCGTCAAGAACCAGACGATTCTCGGACTTATCGCATACGGACCCGCGTTCTCCATCGCGATTGCCGACAACGGCCCAGGGGCTACAGCCGGATATCTCGTCGTCGCAGGCGGAACGTTCTTCGCCGCCTCGGAGATCTCGCGGAGAACGTTCATCTCGCGCGCGCAGAGCGACCTCGCCTTCAACATGGGTCACAACGGAACACTCGCTGGCTGGGCGACCATGTACGTGTTGAGCGGGGGGCGTCGCGCGCAGGCTGCCGGAGCGTTCGTCGGTGGATTGGCGGGAACTGCTGTGGGACTGAGCGCCGGCCGCAGCATGACGGAAGCCGACGCAGTTGGATCTGCATTCGGTTCCGACGTCGGCGCGCTCATCGGGTGGGGTACGGCGGAGGCGATCAGAGGGAAGGAGACATGCACTCCCAACCCCGATCCTGCGTTCCCCCCGGCCTGCAAGCGCGGGCTCTCGAATCGGGCCGAAGTCACGATGATTCTTGCCTCGGGAATCGTCGGCTATCCGCTCGGCCTACTGTATCCGCGCAACGCGCGCTACCACGTCACGCCCGGTGACATCCAGACGTTATGGAGCAGCACGCTCCTCGGCATGGCCACGGCTGGGGCATTGTTTCTGGGTGAAAGAAGCAGTGGGCGGGCGGTCGCCGCGTCGCTGACCACAGGCGGAGTTCTGGGGATCATCGCCGGTGACCGCTTCCTGGTCCAACGTTACGATCACAGTCGGACTGACGGGGGCCGTGTTTTCCTGGGTACCGTAGCTGGAGGACTGATGGGAGCCGGTGTTGCCGTCCTCACCAATACCAACAATCCGGATCCGCACCTCGTGCTGGGGCTCGCAGCCGCCGGCGGTCTCGCCGGGATCATCGTCACCGAACGCTATCTGGACGCGGCACCCGACGCCGGACAACCCCGCTTTCGTGTAACTTTCAATCCGGCTAGCATCGCACTGCTGGCGGCCCGCACCCCGGGGAATCACTCCCTATTTAATGTGAGGTTCTAGTGGACACCACGACGACACTCACCTTCGGCGAAAGGCTTCAGGGAAGCTTCGAGCAGCTCTATCGCTACGTGCCCGCGCTCTTCGGCGCGCTGGTCATTCTCTTTGCCGGCTATCTGCTGGCGAGATTGCTCGAGAAGGGCACCGACCGGTTGATGCGGCGGATCCGTCTGACCCAGATGCTCGAGAAGGGCGGCGTGATGCAGGCGGTCGAGAGATCCGGCACGCGTGTGAACCCAACGCGCGTGGCTGCGAGTCTCGTCTTCTGGTTCGTGATGTTCACGGTGATGCTGGTCGCCGCCAACGCGCTCGGCCTGCAATCGCTGGCGAACGTTTTCTCCGAGCTTGTCAGCTACATCCCGAGCGTCATCGCTTCGATCGTCATCATGATCGTCGGAATCGTCCTCGGCAGTTTTGTCGGCGGGCTGATCATGGCCTCCGCAGGCGGACTGCACGGTGGACCGACTCTCGCCAGGGTGGGAAAAGGTGGCGTGGTCATGCTCGCCGTCTTCATGGCCCTCCAGGAGCTCGGCGTCGCCACCGAGATCGTGACGACCGCATTCGCGATCCTGTTCGGCGCGATCGCACTGGCGCTGTCGCTCTCCTTCGGATTGGGGAATCGTGAGCTCGCGGGTGAAATCACCCGCAATTGGTACCGTCGCTACAAGGACGAGCGCGACTCCATCGAGCGCGAGAATCGAGAGCTCGACAGAGTCGAAGGAATCACCACGACCGAGGAGTACGTGCGACCGGCCTACGGCGCCGACATCCGAAATTCCGGGCCGCACGACGTAGTTCGCCCGCCCGAGTGAGCTCGACCGCCGCCCCGTCGCCAGACGTGGAGGCGACGTCCGCGACAAGAGAGCTGGTGAGAGCGCTGTCGCTTCGCGACGCGATCGCTCTCGTTCTCAGCGTCATTGGAACGGGGGTATTCCTCAAGACCGCGCCAATGGCGCAGCTCGTCGGCAGTCCGTCGAAGGTGCTGCTCGCCTGGCTCGCCGCTGGGCTTCTGTCTCTCGCCGGTGCGCTGACCTACGCCGAGCTAGGCGCAATGATGCCGGAAGCAGGCGGGGAGTACGTGTTCCTGCGCGAAGCCTACGGCGATCTTCCTGCGTTTCTGTTCGGCTGGTCGTCGCTTATGCTCATAGCGAGCGGAGGACTCGCCGCTGTCTCGACCGCGCTTGCGTCATTCCTCGGTTCGTTCGTTCCGCTCGATGCAGTCTGGGCTACGCACGATTTTCACCTGCTGGGGCAGGTCGTGCACTGGCGGCTCGGTATCCAGCAGGTCGTGGCGGTAGCCGTGATTCTTCTCTTTGCCGGCGTGAATTCGCGCGGCGTTGCTGTGGGTGGCCGAGTGCAGTGGGTTGCGACGGTCGCAAAGCTGGGTGGCATAGCGATCATCGTGCTCGGCGCATTTCTCCTTTCACGCACGGGATCGTGGGAGCATCTGAAGAGTCCCGTTACGGCGCGCATCACGCCCGCGGAATCGGGGGCGTTTGGCGCTGCAATGCTTGCGGCTCTCTGGGCGTATCAGGGATGGTCGAACGTCCCGATGGTGGCGGGTGAGATCGACAAACCGGAGCGAAACGTCCCGCGCGCGCTGATCTACGGTATGCTGATCGTGATTCTCGTGTATATGATCACGAATCTCGCGTACTTCTACGCGCTCCCGTTCAACGAGATACTGACAGCCAACTCGACCGCGTATCGCGATGCGCTCCCGGTTGCCGCCAAGGCGGCGCAGACATTCTCGTCTTACGGCGCGCACATAGTCTCGATTGCCTTCATCATCTCGGCGATCGGTGCACTCAACGGAATCACTCTGATGAACGCGCGCGTTCCCTTCGCCATGGCGCGCGACGGACTCTTCTTCAGCCCGCTGGCGAATTTGAGTGCGACCTCGAGAGTGCCGGCGAACGCGATCTGGTTTCAGGGGATCTGGGCGTGCCTGCTCGCGCTGTCGGGGACCTTCGATCAGATCACGACATCGGTGATCTTCGCTGTGTGGGTGTTCACCGCGCTCGTCGGGTCTTCTCTATTCGTGCTGCGAAGAAAGCTGCCTGCTGCTCCGCGCCGATACCGCGCGCTTGGTTATCCGGTAGTGCCGGCGCTCTTCGTGCTGGTCGCTCTCTGGCTGGTCATCAACACCCTGACGGCGTCCCCCGTGGAATCCGCTGCGGGCCTCGTCCTCATCGCCCTCGGCCTGCCGTTTTACGTCTACTTTCGCAGAACCGGTTGGCTAACGCGGGCCCGGATGAAGGAAAGACCTCATTAGCGCGCGCTTCACGTGAAGACGATTCCGATTGGCCTGATGGCGAGGATCACTCCCGCCGCGGTTACCACCAGACCGGAGTACACAATCGCGGAGCCTAGCATGTATTCCTACTGCGCGCTTTGCGCTGCGGCATTCACGACCGCCTTCGCGACCGCCTGTTGTAGCGGACCGACATCCGGGAAGTATCCGCTCGCGTTCGTTCCCATGTTCTGCCGGTTCGTGAGCAGCACGATCGAGAGTCCGTATCTCGGAACGCCGAGAACGTATGTCCCGGTGAAGCCGGTGTGAGAAAAGCTGCCTTCCGGCAAACCCCCAGGCGACTGCCAACCGAGGTAGTTCTGATACTTGTCTCGGGTAAGAAACGCGTCGACGACCTGTGGCCGGATGTACTGGTGGCCCTTATAGCTGCCGCGGTTGTCCAACAGATCGAGCAACACTCGGAGGTCGGCCGCGGTCGAAAAAAGCCCCGCGTGTCCGGCGACGCCGGCATTTGCGTAGAACGAATTCCCATCGTCGACTTCGCCATTCAGCACGTACTGCCGCCACCCGTTCCACGCCGTCGGGTCACTTCTGTAGCGATAACCGAATGTCGAATCGTACACCATGTGGCGCTCGTAGACGTTGCCCTGTTCCGTCGCAGCGAATTCGGTGAAGCCGTGTGCTTTGGGATTGAAGGTCGTCGACCTTAGCCCGAGCGGGCCATACAGATTCTGCTCGAGGAACACATCGAGCGGCTCCCCGCTCACGTGCTCGACGATGTAGCCAAGGAGCATGAAGCCCAGGTCACTGTAGTGCCGCGCGTCCCCGACGCCCCACTGGAGCGGCATGTCGCGTATCACGGCGTAGGTCTGAGCGCCGTTCGTGGCGTGATAATAGAGTGGCTGCCACTGCACGAGACCCGCCGAGTGCTGCAGCAGGTGCCTGACCGTAATGCTGTTGAGATGAGCCCCGCGAAAGTCGGGCAGGTAGCGCGACACCGGAGCATCGAGGTCGATCTTCCCCCTGTCAACAAGGAGCATCGTCGCCATCGTCGTTGCCATGACCTTGGTGACCGACGCCAGGTCGAACATCGTCGATGTTCGCATCGCGGGTGGCGTGGCCAGCCGACGCGCTTCGTAATCGGTGAGCTGCGCGTATCCGAGCGCGCGCTCGTGGACGACGCGTCCATCACGGGCCACGAGGAACACTGCGCCGGGTACCAGCGTGCCGATCGAAGCATTGATCAATGAGTCAGCTGTCGCGATCCCGCGCGCGAGAGCCGGATCTGGAGCACCGAGTGAGCCCGCCGGAGCGTACCCTCCGCAGCCCGCAGTCACTGCGAAAACCGCGGTGGTGGCCAGAGTAAATCGAGATCGCGTCATGTAACCTGAAAAGATCCGCCAGGATTCTTGAACTGCAACCAAAGACTACCTGCCCGCGGCCGTCAGCTTGCAAGCCGATAGCGCCGGGCAGGTAGTCTTCAGTTGTAGTTTCGCATATAATCTGTCGGCATGAGCACCATCAACGCCGCCGACACCGCGTGGATGCTGGTCGCCACTGCTATGGTGCTGGTGATGACGCCGGCCGTAGGATTCTTCTACGGCGGAATGGTCAGAGCGAAGAACACGCTCAACACCATGATGATGAGTTTCGTCGCACTCGGCTTCGTCGGGATCGCGTGGACCGTCATCGGCTACTCGCTCGCCTTTTCGACGGGCTCCGGTTGGGTTGGCGGTTTGCGCTACGCGTTCTTCAACGACGTGCGCCTCGAAGCGCACGGTTCCATCCCCCACATCCTGTTCGCGGCATACCAGGCGACCTTTGCAGTAATCACTGCCGCACTCATCTCCGGCGCGATCGTCGAGCGCATGCGCTTCGGTCCGTACCTCACCTTCATCACGCTCTGGTCGGTCGTGGTCTACGCGCCGATCGCGCACTGGGTGTGGGGAGGAGGCTGGCTGGGTAAGCTCGGCGCTCTCGATTTCGCAGGAGGCACCGTCGTTCACATCAACGCTGCAGCGGCGGCACTTGTGGTCGCCGTGGTACTGGGCGCACGGAAGGACTACGCGCGGCAGGCGATCATTCCCCAAAACGTGCCTTTCACGTTGCTTGGCGCTGGCCTCGTCTGGTTCGGGTGGTTCGGCTTCAACGGCGGCAGCGCCCTCGCGGCGAATGCATCGGCGGCGCTCGCCTTCGCCAATACGATGTTTGCGCCGATGGCGACCCTGGTCGTGTGGAGTCTGCTGGATATGATGCGCACGAGAAAGACGACGGCGATCGGAGCAGCGACTGCAATCGTGGTGGGGCTCGTCGCGATCACTCCCGCGGCGGGTTTCGTGAGCCCACTCTCCGGAATCGCGATCGGCGGAATCGCCGCGGCTCCCAGCTACTTCGCGCTCCTCTGGAGAGCGCGCACCAGGCTCGATGACTCACTCGACGTCGTATCGGCGCACGGGGTCGGGGGGATCGTTGGAGCGTTGCTCACCGGAGTACTCGCGGAACGAAGCTGGAATGGAACAGCCGATGGTGCGCTCTTTGGCAATCTCTCGCAGCTCGGTGTCCAGTTCGTCGCGGTAATTGCCACGATTCTCTACAGCGTCGTTGGAACGTGGGTAATCCTCAAGCTGGTAGCGCTGGTCGCGCCTCTTCGCGCGAGCGCGAAAGACGAGGGGATCGGAATGGACGTCACCCAACACGGGGAAGAAGCGTACAGCAGGGGCGAAGGCGCGATTCTCGTTCACGTTGACCGAGGCTGATATATGAAGCTCGTCGTAGCGATCGTTCGACCGGAAAGGCTCAACGAAATTCTCGAGGCGTTGTACCGGGCCGAGGTGCGAGGGCTCACCATCAGTAGAGTCCGCGGGCACGGCGGAGAGACAGAAGCGGTCGAGACCTATCGCGGCATGACGGTCAAGGTGGAGCTGCACGACAAGGTCCGCCTGGAGATCGGCGTCTCGGACAACTTCGTGGCCCCAACAGTGAAGGCGATTCTTTCGGCCGGGGCGACTGGCGAGGTAGGCGACGGCAAGATCTTCGTCCTGCCGGTCGAGAAAGTGTATCGCATCCGCACCGGCGAAGAAGATCGCTCGGCAGTGACACCCGTAATCGGCGAGGAAAGCGAAGTCTAGCTGCCGAGGATGCGGAAGGCGCAGAAACTATGCGGCGTCACCTGTCCAAGCGTAATCGCGGCGCCGTCGGCGGAAATCCCCACAGGGACGCAAGCACTCGACGGATCACTGTAGAGCGGCTCCAGTCGAAATGGCCCACCCCGCAATGCGGGTGCGAGGGCAACACCGACGCGATCGATCAGCCGGTCGCCAAAATTCAGCGCGATGAGGATTGTCTCCTCGGGAGACTGCCGCACTATCGCCGCAACCGCGGCATCGCTCGCCGTCTCCATCGCGAGATCCCCGGCATTGAGCGCCGAGTGCTGATTTCGAAGATGAATCAGTCTGCGGTAGTGATTGAGCAGTGATGCGGGATCGCCGTCCTGCGCGGCCACGTTTCTCGAAGCCCAATCAGGTTGGGGAGCTTCCCACGGGGTCCCGCCTGTGAATCCAGCGCCCGCCGTGCTGCTCCACTGCATTGGAGTTCGTATCTGCTCGTCGGGCTTGCTTCCCATCATCCCGATCTCTTCGCCGTAGTAAACGAAGGGGATTCCCGGCAGCATGAGCATCGCGCTCGCCGCGACTCTGGCTCGCGCAACGTCGGAAAGCACCGTCATCGTGCGCGGCTGGTCGTGGTTGGTGAGAAATGGCGACCATCGACCGGCGGGGAGCTTGCCGTTCGCTTCACGAGTTGACTGAACATACGGAGCCGCATTACCCGTGCGTGCCGCTTCGACGGTTCCTCCCGCAACACCGAACGCAAAGTAGGCGTCGAGCTGATCCGGGTAATACGACGCGAGGACATCAACCGAACCGTCCGACATCTCGCCGATGGTGAAAGAGGTCGGCGCCTCACGCCGAATCGCGTCCCCAAGCACGCGCAAAACCTCGTGAGTGCCACGCGTGTGCTTAAGCTGATCTCCTTCCTCGACCAGATACGGGATCGCATCGAACCGAAAGCCGTCAACGCCCATCTCCGTCAGCCAGTACGCTGTCACTTTCTGCATCTCCTGCACTACAGCAGGGGTCCCGTAGTTGAGATCCGGCATCCCGTGCCAGAACACTCCGTAGTAGTACTCGTCGCGCACCGGCGACTTGTGCCACACCTCCTGACCCCACGGCCCTGGTTGATTCGGGTTCACAATAGACCATCGGTACCACGCGCGATATGGACTCGCGGGATCGTTCAGGGCTGATTGGAAGTAGGGATGGTCACTCGACGAATGGTTGGGAACGAAGTCGACGATGATGCGGATGCCGCGGCTATGCGCGGCTCTGATCAGCTCGCGAAAATCCTCGTCGGTGCCGTAACGCGGATCTACATGGTAGTAGTCCGTCACGTCGTAGCCATGATAGCTCACCGATTTGGCGATCGGCATCAGCCAAACGCAGCTCACGCCAAGATCGGTCGTGCTCTGCGGATTTCCGTCGTTGATGTAGTCGAGATGCGAGATCAGACCGCGCAGATCCCCAACGCCATCCCCGTCGGCATCAGCAAACGAGCGGACAAAGACCTCGTAGCAGACCCCAGTATGCGCGGTGTGCTGTGCGGCTTCCGTCAAACCGGCGACGCGCGGCCCGTGCGCGCACGCAAACGCAGCGAAGCCCGATGCGCAGACGGCCCAGCTGAGCTTTCGAAGCACTACGATCGTTCGGAAAGGAAGGGCCGTGACATCTGCGGGGACCTGTTACGTTGCTATCCCCTGAATCTGGTCGTCGGAGATACAGTTCGTTAGCTACCCCAAACGCCGGTCTGCATGCCCGGCGCGCGGAGGCTGGCGCGACCGTTACCGGTTTTGTATTACTCTCAAGGGCGTAGCCTGCCGAAATGTGCCTCGCTCGCCAAACAAATATGAGACTCTCAGATCCGGGAGGATTTCCGCTCTTGCGTTCATGCTTTGCACTGTTGGCTGTCGCAGCAATCGGCGCGGCCTGCCAGCCGCAGCCGAAGCCCCTCGAGCTGCCTCGCGTGATTCGCGACACTGTCGCCGTGCGAGACCCGGAACAGGACAAGCGAATTGCCCGCCTCGAGCTCCAGCTCTTGGCGAGGGACGCGCAGATCGAGGATCTTCAGACCAAGCTCGAGGATACCCGCGCGGAAGTGGTGCGCGCGATGGCGAAGCTACAGTCGGTCGCGAGTCGCGCCCAGGCAGCGTCTGCCATGGCGGAAGCAGAGGTCGCTCTCCAAACGATGAAGTCGGGCTCCCAGGAGGAGCCGCCCGAAGCCACCCAGATTACGCGACTCGTGCGCCAGGCCGCGACCGAATTCAACAAGGCGAACTATGGCGGTGCGCTCTACCTGGCGAATCAGGCAAAAACGTTGGCGTCCTCGTATCGTGGGCGACTGTCGGTTGGAGCTCGCGAGAATGCACGGCCAGGTGAGACGCCGTTCGCGGTTCCCCTCAAGCTCGTTACTACTACTCGCGGAAACGTTCGTGGCGGTCCCGGCACCAACTTTCCCATTGTCTTCGCCGCGGATTCCGGCACAACGCTAACGGGCTTTTCCTACGCCGACGAGTGGATTCGAATCACTGATGAAACCGGGCGCGGTGGCTGGATCTTCCGCACACTCGTCTCCCGACCCTAATCAGCTTCCAGTCTTTGCCAGCTTCCGGGCGCGGATCGCACGATCGCGCCCTTCTCGTTTCGCCTGGTAGAGCGCCTCGTCGGCGATAGATATGAGCGCCTCGGCGTTCTCGGCGTCCTCGGGGAATGCTGCGACGCCGATGCTCAACGTCATCTTACGACCCGTGAACTTCTTGGCCGCAACGCGCGCCCGGATGTGCTCCGCCAGCTCCAGTGCGTCGGCTGGACCAGTGTCGGGCATCAACACGACGAACTCCTCACCACCGTAGCGAGCGACGCAATCCTTCGATCGTGCTGACTCACGCATGATGTCGGAGATCGTCTTCAGAACTTCGTCGCCGGCGGGGTGGCCGAACGCGTCGTTGTACTGCTTGAAGTGATCGACATCGCCGACCAGAACCGAGAAGCTTCTGCGCTCGCGCTTGCACCGGGCCTCTTCTTCGTCGAGGCGCCGCATCAGCTCGCGGTGGTTGTCGAGACCGGTCAAGCTGTCGATGGTGGAGAGCAGCTCGAGCTCCTCGTTCTTCTTGCGCAGAGTTTCGTGGATCACTTCGAGCTCGTGGCGTCCTTCGCGAAGACGGGACACCATGTGATTGAAGACGTCGGTCAGGTACCCGACCTCACCGCCACCCGGCGCTTCCGGCAAGTCAACAGCAAGGTCTCCGGCCGCGACCTCGCCGGCGGCCTTCGTCAGGCGGTCGAGAGGACGAGCAATCAGAAGGCCCAGACGATACCCGCTTGCCGCCACGAGAACGAGGAGCAGCGCGATTACGAGCAAAGCAACGTCGCGGAAGTGGCGGACCTGCTGAAAGGCCGATTCCGCTGATATCTCCGATATGATCGCCCAGTTCACTTGCGGGACGTGCTCGAGCGTCCCGATGACGTCCCGACCGCCGAAGCTGGTGTATGGGAAGGGAGCGCGCGCACTCTGGAGCAGCTTCTTCATTGTCGGCGGCGCCATTCGCGTTTTGACGAGGACCGACGTCATCCCTTCCGAGCTGGCGATCGGATAGCCCTTGGTGTTAACCAGGAAGATCGCTCCGCTGCTGTAGGGTGAGAATGAGCGAAGCAGGAGCCTGACAGGCGCCAGGTTCAGCTCCGCCGCAAACGCGCCGATGATTCGTCCATCTGCGCGTTGGGCAGGAACGGCCACGACGAGCTTGGCCCTTCCCGTTTTCGCATCCCAGTACACTTCTCCGACGATCTGCGTTTCCGAACGCAGAATTGCCTGCCAGTCGGAGGGAAGCCGGATCAGGCTGATTTCTCCGCTGCTCGCCACGACCTTCCCATCCAGATCCAGCACCATGAGCTGCTCAAAATCGCTGAATCGCTCGTGCAGAGAGAGCAGATAATCCCGGAGCCTTCCCTCGGCCTGTGAGGTAGTCGCAATCGTAGCGCCCCGGGCGTGGCTGACCGGACGGTCAAGGGTGTTCGCGACTTCATCCGAGCCGGCGAACACGCGCAGGTCGTACAAGCGCTCCCTGAGCCAGACGCCCGTCGCCCGTGCGCTCTGAGCGCTCTCCGAGAGGAGATCTTCCGTGATCTTCTTTTCCAGCGCACGCCGATTCTGAGAGTATGAAATGCTCAGCATGACGCCGGATGGGAGGAGCGCCGCCACAACAGCGAACGCGAGGATTCTGCTCCGAATGCTCTCGAGCCGAGGGAAAGGGAGGTATTTGGCGCGCGCACGCGGAGTGGCCGCGTTCACGGCTGACGCAGACCTGATTGGCGTGACACCATCTAGGGACGTGGGCATCATGTAAAAGACGATTTACAGCCCGTTGAGCTACCGGAGGTTTTCCGGAGGGGATGGAAAGAAATCGGCGGGAGATGTTACTCTGCCGGCTTTGGCTGGGAAACACTTGACGCCCCGACGGTCACAATTGTGGCCCGACCCAACAAGTCCGTTGAAGCTCAGCAGTAGGCTGGTTCTAAGTCTTTGTAAAATAAAGACTTAGCTCATCAGCTGGAGGTTGATTTTCGGCACCACTAGCAGTACATTAATGGCTACTCGCAACGGAAGGCATTCATGTCCTCCCGCCCTCGCCTCCGAAACAGAAGCAAAGACTCCATTTAATGACGGCTCCGAACAACAGAGAGCGCATTCTTCCGCGCCTCATTCACGAAGAAATCAAAGAATCGTTCATCAACTATTCGATGAGCGTCATCGTTTCTCGCGCGCTGCCCGACGTGCGCGATGGACTCAAGCCTGTGCACCGGCGCGTGCTCTACGCGATGAACGAGCTCGGTCTCGTTCCGGGACGCCCCTACAAGAAGTCCGCGACCGTCGTCGGCGACGTGCTCGGCAAATATCACCCGCACGGCGACAGCTCGGTCTACGACGCGCTCGTGCGCATGGTGCAGGACTTCTCGCTCCGCTACCCGCTGGTCGATGGGCAGGGAAATTTTGGCAGCGTCGATGGCGATCCTGCCGCGGCTTATCGCTACACGGAAGCGCGCCTCACCCGCGTCGCGATGGAGATGCTGGCCGACATTGACAAGAACACAGTCGATTTCGCGCCCAATTTCGATGACAGGCTGCAGGAGCCGAAAGTTCTCCCTTCGGCGATCCCCAATCTCGTCGTCAACGGCTCGTCGGGCATCGCCGTCGGCATGGCGACCAACATTCCGCCTCACAATCTCCGCGAAGTGGTCGCCGCGCTTACCGCGTTGATCGACAATCCGGAGCTGACACCCGGCGACATCAGAAAACTGGTCAAGGGTCCCGACTTCCCGACTGGCGGCTACATCTATGGCCGCGCGGGAATCAAGGATTACCAGGAGACGGGACGCGGCCGCATCGTGATGCGAGCGCGCGCGGTGATCGAGGAAAAGGAATCCTCGAGCAAGTCCCAGATCGTGGTCACCGAGCTGCCGTACCAGGTCAACAAGGCAAAGCTGATCGCCGACATGGCGGAGCTGGTGAAGGCAGGGAAGCTCGAGGGAATTTCGGCGCTCCGCGACGAATCCGACAAGGACGGCATGCGCGTCGTCATCGAGCTCAAGCGCGATGCGATTCCGCGCGTGGTGCTCAACCAGCTTTACAAGCACACCGTGATGCAGTCGACCTTCGGCGTCATCATGCTGGCGCTCGTGCCCGATTCACACACGACCCAGCTCGTGCCGAAGATTATGCCGCTCAAGGAAGTGCTCGAGCACTACCTCGCGCACCGGCACCAGGTCGTCGTCCGCCGCACGCAGTTCGAGCTCGACAAGGCGCTCGAGCGTGAGCACATCCTCGAGGGCCTCAAGATCGCCGTCGACAACATCGACGCGGTCATCAAGCTCATTCGCGCAGCGGAGGACACCCCCAGCGCGAGCGCGCAGCTTCAGAAGCGGTTCAAGCTGAGCGAGCGGCAGGCCGAGGCGATCCTCAACATGCGCCTCGCCAAGCTCACCGGCCTGGAGATCGAGAAGCTCGAAGCCGAGCTCAAAGAGGTCCTGGATTTCATCAAGGAGATGAGGGATATCCTCGCGTCCAAGCCGCGCCGGCTGAAGATCATCCGCGACGAGCTTCAGCAGGTGGCCGACAAGTACGGTGACGAGCGCCGCTCCGAGATCACTAGCGATGAGGGCGAGTTCACGATCGAAGACCTCATCGCCGAAGAGGACATGGTCATCACCATCTCCCATTCCGGCTACATCAAGCGCACCTCGGTCTCGACCTATCGCAAGCAGCGTCGCGGCGGTCGCGGGCTGAGCGGGCAGGGGTTGAAGGACGAGGATTTCATCGAGCGTCTCTTCATCGGCTCGACGCACGACTACATCCTCTGCTTCACGGATGACGGCCGCTGCTTCTGGCTCAAGGTGCACGAAATCCCGCAGGCAGGACGCGCAGCCAAGGGAAAGCCCATCGTCAACCTGATCAATGTCTCACCGGAGACTCAGATCAAGGCGATGGTGCCCGTGCGCGAGTTCTCCGATACGCAGTTCCTCCTTTTCTGCACCAAGGACGGGACGGTGAAGAAGAGCGCGCTCTCGCAGTATTCGAACGTCCGTCAGACCGGCATCAAGGCAATCAAGATCGACAAGGACGACGAGCTGATCGACGTGCAGGTCACAAGCGGGGCCAACGACATCGTGCTCGCGACGCGCCACGGTCTGTCGGTGCGATTCCACGAGATGGATGTGCGCGAGATGGGCCGCGATACGACCGGTGTCAAAGGGGTCGAGCTGAGGGAAGGTGATTCGGTAATTGGCATGGTCGTCGTCAAACGCGACGCGACGCTGCTCGTGGTCACCGAACGCGGCCTCGGGAAGTGCTCCAATATCGCCGATTACCGGGTGCAGAAGCGGGGCGGGAAGGGCATCATCACAGTCAATAGAACTGAAAAAACAGGGGATGTTGTTGCCCTGATGGAAGTTCTCCCTGCCGACGAGATCATGATCATCACAAAACATGGTGTGATCATCCGCTCCTCGGTGTCTCAGGTGAGGGTAACCGGACGTATCGCCCAAGGGGTCAAGCTCGTCAATCTGGACGAAGGAGATGTCGTTACAGCCGTCGCACGGGTAGTCCCAGAAGAGGAAGGCGACGAGACGGAAAATGGCGCGCCCGCGAGCGACACTGAGCAGGTCGAGGCCTTAACCGACGAATGATAAAAGAGCGTCCTGACGTGGTGCCACAGCTCGAGGAAATCGAGAAACTGTGCTCGGCGCTGCGCAAGGCAGAAGCCGAAGTGCAGCGTCTCCTCGAGGAGGCGGCTGCGCGCGGGGCGCTCGTGGACATCCTGCACGATGTCATGGGCTCTCTCTCGATGGGGGAGCTGTTCCACATGCTCGCGCGACGTCTCGCCCGCGCACTCAACCTGAGTCACTCCTCCGTGATCTTCGCCAAGTGCGGTGACACTCACGGCACAGTGGCCTCAGCTCACGAAGATCCGCAGCTCGAGAACCTCCAGGTCGAGCTCGACAAATACCCCGAGATCGAAGCGGCGCTCGCCAGCGAGAAGCCGGTACTGATCCCCGACATCTGGCACTCCGACGCCTACAAGGATCTGCGCGAAGCGTGGGAGAAAGATGGCAGCGTCATCTCGGTGCGCTCCATCGTCGCGCTGCCGTTCCGGCTCGATCTCGATCGCACCGGGGTATTTCTGCTGCGCCGCACGGCGGAAAAAGCATCGCTCAACGAGGCCGACGTCGAGTTCGCGGAGACCGTGGTCAAGAGCGCAATGAACGCGATGCGCCGAGCCCACATGGTGGAAGTGACGCAGGCCGACAACATTCGCCTCGAAGCGCTTGCCCGCACCGATCCGCTCACGCAGCTGCTCAATCGCCGCGCGCTCCTCACCCAGCTCTCCACTGAAGTCGAGCGCGTGCGCCGGTACAACGCGCCTCTGAGCATTCTGATGATCGATGTCGACTCGTTCAAGGAAGTAAACGACACTTACGGGCACCTCGCCGGAGACCAGGTATTGGTCGAAGTCGCGCTGTTGCTCGCGCGCACGGCGCGCAGCGTCGACGCGGTTGCTCGCTACGGCGGCGACGAGTTCGTGATCGCGGTTCCCGAGACCAGCGAGGCGGGCGCGATCGCGTTTGCGGAAAGACTGCGCGACAAGATCCAGGCGCACCCGTTCGATATCGGAAAGGGCGAGCCTTTGCGCCTCACGGTGAGCATCGGCGTCGCCGATTTCCCCGTCCCGAAGGTCGAGACGGCGGAAGATCTACTCGAGTGCGCGGACCGCGCACTCTACCGCGCCAAGGCTGGCGGACGTAATCTGGTGTGTGCCTGAGTAGTTTTGGGTGGGCTTCCGAGCCTTCCCGTCTACGCTCTCTCACACCACTATGACCACTCGCACCAGCACCCGCCGCGCTCCACAACACGTTGCCGTAGTAGCGCTCATCGCCCTCGGTGGCTGTCTTGTCGACTCCTCCAAGAAAGAGACGACTGCCGACACGACACACCTTGCTCCAGTGGTGACCATCACGCCCGTCAATCGCGGCACGCACGGGATGGCGGAGCGCGTGATGTGGACATTCTCACCAGACAGGAAATCCGTCCTGGTCATCGCGGACCCGGGTGGGGTCGAGAATGAGCCGGTGCCGAATGGCTTCTTTTTCGGCGACGAGTCGCGCGGGTTCCAGGCGCAGATGGACAGCGTATGGGATGTCGTGCCGTCGCCCGATTGGAAGTGGATCGGGTTTGGCCGCGCCTACGGCGTGATTGGCGGCGCTGGAACGGGGACCGATCTGCTCACGGATGTCTCCCGCCGCACCTCGATCGATACCGCCACGCTACGCGCCGGCTCGTTTGCCTCTAGTGGGATGTCGATGTCGCGCGCTGTCGCGCAAGCTGGAGTCATTCACATCCCCGATAATCCGCGCGAGAGTGCTGCCGCGGACAGCGCCGCGCCGAAGCTCTTTCCGGTCGCGCGCGGCTGGCGAGTTCGCTGGACCGCCGACGGATCTACTCTCGCGCTCGGCAACAGTCCGTCCCGAGCTGTGGACAACGAGCCCAGCCAGACATGGTCTGCTCTCGATCCGCTGACGGGTGCGCTGCACGGGACGTTGCCAGCGAATTCGAAGCTCGCCGATGTGAAATTCACGCAGGGTCCGACGCTCGACCGATCCCTACCGATGGACATGAGCAAGTCGCCGCCCATTCCGATCCAGCATGGGAATCAGACTTTCAACGTTCAGAGCGAGCGCGGCGTGATCACGCTGGTAGAGACGACGCCAGGATCGACGAGCAAAGCCGCGCCGCGTGTCGTTGGCGCGGGGATGGCGCTCGCTGCTACCGCTGGTGGTCGTTACATCGTCGCGCTTGCGCCCCGAGGCAAGGCGGATCCCAACGAGCCCGCCGTAGAACCGGTCGTTTATACGGTTGCGTGGTAATGCGGAAACGCAACTGAAGTTCAGCGGGACATCTACCGCCCGATCTGCCGAAGCTCCACCAGTAAGCAGTGGTCCTGCACAACGTCGATGCCGGCTCGCGCCAGCTTTTCGGCTGCTTCGTCGTTCCTGATCCCCAGCTGAAACCAGACGGACTTCGGCTTCTTGGCGATGATGTCGTCGACATGCTGCGGGATGTCCACCGGCCGTCGGAAGACGTTCACCATGTCGATGGCGCCGGGAATGTCGGCGAGTTTCCGGTACACTTTCTGGCCGTGCATCTCCGCGAGATCCTTGTAGTACACGGGGACGGGAACGATCTCGTATCCCGCGCGCTGCGCATATTCGGGGACGTAGTACGCGGGCTGATCGGGATCCGGCTTGATGCCGAGCACCGCGATTCGATGCGTGCTCTCGAGGAGCTGTTTTATCTGTTCGGGCCGGTCGAGCAGATGCTCGCGCCAGTCAGTCGTGTCAACCTGTGCCGTCATCAATTCTCCCTCTGCGTACGCGGGGTAACGGGAAGCACAACGTACGCATAAATTGCAAGAGCGAGTCCAGCTCAAATTCCCGGAGATCTCAACGTAATGCGGATGTTAGTTCTCGGCGCCGGCCTTCAAGGCTCGGCCTGCGCTTATGATTTATTGCAAAATCCCGATGTAAAAGAAGTTCGCCTCGCCGATCTGCACACGGATCATCTGGCGCAGTTTCTGGCACCGTACTCGGGCGAGCGGCTGATCTTCACGCCTCTCGATGTGCGCGACAAGGAAGCAGTGCTCGCGCTGATGCGTCAGTCCGATGCGGCGATGAGCGCGATCCCCTACTACTTCAACTACGATCTCGCCGCGCTCGCGGTGCAGGCGGGGGTGCCCTTCTCCGACCTTGGCGGGAACACGGAGATCGTCTTCAAGCAGAAGACTCTCGACGCGCAAGCGAAGAAGAAGAACATCACAGTCATTCCGGATTGCGGTCTAGCGCCCGGAATGGTGAACATCCTCGCCGAGCACGCGATCAATCAGCTGGACACGGTGGAGAGCGTGCGGATCTTCGTGGGCGGCTTGCCGCAGGAACCGGAGCCGCCACTAAACTATCAGATCGTGTATTCCCTCGAAGGCGTTCTGGACTACTACACGACTCTGTCGTGGGTCCTCCGCGGCGGCAAGCGCACCCAGGTCACGGCGTTGTCGGAAATCGAAGTGGTCCGCTTCGATGGATCAGTCGGTGAGCTCGAAGGTTTCCACACCGCCGGCGGTCTCTCGACCATGGCGTTCCGCTACGAAGGCAAGATTCCCACGATGGAGTACAAGACTCTCCGCTACCCCGGACACGCGCGGATCATGGAAGCGATTCGGGAGCTCGGACTCCTCGAGCTTACTCCAGTGGATGTGAAAGGAATGAAAGTCGTCCCGCGCGATCTGGTCGTCGCGGCGATGGGTCCCCGTCTCACAAAGCCGAACGCGTATGATCTCGTCGCAATGCGCGTGGTCGCCGAGGGAACCAAGGGTGCGAAGCCCAGGAAAGTCGGCTGGGAGATGGTGGACTACTACGACGAAGAGAATGGCATCAGCGCGATGGCGCGCTCAACCGGCTATTCGCTGTCCATCACCGGGCAGATGCAGGCGCGCGGGGAAATTGGGAAGGCAGGGGTGTTCACGCCCGATGAAGCAATTCCCGCGGAGAAATATATCAAGGAATTGGCGAAACGGGGCGTGGTGATCAAGCAGATGAAGTAGAGTACTGCGGTTGATGCACCAACGACGTTAGTGCTCAGCCAGCAGGTAAATCCCGGTGATCGCCAGCAGAAAGTACGGCACCACCGCCGCGGCCCCGACGTAATCCTTCGCTACGCGCTGTCCAAAGAAAAGCGCGCACAGGTTGATCCCCGCGACTACAGCGCCGAGGAATGCGACCGTGGGATCGCGCGTGAGGATCAGTACCACGCAACCCATTCCACTCAATGCGCCCGCGGACACCTCCAAGATCGTGATCAGGGCGAACATTGGCCCGACTGTTCCAGCCAACGGGCTTTTCGCGAAATGCTGATCGAGGTACTCCCGGTTCCCCCGGCGATCTACGACCTTGTCGATTCCCGATTGCAGGAACAAGATTGCAAGGAATGCCGACACGAGTATCTGCAGGATGTACGAGGCAGTCTCGGGCGAGTTCACGTTTGGCATGGCGTTATTGTAGCACTGTCGAGGCGAAACTGTCCAATTGCGGCGGTGGATGATTCACTGGAATAGAGCGAAGTCCATACTTGTTGCCGTCATTTGCCTCCTCGGGTGTCACCCGCAGATGCGAGTGAACCCGCATGCGTTGCTCGACGCGTCCGAGCAGATCGTCTTGGTGATCACCCCCAATTGGACGTCGATCACCGGAACAATCCAGCGCTTCGAGCGCGCAACGCCGACATCGGAGTGGCGGTCGCTCGAGTCCGCGATTCCGGTGGTCGTCGGCCGTACCGGAATCGCCTGGGGCGTAGGGTTCGACGGCGTTTCAGCCGAAGGCCCACACAAGCACGAAGGCGACGGAAAAGCGCCGGCTGGAATCTTTCCGCTCGACACCGCGTTCGGTTTTGCGCCACGCGACTCGATGCAGAGCGTGAAGCTGCCTTACGTTCAATTGCTGTCCACCGCCGACTGCGTCGATGATACTGCTTCCGCTCACTACAACACCGTCGTAGACAGGGCGTCGGTCCTGCGCGTCGATTGGAACAGCGCCGAGCACATGCGGCAGGTCGCTCAGTACAAGATCGGAGTGATCGTCGGATACAACGCGGCTCCGCCAGTGAAGGGACGTGGCTCCTGCATCTTTCTCCACATCTGGGCGGGACCAGATTCGCACACAGCGGGGTGCACCGCGTTCGACGAAGCCAAGCTGCGCGACGTCATGATGTGGCTGGATTCGACGAAGCGGCCGCTGCTCGTCCAGCTCACCGCGAACGACTACGCAAACTTGCGAGTCAGATGGAAGCTCCCGGCGGTTGAGGAGATTCTCGCCACTCATCTGCCGAAGCTAGCGAGGCTTTCGCTCATCACATCGATCATGGACTTGGCGATCCAGCGGTCCCTGCCATTGTAAAGAAACGAAAAGGCCAGGACCTCACCATTTACTGCCGTTACGTACCCCGCCAGCGCAATAACGTCGTTGGTAGTACCCGTCTTTGCGTGCAGATTTCCCGCAGCCGGCGTGTTCCGCATACGATGTCTGAGGAGCTCCGAGTCGCCCGCAACAGGAAGGGAGGAGTGCAGCCAGGGACCCCATGAGGCGCGATGGGCATAGCCCAGCAGTTGGACCTGGGCGCGCGGCGTCACCCGGTCCAGGATCGAGAGACCGCTGCCATCGGCGAATACCAGCCGGGTCGTATCCGCGCCAACCTTCGTGGCGAAAAACTCATCCAGCAACGAGCTGGCGGTTTGGACGCTGCCGACTATGTCCCGCTTTGGCCCTCGTGCCGCATTGCGAAACAACAGCTCAGCATAGTGATTGATGCTCTCCCGATTCATTGCGGCGATCATGCTGGCGAGGGGAGGCGAGCGAAGGCTCGCGATCTTTGCGGCATTCGGCGGAGCCTTGCCGAGTTGGATGCCACCGTCGACGCGGATGCCGCGTGCGATCAGCGCGTTTCTGAAGGCACCCGTTGCAAAGCTCGCGGGATCCTCGACGATATAGACGTACTTGCGAGTGCCGGCTCTGGTGCCAATCGAGCCGTTCGCCTGAATCGTTCCGTCACCGAATTTCCTGAATCCCAACCGCGCACCGCCGCCCGCGACCGTGCGCACGTTCGCAACGAGTGGAATCGCACTGGTCGAAGGCTCGAGCACCACCGTTGCGGGCTGTCCCGGAGCTGAGGGCGAAACGGAAACGGCAATCAGGTTCTCATTCAGCGAAAGCGCCGACACCCGCGCGGCGTAGGATGCCTGCAGATAACGCGTGAGCCATCCCTCCGGAATCTTCTGGTCATCGAACCCGGACGCATCGCCGACGACGCTCCCGGTCACGTGCTTGATTCCCTGCTGCGCGACGAGATCCGCGAGTCGGTTCATCGGTGCAGACGGACCACCGGGGAGGAATTTTCCGGATAGCGCGGGATCGCCATCGCCCCTGATGTAGATGTTTCCGTTGAGCGTCCCGTCGGGACCGACCGGTCCGTCGCGAAGCGCGTCGGTGCTGAACTGGTAGTTGGGTCCGAAGCGCTCCAGGGCGATGGCGCTGGTGAAGAGCTTCATCGTCGAGGCAGGCTGCATTTCCTCGCCCGCATTTTCAGCGTAGAGGGTATCGCCGCGAGTGAGGGAAACAACCATCGCTCCCCACATCCCGCTGCGAGTCCGCGCGGTGAGTCCGCTCAGAATGGAAGCGACATCGGCGGAGCTTCTCAGCACGGTATATCGCACGACGGGCGCTGCCGGAGGGCGGTTCGGGTTTCGCCTCCGCACTCTGCGGCGAGTTGTCGTCGCTCTCTTTCTTGTCTGTGCTTCGAGGATTGGCGGTGTGGCGCCGCATATCGTCAGCGCCACCAGAATGGCAATCCGGATTTTGCGAGAGAACATCTATCCCTTTTTCAATTGCGATTTGTCAGCTACGCTAACGAAGCCGCTTCGGATGGCGAGAAAGGTGCCACCGCTCAAGCGTGAAACATTTCGCTGTTGACCTGCTGTTCGCTTGGAATATACCCGGCGGGAAGGTATTTTCCCCGAAGATACCGGCGTCCAACCGCATCAGGAGAATGAATGGCTGAGCGGCACCACAATTTTTTGCGTGAAGGCGTGATCACGGGTTTCATCGGCGCCACCGCAATCGCTGTCTGGTTCCTCATAGTTGACGTGATTGCCGGCCACGCATTCTACACGCCGATTTTCCTCGGCAAGGGCGTCGTAAGTGTTCTTGGCAAGAACATGATGGGCGACACCGCTTTCATTCACCTTCTCGGCTACACGATCTTCCATTACGTCGCTTTCTTCGTTGTGGGAATCGTTCTGACTGTGATCGTGCACCAGGCCGAGCGAACGCCGGCGATCCTGGCCGGTCTGCTGGTGGCATTCGTGATGATGACGCTGGGCTTTTACATGATCGCCGCGGCGTTCGCGAGTTCAGCGTTGGGAGACCTGGCGTGGCCGCAGATCTTCATCGCCAATCTTCTCGCGTCGGGGATGATGCTCGGATACCTGTGGCGGACGCACCCCAAGCTCAATCGACAACTGAAGCAGGCGCTGGAGGGAACCGACGACTAGGCCGTCGACGGTTTCCAGTCCACCTGCGCGCCCGCGGTCGAGTCTTCGCCGCGGGCGTTCCATTTGAAGAACACCACTGTCATGATGATGTAGAAGATGATCCCGCCCGGGATCCACATGATGAGCGCGCCGAGCAGCTGATCCTCGAGCGGCGAGATGGGCAGCACTCGCGGCGCCGCGGCGTAGGCCGGATAGAGAACGTGGTCCGACATCGCAATGTAGACCGCGACAATCGACATGGGGATGCTCATGAGAAAGGTGTACAGCATCTGTCCCGGATAGGCGAGCCGCGGAAATTCGGGGACCTGACTCAGAAGGGGCCACCACATTAGCACCGCGGCGACCATGAACATCAGGTGCTCGGCGATGTGAATGTTGTGATTCGCCATCGCGGCGTTGTAGAGCGGAGGTACATGCCACGCGGCGATGACGAGATTGAAGACGACGAACGCTATGGGAGCGCGCGTGAAAAAACGCGCTGGCGGCGCGATGAACCGATTCGTGAGTACTGGCCGAAGCATCCATCCGGGCATGCCGGCGAGAAGCAACGGCGGCATCGCGAGGGTGAGCAGAAGATGCTGCACCATGTGAGCGCTGAAGAGATAGTCGTCGCTCAGGTCGTGAATCGGACCATTGAGTGATGCAAACATCACCAGCAGTCCGGAGAAGAAATAGATCTTCTGTGCGCGGCTAGGCTGGCGCTGTAGGCGATTCGCAGCCCAGAAATAAACTGCGCCCAGCGCTGCGATGCCGATGACGGTGCTCGGGTGAATCGACCATCGCCACGAGCTGAGGTTGACGATGGGATGGAGCAGCGCCAGGAACAACATGCTACATGATCTTGATGAAGAGATGTCCGAAGAGGAACATCAACCCGATCAGCGTGATAGCGGCCACAAGGAGCGGCCCGGTGAAGAGCACCCGGAAAATCCGGTGGTCGTACTTGAGATGCATGTAGAACATCACAACGATCGTGAACTTGAGCCCGGAAAGAAACAACAGTGTCGGCACGAAGCCGCGGCCCGCGACGAATGACGGTATGTAATACGCCCATACCTCACCGACCGTGATGAGCGCGAGAATGAGCGCGACCTTCCAGTAGATAGACCAGGTCGGATGCGCGTGCTCCTCCTCCCCGCCCGGAGCATGAGCGTGCGCTTCTGCGGAATCCGGAAGATTGGTGGCGCTGGCGTGGGTATCCATCGTTCCTGCCGTTACTTGATGAGGTAGACGAGAGTGAAGATCACGATCCAGATGACGTCGACAAAGTGCCAGTAGAGCGCGGCTATGTCCACGAGCAGTGAGTCACGCGAGCCGAGCCCGCGCCGATAGTCGATCGCGAGAAGCGTAACCAGCCACAGCACGCCCGCGGTCACGTGGGCGCCGTGGAAACCGGTGAGAGTGAAGAACGAGGAGCCAAAGAGGTTCGTTCTGATCGTGAGTCCTTCGTGGACGAACGACGTGAACTCGAATGCCTGAAACCCGAGGAAGGTCGTGCCGGCGGTTGCCGTCATCCACAGCCATAGCTTGGAGTTGCCGAGGATCCGCTCACCCCTCGTGTGCTTTGGCTTTTCCTTGTTCTGCACCGCCGCCAACGCCAGCACCATGAACAGCGACGACATCAGAAGAACGAACGTCGACGCTGAAGTAACGGGAATGTTGAGGATCGGCTTGAGGACGCGTCCGGTGGCAGGATCCGTCCACGTCTCGTGCGGGAAGGGACCGACTATGCTCCGTCCCTTGTAAATCAGATATGTCGATATCAACGAGACGAAGAGCATGCACTCGGAGCCGATGAAGGCCCAGATTGCGATCTTCCGGCTGTCGAGACCCAGCGTCGTGTAGTGGTGTGGTGCGGGCGCGCTCACGTGCGTTGCGGATGCGGTCATTGTCTAGTGGTGCTCCGGCTCGAGCGGGCTCAGGAGCCAGCTGTAGAGAGAAAAGATCATTAACGCCGCGCCGAC